>NZ_QQNA01000230.1 GCF_003346515.1 Streptomyces corynorhini
ACGCGCCACCACCCCATGCAGAGACCGCGCGCCCCGCAGGGCGAACCAGCCCGGCAGCCAGCAGCCGGGCCGGGCAACGATCCTTCCTTCCCTGGGAACCCTTCCCCCGGTAGACGCTACACCCTGGGAGGTGGGAAAACACCAGGTCGGGGCATACGAAAGCCCCGCCCGGCACGTGGCCGAACGGGGCTGGTCCGCCGTCTGCGGCGGGGCTACATGGCCCGTAGCTGTTCGCTGGGGGTGGGAAGCGCGGGGCGTTCGTAGAGGCAGTCAGGGCATACGTGCTGGACGTATCCGGGGCCGCTCACGCGCTCCACGTAGCCGATCTCTATCGGGGCACCGGTCGGGTTCCCGCACGCAACGCAGACCACATCCGGGACGTTGACGTCGGGGACAGGAACGCGTTCCCACGACTGCCCCCATGCGTTGCGGTGGCAGCCCTCATGGTCGGTACCGAGGAAGCACGGGAGGCTGTTGATTCCGATGTGCGGTCGCCCCTCGAACCCGGGACGCTGCGCGCCGCACGTCTCCGTGAGGGCGTTCACGCGGTCACCGCCGTACGGACCTGGTGGACGCCGTGCCCGGTGTACGGGTAGTCGACACCGTGGGCAGCGAATCCCGCTGCGTAGCGGCGTTCCCGCTGTACGGGTGTGAGCGCCATGGGCTCTTTGGCGCGGAAGACGGCTCGTGCGTCCGCCGAGCTTGGTCCGGCCCAAGGCTTGGTCCAGGGGCTGACGGGGGGCACGCTCGGTGCGGTGGTGGCCGCTCGGCGCTTCCCGGTAGCGGGCAGCATGGCGGCAAGGATGAGGCGCAGGCATGCCACGAGGGCACGCGCGATAGAGTGACGCACGTCAACAGGTCCAATCTGTTGGCCACGCCCCGGGAGTGTTGGTAGCACTCGCCGGGGTCTCTTTTTTGTTGTGAGAGGGAACGGTAGCACCCTCCGCAATATCCGCGCGTTGGATTGCGTGAACGGCGTTACCCCTACCAGAACCAGTGAGGGAACATCTGCCGCGCCTGGCGTACTGCCTCCTTGGCGGCGGGGTCGAACGTCTCCCAAGAGTGCTCCCGCGAGTGCTCCAGGAAGAGAAAGCACGCGTCCCCCGCTTCCGTTCCGCCCTCGGGAACTCCGCACCATGAGTGCGACTCGAACTGTACGGCGCCGTCCGGCTTCCACAGGGCCCACAGCGCGGTGCTCATGTCGTGCGCCCACTCCCAGACAAAGGCGGCGTGTTCGTCGGCATGCCAAAGCGCAAGCTCACAGCGAACCGCGTCGTCAAGGAGCGCCAAATCATCAGGCACCACCGAACCCTGCCCTGCAATGATTGCCAACACCGCTTCACGTACGGGAATTTCGGCGGTCGCGTTGCACACACGCATTGTTCAGCTCCAATTGAAAAGCCCCGCCCATGCGCCGGGGGTAACGCACGGACGGGACTCTCCACCGGCAGAGTGGGGGCTCTGCCGACTACCCTTTACCGGGCTCTGCGTCACCGGCAAAGGGAGACCGCTCCGGCCCTGGATACGGGGGTGACCGGAGCGGCGTTTCGGGGCCCGTACCGGGGCCGTCCCCGCCGGTCGATTACGGGCCCGGTACGGGGGTTCATGAGTGGCGGGTCGCTACGAAAGTGATGAACCACCCGATCAACCCAGCGATAATCAGGCAGGCGAGCGCCCACCCACAGCACACGAGCCGTACGAGGATCTTCACCAGTACAGTTCGCCCTTCTCGGGTTTCCGGGGGACGGGCTGGTCGTCATGCTGGGGATGTCTCCGCAGCAACACGATGCAGTCGATGACGTCCCCGGGTTGACCGTTGAGTTCGGCGGTTCGCTTTGCGGTTTCCAGCTTCCTGCATTTTGTGCAGTTCTTGGCAGTCATTCGGCACCGTCCACGGTCGGCGCGGGATGCCCCGTAACCCGCTCGAAGAATGCTTTGGTGTCAAGCTTTTGAAGCCCGGTGAGTATCAGCTGCGTACGCAGTGAGACCTGCTCGTCCAGGGCCTCATCGATGGCGCGTTCAAGTTGGCCGGCCCGGTGACGGAGTTGGGCGTACGCGAGGGTGAGACTCAAGGGCGTTGGCTGATCGCTCACGGATATCCCCCGCTTGAGCGAATGTTCCGCTGCCCCAACCGAGCGCGGATTCTCGCCATGACGGTGCTGTGCGACCTGTCGTCGTCACCCTTGTCCGTCGGCGCTGGCTTATCCGGGCACTCGGGATGTCCGCACTGGCACGGTGGCCACCGGAGCACGGACTTGTCCGGCTGACCGCTGGTGGGGCTCACCACGTCTCACCCGGGCCCGGTACGGAGAGCGCAAGAAGCTTGTCCGCCATCCGGTGGAGCCCGCCCTTGCCGGGGACTGTGTACCCGGTGCGCGGTACCCAGTCCGGAGCAAGTCGCCAGAAACCCCCCGCCCGGATGAGTTCGTATAACTGGTCCGCGTCGCTGCTGGGGGCCGTCGCTGGTGTCCCCTGGTCATCCATGGTCGCCCCGCTTCCTGGAGTGATCTCGACTCGCTCTAGGCAACTGGACGACTACGCACGGCGCTACGCTTGTCACAGCGTGAAGACATAAGAGCCATAAGACCGCTGTGAGGGGATGGGGCAGTGAGGACACTGGAGTCGAACACAGCACTTGAGCGGCTGTACCGCGAGAGCGGGTGGACGATGCGTCAGTTCGCCCAGGAGGTCAACCGCATCGGGACCGAACGGGGAACTCCTCTCAAATACCAACAGCCCTCTGTCAGCCAGTGGTTGAAGGGGCAGCTGCCCAAGGAATCCGTCCGCCCGCTGATCTTGGAAGCGTTCGCCCGGAGACTGCTCCGCCCCGTCACGCGCGCCGAGGCAGGGTTTCCCACGCCCTCCAAAGAATCAAACGCCTATCCGGATACGGTGGAAGGGCTGATCGACTTGGGGAGGCACGACGTGGACCCGTCCCGCCGAAGCTTTGTCGGAGCAAGCCTATTCTCTGTCGCTCTCACCATTCCGAACTGGCCGGACGTCGCGGGGCGAATGGAAGCCGTCCAGACCGGAAGAACGCAGCGCATAGGGATGCACGAAGTTGAAATGGTCATCGCCATGACGGAGAAAGTGTCAGAACTCGATGACCAATTCGGGGGCAGGAATGCCCGGCCGATGGCGGCGGCATTCCTCGTGAACACAGTTGCCCCATACCTTAAGGCCGATGCCCCCGAGGAAGTCCGCAAAGCGATGATGTCGGCAGCTTCGGACCTTTGCTATCTCACCGGATACATGGCCGTTGATGAGGGAATCCACGGACTGGCGCAACAGTATTACCTGAAAGCCCTGGAACTGGCAGGGGCGTCAGAGGACCATCTCACATACTGCACCACGCTGCGAGGAATGAGCGTCCAGGCCGTTGACCTCGGTCATGGAAA
Organism: Streptomyces corynorhini; assembly: GCF_003346515.1. Taxonomy (GTDB): domain Bacteria; phylum Actinomycetota; class Actinomycetes; order Streptomycetales; family Streptomycetaceae; genus Streptomyces; species Streptomyces corynorhini. The sequence continues at coordinate 3,399 of NZ_QQNA01000230.1, forward strand.
GGCCGCAATGCGGCTTGCCGATGCCGCCGCAGCAGCATCCCCACAGGCTGGGCCTCGAATGCGCGCTTTCTTGGCCGGGCAGCAAGCCCATGCGGCAGCGCAAATCGGAGACCGCTCGAATTCTTTGATGTATCTGCGGGAAGCCGAAGTCGCCATGGATAAGGCCGAATCCCAGCAGAAGATTTTCGGTTCCTATGATCCGGCCGCATTGAACTACCATACCAGTCAGGTTCGGTACGAGCTTGGTGATGTGGTGGGAGCAGTAGAAGCCATGCAGCAGTCTGACAAATTGCGCTACGACATCTATCGGCGAACGCGCGTGAAAGAGCGCGCCATTCTCGCCGAACGGCAATTCGCGGTTGGCCATTTGGAAGCAGCTTGCGCCACATGGAGTAGCGCACTGGACGACTATCCGCTAATTCAGTCCGGGAGGGCGGATCAGCGAATGCGGAACCTGCTTCAACTGGCGAAACCGCACCTCAAAAATCACGTAGCTCGCGATGTTTACGAGCGGGCACGTTTGATTACCCCCAAGACGCTCAGGGCCTGAACTGAAAAAAGAGAGCCCCGTACCCGCCGCCCTGATCAAGGGAGACTAGTACGGGGTCTCTGCGATGCGATCAGCCGTTCAGGACTCCGGTAAGGCGCGCGGCAGCCTTACCGCCGAACATGGCGAGTCCGCAGTAGAAATCAATCCGGGTCCGGAACACCGGCTTTTCATGGGCCTCGCCCAAATCGGTTGCCTGAATCCCGCCGTTGGTGAGACCGGTTACCCCGGTGTCAGCCTCTGACGCGCCGAACCGGACGGCGTACATGTCGCTGGTCTCTTTGCCATCCTCACCGATCGTCAGCGGGATAACGTCCGTCCCGTCGAGATTCTGGCCGGCATCCAGAAGGGGAACACCGTTCCATGTGGGGGCATGCTTTCCCCCGATGTCGCTCACAAGGAGTTCGCTGCCGCCAAGTCGCCGGAACCCAGACTTGATCTTGGCGATTATCTCACTGTTGGCATAGATGGCACCGTTCGATCCACTGAGTCCGCCAACCCGCCCGACCAGGGAATCCAGCGCATCGAAAAACGAAAATCCATCTGCCACCGGGGCAAGCCCCTCGGCATCGACCACCTGCGAGCCGATCAGCCTCTTACGGAGACCATCGAAACCCTTCGGGTTGACGGTGATGTCACCGTTGAAGAACTGATCAGAAAAGTGGATCGACGCAGCCTTGATCTTCATGTGCGTATGAATAGCGCGCTGCTCATTCAGATTACTGCGCGTCTGCACAATGAACTTGTCGACGTCAGCGTCACCTCCGAGGATGGCGAGAGTTTCGATCCGCTGGTTGACTGCACCAACACTCTCCGGGTATGCCTCGTTCACGGCGCGGAAAGCGACACCGGGAAGCTTCGATTCCTCGTTATACTTGTACGCACTCCCTTGGACTTTGATAAGCGGAAGGCGGTCAAGGATCGGCGATTCCTGAATGAACATTTCAATTACGCCGAGCTTGAGCATGTCTTCGGTGAGCTTGGCGGATTCGGCAAGAGTAAGTGCCATTATTCATTTCTCCTTGTTCTGATATCAGTGCGGTGCTGCGTGTCAGTCCCAGATATCCGAGTCGTCATCATCGGATTCCGGAGCGGTAATAGCGGTTCGTGCACTCGGCGAGAGGCCCAACTCCCTGATATACCGGGCGAGTTGGGTCCGGTACTGCGCTGCGATGGTGGCCGCGCCGTTCTTCACCGTTCCGCGTTCTGCGGTCACCATGAGCCCACGCTCTGAAAGATCCCGCTCGGCCTGGTCGATACGCGCGACACACACGCACAGATCCTTGACGGTCGCATGGTCCACCTCGCCAATACCGGCGGCGGCTTCCAATACCGGTACTACGCGCCGCCATTCGACAGATGCCACCTTGCGGCACCGCTCGTTCGCTGATTCAACAGCGGGATCGGAGGATGTCTTGAACACCTCGCCCCAATCCGGCTCGGTAAGGATCGCGCGAGGGATTATCACTCCCTCTTTGATCGGTTTCTTTGACGGGTTACCTTCGCGTGCCCGCTGGACAGCGGACATGGGCCGGTATCGGTCGGCCACGAATTCTCACTTTCTTTTGGTGCGTTCAATTTGGGGTTCCAAAAATGCTTTCAGCTCCGGTGAAAGATTTCCGCCTCCCTCTCGCTCAGGATCGGACAGGGAAGGGAGTACCCCCCTGCTCAGAACAACGGACGCTCACCCGATTCACGGCGGGATTTCGCTTCCGCAGCAAATCCGCCCGGCTGATACCGTGCCGTTTCGCGGTTATGGCACGCGACACACAACGGCCGAAGATGCTTCGCGGAATCCGGATTCGCCTCGCCCCGTGCCATCAACTCGCGTCGTGACAGCGGGAAATGGTCCGCCACGTTCGCCGACCGGCCACACAACACACACCACGGGTTCGCGTACAAGTACGCCCTACGGATGCGCTGCCAACGCGTCGTGTAAACCACACCGCCACGTGACGCACGGTCTTTCGCTGCTTCCCGCTTGTGTGCCGCACAACGGCCACCCGTGGTCAGCTCGGGGCACCCGGGGATCGTGCAGGGGGTACGGGGTTTACGGGGCATAGGGACTCTAACTTTCCGTCCGCCCTAGATGAGCCCTCAAGGAGGTCGGACATGCATCGGGATTGACAGATTCTCATTCACGCGAACCTGTCAGTTTAGTACCAACGGGCTATTGCGCCGTAGCTCAAATGGGGGGTAGCCGCGCCAGCCGAGTCATGGAGAGGATTGGAGCAGCGGCAGGCGATGGCCTCCGTTGGGAAATTGCTCTCCTCTGACAGGAACTCGCCTTGCCTAAAAATTCATCCGACGCCAACACTCCGCCTGTGCTTGAAGTCCGTTTCGGGTTCCACTTGACGATGCAACGCATCCCCGGATGGCTGATGGCAGCCCTCGCTACGACCACCGGAAGCATGCTTGCGGCCTGGTTTACCGCACGCTGACACCGAACTCCGTACGCGTCTTCAGCCCGTGGCACCCGTGACACAACACCTGAACATTCCCGTCAACGTCCGCACCACCGAGGGACAGCGGGCGCACATGGTCCACGTCCACCCCGTCCGCGGGGAAGTCGCCCAAGCACCAGTCGCACCAGGCCGAGCCCCGTTCCTGCACTCGCCGGCGGAGCCGAGCAGCAGCGTCTCGACGGTTCGCACGGCGCCTACCCCGTGCACGGCGGGAACGGACACTCTCCCGGCCCTCATACGCCCCGTGATGCGTTTTGCAGCGTCCGCGGTGCGTGGCGGGCTCGGTGCAGTCGATACAGCGCATGTGCGTCCCCCTGGTGGTGAGCGTCGTTGTGTGCCCGCCCCGAGACTGGAACTCGGGAACTCTGCGGATTGCATACGGATCTCCCCGAGGGGGCCGGTACCGCGCACCTCTAGCCGTTGGGTCAGCGGGCATGGTGTCGTCCTGGCGCTCATTGAGCTTCGGGACAACGTGGGGGACTGCACGGACTTGCAACCCTGTTCAGCGCCCCGAGGGGCGGTTACTGGTAGGCGGTGCAGTCCCCCGAACGCGTTGCCTCACGACCCCTGCGGCCACCCCTTCCGGGGTGCGTGGTGCGCGGGCAACGTAGTGAGAGCGGATACTCAGACCGCCGGTCTCCCCCTTGGGATGGGTGCGCGGTAACCCCGCTCTCATAAGTTGTAGGGACGGAAGGTTTCCTGCGCCTTCCCCGCGTCGTGCGGTAGGCGGTCGGGATCGGTTTCTTCCTGGTGCCCCAGTAGTAGGGACCGAAGGTTTCCCGGAGGGTCTGAAAAGTGTCACGGTGACGGCCGAGACACCGATCTCTCTTCTCTACTACTTTTTCTATGTGTTCTAAAAAAATACAAAAACTCGTCACTCCAACACTCTTCGCCTCGCTGCTGGGTAGCCCCGTCTGAGGCCGAGCCGACGAGCAGCCCCAGGAACGACCTGCAGGCCCGTGTGCGGACATAGAACAGCCCCGGTGGTCACCGTGGACCGTCCGGGGCTGTATCGGCCCTACAGGGGCTGTTACGCGGCTTGGTCGAACTCTTCCGTGGGCTGGGCACCTTCGGGTGTGGCCCATGTGATGGTGACGCGTTCGCCGCCGTTGAACGGCCGCCCACGCTTGGTGGACTTGGACACTGTGATGTGTTCGATGGCTACGGCCAAAAGGTCGTGTCGCATGGCGGGGTCTGCGTTCTGCCACACGTCCAGGGCGTTGCCATCGATGATGAACTGAACGTCGATTCGGGTGTCTCCGGCGAGTGCGCGTATGCGTGCTTCCGCTGTGTCGAGTCGCTTTTCGGCGGCGGTCTTGTGGGGGATGCGGTAGCGGGCGCTCCGGCCGGTGTAGAAGTCGGCAGCGTCGTCCGCCATGAACTTGTCGAGCTTGGCTTGAGCTGCTTTGAGTTCGGCCCGTGCGTCCTTGATTTCCTGTGTCTCCTCCGGACGGGTGAGGGCCTGCCAGCGTTCGGCCACGGCAATCATCAGGTCGTCTTCGTCGCCTGTCTCGCCCAACCGTGCTGCCCACTCAGCCACTACGTACTTCTCCAATGCGGTTCGCGTGACATAGGTGGGGGCGGGGCAGGCGCCGCCACCAGAGTTGTAGCCGCATTCGTAGGAGTCGCCACTGAGCTGCATGGAATGTCCGCATCCGGCGCAGCGCAGAAGTCCGGTCAAGGCGTGGGTGGCGCGTCCGGGGCGTGGTGTGGTTGAGCTGACTTTTTGGTGTCCGGCGATGACGCGTCGGGCGCGTGCGGCAAGTTCGGCGGGGACCATCCGCGGAAGGATGTCGGGCTCGACGCATCGCACGCGTTCGCCGTTCGGGGCGATGTGGTGTACCGGTGTCTTCCCGCCGTGCGTGAGCGTCATCCATCCCTCGTAAGCAGGGTGCATGAGGATGTCACGGACAGATGCGCCGGTCCATGCCTTGCCCGTGGACGAGACGATGCCCTCGGCGTTGAACGCACGGGCTACGGCACGCCCGGACATGCCCTCGGCCACGTCGTTGAAGATGCGGAGAACGATCTCCCACGGTGTGACCTCGCGCTGTTCCTTGGCGAGGCAGATGTAGGGGGTGTGGTTCGGGGAGAGTCGGCGAGTGTCGGGGTCGACTGTCAGGCCGAAGGGTGCGCGCGCGAGCCAGCGTCCTTCGTTGCGCTGGCGGTTCTTGGTGCTGCACACGTTGTGGCTCAGGCGCTGGGAGTACTCACGCGCGTTCTCGGAACGGTCGATGATCCAACGGCGGTCGCGTTCGTCCATCGAGTCGAGACGCTCGTAGTCGAAGATGACGCGGGCTTTGCCGAGGATCGGAACGACGGCTTCGGCACCCTTACGGCTGAAACGGTCGAGCGCGTAGCACCACAGCGCGGGTACCTCGCCGTTGAGGACGGCGTCCATGGCAGCGTCGTACTTCGGACGCTTCACATCCGACCAGGCGGACAGGTTCTCTTTCCAGATTTTGCGGACGCGGTAGCCGTTCTCCTCGGCCCACGCGCGGCCCCGCTCCTCCTGCGCCCGGATGGACAGAGCGCGTTCGCCCTCGCGGACAACCTTGGACTTCCTGAGCAGTAGATCGGCTTCCGGGCGGTTGTCGGCTGCTGCGCTGGCTGGTGCCGTGCGGCGTTCGGTGGCCTTTTCCATACCCCTTGTAGGGACGGAAGGTGCCCGGTGTGCCTTGACCGGTGTAGCTGTCGACATGGGGTTACCCCTTGTGACCTGCGGAAACGGTCCGCTGCCCGAGTAGGTCCCAGGGTGTTGGGCCTACTCCGGGCCGCCCCTCCCGAGTACCTGCACTTGCGCCGCAGGGACGGGTGTCAAGGGTGACCGAAGGTCATCGCGCAGCGACGCGACGAAGGAGCGCCCTTTACTCCCGGCCCGGAGGCGCGAAACTCAAACCGGAGAGGGGCGGCCCCCACCCGTCATGAATGGTGCTGGTTCAGCTCGCTTACCTCTTGGTACTGACCCGCAGAACGCAGCGGGTGGTGACCAGCGGGGCATGAGTCCCCACCAGCAGCGGACGGTCAGTCGCTGAGCCGGAGCCGAGC
>NZ_QQNA01000231.1 GCF_003346515.1 Streptomyces corynorhini
CAGGAGCAGGACACCGCGCTGCTGCTGACGCTGCCCCAGGGGCTGGACTGGCGTACGCAGCCCTTCTCCCACGTGGGCGGTCCCGGATCGCGGCCGTTCAGGCCGGTGGCCGTGCGACGGGCCGCGGCCTGACCGTCCGGCACGCCGGGCCGGCACGCCGCGCCGGGCCGACGGTCGACCGGCCCGGCGGTCAGCGGGTCTCGGGACCGGCCAGATGCCGCGCGATCACCATGCGCTGGATCTGGTTGGTGCCCTCGACGATCTGCAGCACCTTCGCCTCGCGCAGATACCGCTCCGCGGGGAAGTCGGCGGTGTAGCCGTATCCGCCGAGCACCTGGACGGCGTCGACGGTGACCGCCATCGCCGCGTCGGTGCAGAAGAGTTTGGCCATGGCCGCCTGCGTCGAGAAGGGCCGGCCCGCGTCGCGCAGCCGCGCGGCGGCCAGATAGAGCGAGCGCCCCGCCTCGACGCGGGTGGCCATGTCGGCGAGCAGGAAGCGCAGCCCCTGGAAGTCGGCGACGGGCCGGCCGAACTGGCTGCGCCCGGTGGCGTACTGGACGGCCTCGTCCAGGGCCGCCTGCGCGAGGCCGACCGCGCAGGCGGCGATGCCGAGGCGTCCGGAGTCCAGCGCGGACAGGGCGATCCCGAACCCCTGCCCCTCGTCGCCGAGGCGCCGGTCGTCGGCCACCCGCACGCCGTCGAAGTGGAGTTGGGCGGTGGGCGAGCCGTTCATGCCCATCTTCTTCTCGGGCACGGCCGCGGTGAGGCCCGGCGCGTCGCCCGGCACGAGGAAGGCGGTGATGCCGCGCGCCCCGGGGCCGCCCGTCCTGGCCAGGACGGTGTAGAAGTCCGCGATGCCGCCGTGGGTGATCCACGCCTTGGTGCCGGTGATGACCCACTCGTCGCCGTCCCGTACGGCCTTCGTGCTCAGTGAGGCGGCGTCGGAGCCCGCGGCGGGCTCGGAGAGGCAGTACGCGCCGAGCAGTCCGCCGCCCAGCATCGCGGGCAGCCGGGCGGCACGCTGCTCCGCGCGGCCGTAACCGGCCAGCGCGTGGCAGGCGAGGGTGTGCACGCTCACGCCGAGGCCGACCGTGAGCCGGGCCGCGGCCAGTTCTTCGAGGACCTGGAGGTAGACCTCGTAGGGCTGGTCCCCGCCGCCGTCGGCGGATCCGTACGGGAGGCCGAGGAGGCCCGACGAGGAGAGCGTGCTGAACAGTGCGCGCGGGAAGTGGCCCGCTTCCTCCTCCTCGGCCGCCTTCGGGGCGATCTCCCGCCGGCTGATGTCGCGTACGAGGGCGATGAGGTCCTTGGACTCCTCGGTGGGCAGCTGACGTTCCACCGGTCGCGGGGCGCGGTCGGACATGGCGGCGCTCTCCTCCCTGTCGGGCGCTACGGCGGACGCGCACGCAGGGTGTGGTGGCGCCGCCGGCTGAGGTCCGGGGACGATCCCCGGAACGTGATTCTGCCCGGCCGACGCGGCCGACCCGGATCGCGGGACGGCTGATCATCTGCCGTGGCGCGTTGAGTATGCCCGACCGGGGCGGTTACGTCACTGGTCACGGGCCCCGCCCCGGGGCACGGGCGCGCGCTCGCGCCGGTCGGGCGGCCACGGAACCTGGTCCACACCATTGACCCCAGTGGTCTAGTCCTTCTAACGTCCACTCACACAGCACCATCTCCCGTCACCCAGCGGGACGTTCCCCCCACTCGCTCTTCTCCCCCACGAGGAGACTCCATGCTCACCTTCCCCCGTGCCCGCCTCCGGGCGCTGACGGCCGCCGCCTGTACGGCCGCGCTCGGCGTGACCCTGCTCTCCGGAGCCGGAGCCGACGCCGCCTCGGCCGGTGAGGCCGCGGCCCCCGCCGTCGCCGCTGCCCCCGCCGCCCAGCCGACCGCCGCCGGCGGCAAGGTCGTCGGCTACTTCACCAACTGGGGCGTATACGACCGGAATTACCACGTCAAGAACATCGAGACCTCCGGCTCCGCCGACCAGCTCACCCACATCAACTACGCCTTCGGCAATGTCACCGGCGGCAAGTGCGCGATCGGCGACTCGTACGCCGACTACGAGAAGGCGTACACCGCCGACCAGAGCGTGGACGGCGCGGCCGACGGCTGGGACCAGGAGCTGCGCGGCAACTTCAACCAGCTGCGCAAGCTGAAGGAGCGCCACCCCGGCCTCAAGGTGATCTGGTCCTTCGGCGGCTGGTCGTGGTCCGGCGGCTTCGGGGAGGCGGCCAAGGATCCGGCCGGCTTCGCGAAGTCCTGCCACGACCTGGTGGAGGACCCGCGCTGGGCCGATGTGTTCGACGGTATCGACATCGACTGGGAGTACCCGAACGCCTGCGGGCTGACCTGCGACTCCAGCGGTCGCGAGGCGTTCACGGACGTCGCGCGGGCGCTGCGCGGGGAGTTCGGTACGGATCTGGTGACGGCGGCGATCACCGCGGACGGTTCGGACGGCGGGAAGATCGACGCCGCCGACTACGCGGGCGCCGCGCAGTACCTCGACTGGTACAACCCGATGACGTACGACTTCTTCGGCGCCTTCGCCCCGCAGGGCCCCACCGCCCCGCACTCGCCGCTCACCTCCTACGCGTCCATCCCCACCGAGGGCTTCGACTCGGACGCGGCGATCAGCAAGCTCAAGGGCCTGGGCATCCCGGCCGAGAAGCTGCTGCTGGGCATCGGCTTCTACGGCCGGGGCTGGAGCGGCGTCACGCAGGCGGAGCCGGGCGGCAGCGCCACCGGCGCGGCGCCCGGCACGTACGAGGCGGGCATCGAGGACTACAAGGTGCTCACGTCCTCCTGCCCGGCGAACGGTACGGTCGCGGGCACCGCTTACGCCTTCTGCGGCGACCAGTGGTGGAGCTACGACACCCCCGCGACCATCGCCGGGAAGATGGCCTACAAGGACCAGCAGGGGCTGGGCGGGACGTTCTTCTGGGAGCTGAGCGGGGACACCGCCGACGGTGAGCTGATCAAGGCCATCGACTAGGGCGTGTCCCGGACCCGCGCGGGCGGCGGTCCGCCGCGCGTGCGCCCACCGACTCGCCGGGGGCGGGGTGCCCGATCGGCCCCCGCCCCCGGCGACCGCCCTGATCGGGCCCGATCCGATCCGAACGAGAGGCCCGATCCGAACGAGAGGCCCTAGGGTCTTTCGTTCGGATCAGGCCGGATCAGGCCGGATGAGGGAGCGGGGTCTGGTGCCGTGGATCGCGAGGCGGAGGAGGGAGCCCACGCGGAGCGGAGG
>NZ_QQNA01000232.1 GCF_003346515.1 Streptomyces corynorhini
GGCTGGGCGCGGGGACATCGGGGCTCCGGGTGCGGCGGGCGGCTGTCGGGCGGGTGGCGGTCCGGTGCGTGGCGGTCGGGTGCGTGGTGGTCCGGCGGGGCGGCGATCCGGTGGGTTCTCGGGCGGGTGCTGAGCGCGCGCGGACTACAGGATGTCCTCGTCCGTCATCGCGTCCGGCGCCGCCGACTCCCGGGGCGGCCCCCCGTGCGTCCACGGCGTCTCCTCCGGGTCCGGCAGTTTCGGACCGCCCCGCTGGTCGTGCTCGAAGAGCGTCCAGGCGATCAGGTCGCCCTTCTCCGGGACCGAGCCGGGCGCCGGTTCCCTCGTGCGGCCCATGCGGTCGGTCAGCCGCAGGAGCAGCGTGCCGTCCGCCTCGTCCACGGCGCGCACGAACTCGGCCGTCTGCGGCTTGCCGTCCAGCGAGCGGTACACCTTCGTGCGCTCGCCCAGGTGCGGGCGGTCGTCCGTGCGGACCGTGAGCAGCGGGCGCGGGCTGGGGCGCTTGCTCTCGCTGTAGGCCATGACCACCTCCGTGACCTCGGCGAGGAACGCCTCGCCCGAGAGCCGGCGCCCGGCCAGCACCAGCGGGTCGTCCAGGGCCTCCTGCGCCTCCAGCCGGGCCTGCGCGCTCTCCCGGGAGGCCAGCTTCTGGGCCGCCGTCACCGCGTCGTCCCGGCGGGGCTGCGGCGGCTCCCCTGCGCGTACCCGGTCGCGGTGGCCGGTGAACGACCAGCGGTCGCGGGTCCAGCGGTCGGCGACCCTGGGCCCCTCCGGCAGCGCGCGCAGCAGGTCGAGACCGTCCCACACGGCGTCCCAGGTCGGCAGCATGACCCCGGCCAGCAGCTCGCGGATCCGCCGCTCGGCCGCCGTCAGCAGGGCGAGCTGCTCCTCCGCGCCCGGCCCGTCCTCGGCCGCCGCCAGCGCCTGGCGCGCCCGGTCGTAGGACTCGACGGCCGGGGCCAGCAGCCGGTTGTCGAAGGCGGGATCCGTCGCCGGTCCCGCGGGCGGGCACCGCAGCTGTCCCTCCCGGTCCCGGTCCAGCTCCGCGCGCAGCGCCGCCTCCCCGCCGCTGAGTCCCTCCGGCGGTGCGAGCCAGGCCAGGAGCGCGCCCAGATGCTGGTCCTCCAGACTGGACTGGCCCGTCGCCCAGTGCCGGTTCAGCAGATCGGTCGCCGCGAGCAGCAGCGAGGAGCCGGGCACCCGGGCCCGCTCGCCGTAGTGCGTCAGCCAGCGGCCGAGCAGCGGCACCCGGGGCGGAGCGGGATACGGCGTGTCCGGGTCGTCCTCGGCGGTGCGCCGGAACCGCATGGACCGGCCCAGCAGCCGTACGAAGTCGAGGCCGGGGCGGCTCGGCACGATCAACTGCGGCGCGTCCACGCACAGCTCGGCCTCGACCTTGACGCGTTTGCCGGTCTCCGGGTCGCTCTCGCTGCGCTCGGCGGGCTCGATCACCTCGGCGTACGCGTCCAGATACGGCAGGACCGCCTCGGCCAGCTCCGCGAGGAACGCGAACCGCAGATCGCGGTCGCGCGGCTGCGCGACCGTCAGCAGCCGGGGCGCGTCCCGGTCCGTGCCGACCAGCGCGCCGAGCGGCGCACCGGCCTCGCCCGACGTGGTGAGCGGGACGAGGACGAGCGGCCGGTCGGCGACCCGGCGGTGCCGGACGGTCGCCAGCGGCTGGGCCTGCCCGCTCTGTACGGCTTCGAGCCGCGCGAGCGTACTGATCAGTGACATCCGTCCGCCTTCCCGTCCACCGGCCCCGCGGACTTCCCCGCGAGTCTCCCCGTGAGCGCCCCCTCGGCCCGCCCCGCGAACGCCAGCGCCTGCGCCCGCAGCGCCGCCGCTCTGCGCAGCGCCGCGACGGTCGGGTCGGCCGGGTCGCCCGCCTCGCCGTGCGCCGCCGCCAGCACCTCGGGCACGGTGGTCAGGGCGCCCAGCTCACCCCGTACGCTCCGGCCCAGCGCCTCCACCGCGTCCGCCGCGCGGGCCCGGGAGCGGCAGTGGAAGGCCAGCTCGCAGGCGGCCAGGCACTCCGGGGCGTAGGCGGCGCTCACCGACTCGACGGCGCCCGCCAGCTCCTCGCCGGTGCGACGGCCGATGTCGAACGTGGTGCCCTCGGGCAGCGAGTCGGCGATGTCCTCGATCCGGGCCAGCCGGGTCAGCTGGCGGCGCGTCACCGAGAGCTGTTTGCGTACGTCGACGACGGAGGCCGTCGGCAGGTTCGAGAAGTCCTTCGGGCAGACCAGCAGGACGCGGTGGCCGACCTCCGCGCCCCGGGTCAGCTCGGCGACCCGCTCCAGCGCCAGCACGTACACCGCGGCCTGCCGCGCCGCCGCGCCGACCTTCGCCGCGTCGGCCGAACCGTCGATCATCGGGAAGGACTTGATCTCCACGACCGTCCACCGGCCGTCGGGCCGCACCACCACCGCGTCCGGCTCCAGATAGGCGGGCGACCCGGCGACCTCCAGCGCGAGCAGCGGATGGTCGAGCAGCGCCCAGGCCCCCGCCTCGGTCGCCTCGCGCAGCGCCAGCGCCGTGCGCGCCGTCCGGCCCTCGGGACCGGCCGCCGCCAGATCGGGGACGAGCACCTCGTCGGGTCCGGGCACGGGGACGCCCTCGCCGAGCCGGTCGGCGAGGAGCCGCATCAGCTCCGTACCGCCGTCGGCTTTGACCCGGGCCTCGAAGGCGTTCCCGCGCATGAAGGCGAACTGGGACTGGCCGAACGGCGCGGGGGAGCCGAGCGCCGTCGCGAGCGCCGCCTTGTCGACCCCGGCGCCGTCCAGCAGGGCGCGCCGTCGGCAGCCGGGGTTGGCGGCGAGCGCCGCCAGCGCGCGGGCGTCCAGCGGACGTGCCGGGAGCGCGGGACCGCGCAGCTCAGCGAGTCGGCGCCGCAGCGTCGTCGGTGGCCGCGTCGACGACGCCGGTGCTGCTGGTGCGGGTGCGCTGCCCGGGGAATCGCTCACCCGCCGAAGTCTCGCATCCACCGCTGACAATCGGGGCGGAACGCGGTGGCGGGGACGGGGCCTCGGACGCCGCAGCGGTCGCGGAAGACGCCGCGGAAGGCGTCGCGGAAGGCGTCCCCGCCGCGGTCGCGGCGGGGGGTGCCGCCGGGGCCGTGTGCGGTGCGGGCGCCGCCGCGCCCCGGCCCGTCGCCCAGCTCCTGGCGCGGTCGGCCGCCCGCATCGCGGGCCTGGTCAGCGCCGCCCCGGCGGCCATCACCACGACCCCGGCGACCGCGTCGAGGAAGTAGTGGTTGGCGGTCCCCATCACCACGACGGTGATCAGCACCGGATAGGCCACGCCCAGCCACCGCGTCAGCGGAGTGCGCGCGTGCCGCCACAGCAGCACCCCGCACCACACGGCCCAGCCGACGTGCAGACTCGGCATCGCCGCGTACTGATTGGTCATCCCGCCCAGCCCGCGCGGCGCGCTCGCCTCGGTACCCCACCAGCCGTACGCGCTGTACTGCGCCATCGTGTCCACGAAGCCGTGCCCGGCGTCGAGCAGCCGGGGCGGGCAGGTGGGCAGCAGGGTGAAGCCGACGAGTCCGAGCAGAGTGGAGGCCATCAGCCAGGTGCGGGCCGCCCGGTAGCGGGCCGGGCGGCGGCGGAACAGCCAGATCAGCACGGCCGGGGTGAGCAGGTAGTGCAGCGAGGCGTAGGCGAAGTCGGCCGGTATCCCGATCGCGGGGGTGCTGGTGAACAGCCGGTTGAGCGGGTGTTCCGCGTTGAGGAAGAGGGCCTGTTCGACACGGAGGATCGCCAGTCCGTGGTCGACCGCCGTGGTCACGTCGCCACGGGCCAGCAGCCGGCCCCCCGAGTAGGCGCCGTACACGACGACGAGCAGGATCAGCTCCGTCCACCAGCGGGGCCGGGGGCGGGGCAGCGGTCTGCTGGTCGCGCTGGCGCTGTGCGGCATCCGGGACGATCTCCATCATATTTTCGTGCTGCTGTCGGCCGACGTTCAACCGTACGGTGCCTGAAGTCGACTCACTCGGCCGGGTGTACTCCCGAAGTTGTGTTCGACCCGGCGCCTCCCGGACGCACTGTGGGACGCCGGGACGCCCCTGACGGTTGCCTCCGGTTCAGGTGCGTGATGATGGAACGGCACCCGTTGTGAACCCAGGGAGTACCACCATGGCACCGCGTATCCTGCTCGCCCGGCACGGCCAGACGGCCTGGTCGCTGTCCGGACAGCACACCGGCAGGACCGACATCCCCCTCCTTGAGGAGGGGCGGCGCGGCGCCAAACTGCTGGGGGAGCGGCTGCACCATGAGCCGTGGTCGGGGCTGCCGGGCGTGGAGATCCGTACGAGCCCGCTGGCCCGCGCCGCCGAGACCTGCGCACTGGCCGGGTTCGGCGAGCGCGCCGAGCCGTGGGACGCGCTCATGGAGTTCGACTACGGCGGCTACGAGGGCATGACACCCGCGCAGATCAAGGAGGTCCGTCCCGACTGGTTCATCTGGCGGGACGGTGTCCCGGACGGTGAGACGCTGGCGGCGGTCTCCGCGCGCGCGGACGAGGTCGTCGCCTGGGCGCGCTCGGCCGACCGTGACGTACTGGTCTTCGCGCACGGCCACATCCTGCGCGCGATCGGCGCGCGCTGGCTGGGCGAGGACATCTCGTTCGCGGCCCGCATCCGGCTCGACCCGACCTCGCTGTCGGTGCTCGACTGGGCCTACGGCCTGCCCGCGATCCAGGTCTGGAACGACACCGGGCACCTGGCGCCCTGAGCCCGCCGCGCCGCGGGCGCGCCTCACACCCGTACGTTCGTCGACGTGTGCCGCTCCAGGAAGGCGCCCACCTCCGGCAGCCGCCGCTGGGGCAGCAGCACCCGGGCGGTGGAGGCGAGTTTGGTCTGGATACGGGACGACTGGACCTCGTCCAGCAGATCGAGCACCTGGTGGCCCGCCGCCGCGGCCTCGTCCGGCGCCCCGGCGCGCGCCAGATAGGTGGCCAGCTCCGCGCGGTAGAGGGCGAGGTTCCGGGTGAAGTGCGGCTCCTGGAGGACGGTGGCCCGGTACGCGTGCCGGGCCGCCCGCGCCCAGTCGCCCAGCGCCTCGTGGCACAGCGCCTCCTGCGACTCCAGCTCGGGCTCGCCGAAGAAGGACATCCACTCGGGATCGGCGTCGCTCGGCCCGCGTTCGAAGAGATCGTGCGCCAGCGCGAGGGCCTGATCGCACCCCGTACGGTCACCGAGCCCCGCCCACCCGGCCGCCTCCCGCAGCGCGAGCAGCGACAGCAGCCGGTGCGAGCCCAGTGACGCCGCCGCGCGCCGCCCCGCCTGCGCGGTGCGCACGGCCTCCCGGCAGCGGCCCGAATCCCGCGCCAGGAACGACGTGTTGGAGAACGCGTGCGCCTCCAGCGCCTGGTCGCCCGCGATCCGCGCGGTCGCCAGCGCCTCCGCGTAGTACGAGCGCGCGTCGTCCAGGCGGCCCGAGTCGTGCGCCAGCCAGCCCACCGAGATCGACAGCTCGCCCGCGCCCGAGTGCAGCCGGTCGGCGGTCGACTGCCGCGCGGTCGCGCCCGCGTCGAGCAGCGCGTACGCGGCGCGCAGCGGCTGGGCCGCGCGCCGGTAGAGCCCGTCCGCGCCGTGCCGGTCGTCGAGCAGTCTGATTCTGCGTACGGCGTCCTCGACGGCGTTCACCTCGGCCTCGCCGACCCGTCGCGGCGCGGGAATGCCGAGCGGTCCCGGCGGCGCGGGCGCGGCCCCGGCGGGCGTACCGCCGAGACCGAGGGAGGCGGCCACCACCGTGGCGGAGCCGCTCGTCATGAATGCGCGACGCAGCACGTCGCTCTCCTCGCTGGTCTCGCTGGTCTCACTCGTGTCACTGGTGTCACGTGTCCCGCCGGTCCCGCGCGTCCCGCCGGTTGCCCCGGACGCGTCAGGCATGTCGGCCGCGCCGGTGCCGCCGGTGCCGTCCTGGCCCGCGGAACGCGGCGGGGCGGGGCCGGTGCCCCGCGCCGCTCTGCCCCGTACCTCCGCACGCGGCGAGAAGCCCAGGTCCTTCAGGGTCAGCCCGGGGAACATGTGCAGGAATACCCGTTCGTACGCGTAGTTGGGACAGCGGATCTCGCCGGCCTCCACCCGACCGATATAACGTGCGTCGCACGCCACTTGCTCATCGATCTCACGGGCGGCCCTGCGCACGGCCGCCGCGAACTCCCCCGGCGAGCGCTGTGCGCGCAGCCGGCGGAACGCGTGGTTGGGAACTGCCCGAGACGACGCCATGGCCGAGCCCTCTCCTGGTGCAGCCGTGGACGCCACGGGCCCGGTGCCTGGCAGGACATGGTTCCGCGCCGCCCAACTCCGGTTGTTCCGGCGGATCAAGAACGTACCGTCTGTGACGGGCTTTATACATAGAGTTTTGCTACAAAACGGATTTCTCGCCCACGATCCGCCATGAACTGCCATCCTTTGCGGCGGCGTGCCGCCGTAGCTGTTGACGCCGTAACGCGTTGAACCGTATGGAGTCGCCCAGTGCGTCCGCACTCGACGAGGAAGGGTGTTCCCTTGTTGGAGTTGGAGGTCGGTATGGAGTTCAGCGCGCGTTCCGGGGACACCGGGGAGCCCTGCGATCTGGTGACGGTGCCCGCCCGGCAGGGGCTGGAGGCGGTCGACATCCTGCGTCGCGGCGCCACCCCCGCGGTGGGGCCCGTGCTGCACGACGGGCCCTGCGACACCCTCGGCTTTCTCGTGCCGCCCGGCACCGCGGAGGAGTGGGACGTGCCGGGCAGCGCCTGTACGCAGACCAACGGGCGTGGCCTGCGGATCCCCGCGGAGCCGCCCGTCACCGGCTCCGACTGGCTCCTGCCGCCCGACACGGCGGGCCCGGTCACCGATCCCGCGGTGCTGCGGGAGGCGCTGGGGGAGGCGGCGCGGCTGATCGAGGCGGCCGACCGGTGCTCGTAGCGACCGCGGCGCGCGGCGGCCCGCCCGCGGGCCCGATAATGGGCGGGTGGCAAAGAACAGACGCCGTGGGCGCGGCGAGGCCGAAACCGTCGCCGAATCCGTCGCCGAAACTGTCGACGGCGGCGTCGCCGAGCTGATACCCGACCGGGAGCACCCCCGCGCCTGGACGCTGCTGATCGACGGCGCGCCCCAGTCGCACGTCGACCTGGCCGACCCGGCGCGGCTCTCCTTCGAGTACCAGCGCAGATTCGGCCATGTCGCCGACCTGGTCGCCCCGGCGGGCCGTCCGCTGCACGTCGTGCACCTGGGCGGCGGCGCCTTCACCCTCGCGCGCTACGTCGCCGCCACCCGCCCCCGCTCCACCCAGCAGATCGTCGAACTGGACGCGGCCCTCGTCCGGTTCGTACGCGCACGCCTGCCGCTCGACCCGAACGCGCGGATCCGGGTCCGCTCCACCGACGCCCGCGCCGGGCTCGGCAAGGTGCCCGACGGATGGGCGGACCTGGTGGTCGCCGACGTGTTCGGCGACGCCCGCACGCCCGCCCACCTGACCAGCACCGAATTCCTGCGCGAGGTGCGCAGGGCGCTGCGCCCGGACGGCTGGTACGCGGCCAACCTCGCCGACGGACCGCCCCTCGCCCATCTGCGCGGCCAGATCGCCACCGCCGCCGGGGTCTTCGGGCACCTGGCGCTCGCGGCCGACCCGGCCGTGCTGCGCGGGCGCCGCTTCGGCAACGCCGTACTGGTCGCCTCGGACACCGAGCTGCCCGTCGCCGAGCTGACCCGCAGGATCGCGGGCGACCCGCACCCCGGCCGGGTCGAACACGGCCGCCCCCTCACCGACTTCACCGGCGGCGCCCCCGCCGTCACGGACGCGAGCGCGAAGGCGTCGCCGCCTCCGCCGGCCGGAGCGTTCACGATGTGACCCCGACGGCGGTCGTCTCAGCGGTTGTCTCAGCGGTCGCTTCGGTGGTCGCTTCAGCGGTCGTCGAACTCCACCGTCGGCGGATGGTCGTGCCAGGTGCAGAAGACCGACACCTCGCGCCCGTCGCGCGTGAACGTCACCCGGATCCAGAACGGCTCCGTCCACACCTGCATCCGCCAGTCCGCCTCCGGCGTCGCCGAGACCAGCTCCGCCGAGGACTCACCGAGGTCGAGGACGACCCGGCCGCCGTCGACCGCGTAGCTCTTCACCCGGCCCGACGTCGCCTGGGCATCCGCGTCGCCGCCCCCCTCCGGGGTCTGCTCGGGCCCGCCCGGCGCGTCGGCGCCGCCGCTGTTCGGCGGCGCGGACGCCGAGGCCGGAGCGGAGGCGGAGGGCGACGGGGCGGCGGCGGGCGACGACGGCGCGGACCCGGCCGGGCTCGCCGAAGCGCCGCCCGGCCGCCGGGTCGAGGAGGCGACGGGCGCCGGTCCCGGCTCCGCCGAACTGTCGACGGGCAGCGGCAGCGCGCGCGGCGGATCGTACGCCGTGCCCGCCATGACCGTGTGGACGCCCCACCACGACAGGGTCACGGCGGCGCCCGTGGCGAGCAGCCACGCCGTCGCGTGCATGAGTCCTGTGCGCATCGGGGCCATAGTGCACCACAGATCCCCCACCTGTCGCACGGGTCCCGGAGGAAGGCCAACTACCGCCGGTACGACGGCCCGAGCCGGGCCCGAGTGCGCGGAGCGGACATCCCGCGCCCGCCGGATGGCGTACGGTGCCGCCCATGCCCAGTGTGCTCGTCGTCGAGGACGACCAGTTCGTACGCTCCGCCCTCATCCGGCACCTGACCGAGGCCGGTCACACCGTACGGAGCGTCGGAACGGCCCTGGAGGCGCTGCGTGAAGTGGCCCATCTCCGCTTCGACGTGGTCATCCTCGATCTCGGCCTGCCCGATCTCGACGGCGCCGAGGCGCTGAAGATGCTCCGGGGCATCACCGACGTCCCTGTGATCATCGCCACCGCGCGCGACGACGAGTCGGAGATCGTCCGGCTCCTCAACGACGGCGCCGACGACTACCTCACCAAGCCGTTCTCGGTGGAACACCTCTCGGCCAGGATCGCCGCCGTGCTGCGCCGGGCGCGCGCCACCAGCGAGGAGGCCGCGCCGTCGAGCGTCGTACGGGTCGGCGGGCTCGCCATCGATCCGCTGCGCCGCCAGGCCGAGCTGGACGGCACCCGACTCGACCTGACCCGCCGGGAGTTCGACCTGCTGACCTTCCTCGCCAGCCGCCCCGGGGTGGTCGTGGCACGCAAGGAGCTGCTCGCCGAGGTGTGGCAGCAGTCGTACGGCGACGACCAGACCATCGACGTCCATCTGTCCTGGCTGCGCCGGAAACTGGGGGAGACGGCGGCCCGCCCGCGCTATCTGCACACCCTGCGGGGCGTCGGGGTGAAGCTGGAGCCGCCCGTATGAGATGGGCCCTGGTCAAGGTGGTCATCGCGGTGACCGTGATGGTCGTGGTCGCCTTCGCCGTGCCCCTGGGGCTCGTCATCGAGGAGATGGCCAGGGACCGCGCCTTCTCCAACGCCGAACGCCAGGCAGCCGCCATCGGGCCGACCCTCTCCATCACCACCGACCGCAACGCGCTGGAGCGCGCCATGGCCTCCACCCAGGCGGGCGCCGAAGGCCGGATGGCGGTGCACGTCCCGGCCACCGCCGACGGGGACGAGCAGGCCGCCGAAGCCCTGGAGATCGGCACCAGCCGGGCCGCCGCCAAGGATCTGCGCACCGTCCAGCGCACCCCGCGCGCCGCCATGGCGGGCGCCCCCGGCGGCTCCCTGCTCCTGCAGCCCACCGCCCTCGGCTCCGGCCGGATCGCGGTCGTCGAGGTCTACGTGCCGCGCGACGAGGTCACCAACGGCGTCACCACCGCCTGGCTGGTCCTCGCGGGCGTCGGCCTCGCGCTGGTCGTCGGCTCGGTCGCGGTCGCCGACCGGCTCGGCGTGCGGGTGGTCGAGCCGGCGCGCCGCCTCGCGGGCGCCGCGCACGCCCTCGGCGAGGGCAAGCTCGGCGTCCGGGTCCCGGAGGAGGGCCCGGCCGAACTGCGCTCCGCCGCCGTCGCGTTCAACGCCATGGCCGACCAGGTCGTCGGGCTCCTCGCCAACGAGCGCGAACTCGCCGCCGACCTCTCGCACCGGCTGCGCACCCCGCTCACCGTGCTCCGCCTCAACGCCGCCTCGCTGGGCGAGGGCCCGGCCGCCGACCAGACCAGGGCCGCCGTCGCCCAGCTGGAGCGCGAGGTCGACACGATCATCCGCACCGCCCGCGAGTCCACACCGCAGACGGCCCCCGCCGGGCCCGCGGGCGGCTGCGACGTCTCCGAAGTCGTCCGCGAACGCATGGACTTCTGGTCGGCGCTGGCCGAGGACGAGGGACGTACGGTACGGCTCGCGGGCGTCGGCACCCCCGTACGCATCCCGGTGGTGAGGACCGAACTCGCCGCCGCGCTGGACGCGTTGCTCGGCAACGTCTTCCGCCACACCCCGGAGGGCACCGCCTTCTCGGTCGACGTGCACAACGGGGAGGACGCCGTGATCGTCCTCGTCTCCGACGCGGGCCCCGGCATCGCCGACCCGAAGGCCGCCCTCGTGCGGGGCAACAGCGGTGGCCGGGACGGCTCCACCGGCCTCGGCCTCGACATCGTCCGCAGGGTCGCCGAGTCGACGGGCGGCGACGTACGGATCGGACGGTCCGTGCTCGGCGGCACCGAAGTACGCGTCTGGATCGGCCTCGACGGCTGGCGCTCCCCGGCGCAGCCGCGCCGGGGCCACCGGCCGCGCCGCCGCCGACGCGGGACGCCGGGTCCTGGCCGCGCGGACACGGCCCCTGGCCGCGCGGACACGCAGCCGCGTACCGACGCGCGGACCGAGGTTCCGTAGCCTTAGGGGGCGGCCTGGGCCGCCCGCCCCCTAACTCGCCCTCATGTGCCCCTTAAACGATCCCTAAGGACCGCGCCCGCCGCCCGGATCGGGCCGTCCGGCGGGCCGGGACGCGCTAACGTGCGGAGCGAGGACGAAGCGTCCCCGGGCCGCGCGTCCCGGCCGGAAACCAACCCCCCACCCGGCCGGGCCGCGCACCCCGCCCGCCCGGTCGGCTCAGCCGACCGGCACCTCCGGCAGCTCGCCCGTCGCCGCCACCCTCCCGTACCAGAGCGCGCTGGACTTCGGCGTGCGGCGCTGCGTCTCGTAGTCGACGTGGACCGCGCCGAAGCGCTTGCCGTACCCGTATGCCCACTCGAAGTTGTCCATCAGCGACCAGAGGAAGTAGCCGCGCACATCGGCCCCGTCCGCGATCGCCCGCCGTACCGCCGACAGATGCGCGTGCAGATAGCGGATCCGGTCCGGGTCGTGGACCGCGCCGTCGGCGTCCGGCTTGTCGTCGTACGCCGCGCCGTTCTCGGTGATCATCAGCGGCAGGCCGGGCGCCTCCCGGGAGTAGCGCGTCAGCAGGTCGTACAGCCCGCTCGGGTCCACCGACCAGCCCATCCCGGTCAGCTCGCCCGGCGCCCGGTGGAAGGCCACCGACTCGGCGCCAGGCCAGGGCGAGTGGTCGCTCACCCCGTGGCCGTCGTGGCGCTCGGCGGCCGGGTCGGTGGCCTCCGACACCACGGCGGGCTGGTAGTAGTTGACGCCCAGCCAGTCCAGCGGCTGTCGGCACAGCGCCTCGTCACCGGCCCGCACGAAGGACCAGTCGGTCAGGCGCGCGGTGTCCGCGAAGAGATCCTTGGGGTACGCGCCGCCCAGCATCGGGCCCGTGAAGATCCGGTTGGCGAGCGCGTCGATCCGGCGCCGCGCGTTCAGGTCGCCCGCCGACCCCGTACGGGCCCGTACGGCGGCCGGGTTGAGGCTCACCGCCACCTGCCCGCTCGACGGCAGCACCGCGCGCAGCGCCCGCGCCGCGAGACCGTGGCCGAGGTTGAGGTGGTGGGCGGCGCGCAGGGCCGCCACCGGGTCGGTGCGGCCCGGCGCGTGCACCCCGGATCCGTACCCCAGAAAGGCGCTGCACCAGGGCTCGTTGAGGGTGGTCCAGCGCGTCACCCGGTCGCCCAGCGCCTCGCCGACGCAGTGCGCGTACTCCGCGAAGCGGTACGCCGTCTCGCGCTCGGGCCAGCCGCCCGCCGCCTCCAGCTCCTGCGGCAGGTCCCAGTGGTAGAGGGTGAGGACGGGCTCGATGCCGTGGCCGAGCAGATCGTCGACGAGCGCGCGGTAGAAGTCCAGCCCGCGCTGGACGGCGGGCCCGCGGCCGGTGGGCTGCACACGCGGCCAGGAGACCGAGAAGCGGTACGCGTTGACGCCGAGGCCGGCCATCATCCGTACGTCCTCGGCCCGCCGGTGGTAGTGGTCGACGGCTATGTCGCCGGTGTCGCCCCGTTCGGTCTTGCCGGGCGTATGGCTGAACGTGTCCCAGATGGACGGCGTACGGCCGTCCTCCCGGGCCGCGCCCTCGATCTGGTAGGCGGCTGTGGCGGTGCCCCACAGGAAGCCCGGCGGAAAGTTCTCGGACATGATGCAGCTCCCAATGACCGTAGGGATGGGGGGTGGTGGGCGCGGGAGCCCGGGACCTCGGCTCAGCCCTTGACAGCGCCCTGCATGATCCCGCCGACGATGTGCTTGCCGAACAGCACGAAGGCGATCAGCAGCGGCAGCGTGCCCAGCAGCGCGCCGGCCATGATCACCGACTGGTCGGGGATGTAGCCGCGGCCGAGCCCGGTCAGCGCCACCTGCACGGTGGGGCTGCCGTTCTGGGTCAGCGCGATGATGGGCCAGAAGAAGTCGTTCCAGGCCATCACGAAGGTGAGCATCCCCAGCACGGCCATCGCGGGCCGCGCGGCGGGGAAGACGACGTGCCACACGACCCGCCAACTGCTCGCGCCGTCCACGCGCGCCGCCTCGATCAGCTCGGTGGGCAACGCGCCGACCAGGTACTGGCGCATGAAGAACACCCCGAACGCGCTGACCAGGGTCGGCAGAATCACCGACTGGAGCTGATCGGTCCACGACAACTCGGCGACAAGCATGTAGAGCGGTACGACGCTGAGCTGCGGCGGCACCATCATGGTGCCGATCACCAGCAGCAGAAGCAGGTTCTGGAACCGGAAGCGCAGCTTGGCGAAGGCGAATCCGGCGAGCGTGGAGAAGAGCACCGTACCGGCGGCGACGGACCCGGCGACGATCGTCGTGTTGAGCAGCGCCGTCCCCATGTTGGCGTCGGTCCAGGCGATCTCCAGGTTCTTGAGGAGATTGCCGCCGAACCAGAACGGGGGCGGAGTCCGCGCCAGCCGCGTGTTGTCGCGGGACGCGGCGACCGCCGTCCACACCAGCGGGAAGAGCGAGCCCACCGTGAAGAGGGCCAGGACCGCGTAGGTGACGCGCCCGCCGTGCCACTGGCGGCCCGCGCCCTCGCCGCCCCGGCCCGGCCGCCGCTCCCCGGGCCGGGGCCGCGAGGGCGCGGGCCCGTCGGTCGCGGGCCGGTCCCCGCCGAGTCCGCTCTCGTCGAGAGTCCGCGAAGTCGTCGACATGTCTCTCCCCTACGAACTCGTGCGCAGACGGCGGGCGACGGCCCAGTTCACCGCGCCGATGACCAGCAGGATCAGGAACATCGTCCAGGCGATGGCCGAGGCCCGGCCGAGGTGCAGATTCACCCAGCCCTGCTCGTAGAGGTAGAGCCCGAGCGTCTGGAACTGGTGATCGGCCCCGCCGGTCGCGCCCGCCGCCCCGTTGAACAGCAGCGGCTCACCGAACAGCTGGGTCGCCCCTATCGTCGAGACCACGACCGTGAACAGGATCGTGGGCCGCAGCGACGGCACGGTCACATGGATGAACTGCTGGCGGCGCGTCGCCCCGTCCAGCGCCGCCGACTCGTACAGATCGTCGGGGATCGACTGCATCGCCGCCAGATAGATCAGCGTGTTGTACCCGGTCCACCGCCAGATGACGATCGTGGAGACGGCGAGCTGCGAGGTCCACGCGCCGTTCTGCCAGTCGACCGGATCGATCCCCGCCATCCCCAGCACCCAGTTGATCATCCCGTAGTCGCGGCCGAACAGGAGAACGAAGACAAGCGTCGCGGCGGCCACCGAGGTGGCGTACGGGGTGAGCACGGCGACCCGGAAGAACATCGAGCCGCGCAGCCGGTAGTTCAGCAGATGGGCGATGCCCAGCGCCATCAGGAGCTGCGGCACGGTGGAGAGCACCCCGATGGTCAGGGTGTTGCGCAGCGCGTTCCAGAAGAACTCGTCGCTCACCAGCCGGGAGAAGTTCCGCAGCCCCACCCACTCCATGTCGGTGGGCGCGGTCAGCTCCACCCGGTGGAGCGAGGCCCAGCCGGTGTAGATCAGCGGGAAGAGGCCGAAGGCGAGGAAGAAGACGAAGAACGGTGCGACCAGCGCGTACGGGCTCCACCGCACGTCCCGGCGGTACCAGCGGCTGCGCCGCTCCCTGCGCCGCTCCCTGCGCCGCTCCTGACGGCGCGGGTCGCGGTCCGCGTCCGGGGCCGCGCCCTCCTTCCCCGAGGGCGCGACGGCGGGTGCGTCACTGGCCATCGTCACTGGTCCAGTGCGTTGTCGATCGCCTTCACGGCCTTGTTCCAGCCGTCCTTGGGGGAGGTGCCCTTCTGGTCGACCTGGAGCATGCCGACATCGGCCAGGTTCTGGGCGATGATGCCGTCCTTCGGGCCGAGGATCTGGACGGGTACGCCCTTGGCCGCCTGCGAGAAGATCTCACCGATGGGCGCGTTGTCGAAGTACGGGTGCTCGGCCCCTGACACGGCGGGCAGCGCGTACGCGGCTTCGGCGCTGGGGAAGCTGCCGCGCTTCTCGAAGAGGGTCGCCTGCTGTTCGGGCGCGGTCAGCCAGGCG
>NZ_QQNA01000233.1 GCF_003346515.1 Streptomyces corynorhini
CCACAGAACATTTTCTGGGGCTTTCCTCCGGGCGCTTCCCTTCGGTGTTTCTTTGTTTTGTTTCCGTCTTGCGTTTCCGACTCTATCAGACTCTTTCGTGTCCGATTCCCCGTCGGAGCGGGGTTTCGCTTTCCAGTTCCGCGCTTTCGCGTTTCCCTTTCCGGCGGTTCCGACTCTACCAGATCCTTTCGGGCCTGATTCCCAGTCAGAGTGGGCTGCCATCCGGGCTGTTCGGCCCTTCCGACGTCTCAAACAGTAGCGGATTCCGCAGGTGACTCATAATCGAGTCTTCGAAATGAATTTCGGCATGCCGAAATTCTTCCCGGCTGGGAGATCATGCTTGGTTTGAGTGCCGCTGATGCGGCTGGAGTGGCTGTCACAGCTCCATGTCGGCTCCGTGACAACTCGAAGAACCTTACGGATCGCTCAGGGGCCTGTCAAACCAGCCCGACCCCCCGGTCGAACCCGCCTCCGGCCGCTCCAGCCGCTGCCAGCCGCTGCCAGTCACTGCCGTCACGCCGTCCCTGCCGTCACTCCAGATCCGTCAGGCGCCCGCCGGCGTCCGGCTGGGCGTGTTCCACGCGGCGCAGCAGGCGGATGAGCATCTCGCCGAGCACTCCGCGCTCGTCGGAGGAGAGGTCCTGGAGCAGTTCCTCCTCGAACTCCGAGGCCATCCGCATCGCCGCCAGCCACTTCGTGCGGCCCTCGTCCGTCAGCTCGACGATGACCCGGACCCGGTTGTTCTCGTCGCGATCGCGCGTGACCAGACCTTCGCCCGCCATGCGGTCGACGCGGTGGGTCATCGCGGCCGGGGTGAGGCCCAGGCGCTTGGCGAGTTCGCCGGGGCCCAGGCGGTAGGGGGAACCGGCGAGAACGAGGGTCTTGAGGACTTCCCACTCCGCGTTGCTGATGCCCAGGTCGGAGACCTGTCTGCCGTAGGCGACGTTCATCCGGCGGTTCAGTCGGCCGAGCGCGGAGACGACCTTTTCGACCTGAGGGTCGAGATCACGGAACTCTCGCTGATAGGCGGCGATCTGCTCGTCGAGGCTCGGCTCCTGGAGATCCGGTGGGCCGGGCTTCTCGGGGCCGGGCTTCTCGGGGGTGGGCTTCTCGGGGCCGGGTTTCTCGGGGGTGGTCTCTGGCATCGGGGCAGTATGCCACGCACCTCTCCTGGCGTTGAAGTCCTTCGATGTGTACAGTTCACCTTCGAAGTTTAGGTTCTAAGTTTAACTCTGAAGTGTTGAGGGGTGAGTGTGACCAGGGCGATGGGCGCGGCGATGCGCCGGATCCAGGCGGGGAACGCGCTGAGTGCGTTCGGGCTCGGATTCACGGTTCCGTATCTGTATGTGTATGTGGCTCAGGTACGGGACCTGGGCGCGAGTACGGCCGGTGCCGTGCTGGCGGTCTTCGCCCTGGCCGCGCTGGTCGTGCTGCCGTTCACCGGCCGGGTGATCGACCGCCGGGGGCCGCTGCCGGTGCTGGTCGGGGGCGCGGTGCTGGCGTCGGTGGGGGCGCTGGCCATGGGGCTGTCGGGGAGCGTGCCGACCGCCGTCCTCTCCGCCGCGCTGCTGGGTGCCGGGACGGCCGTGATGCAGCCGGCGCTGGCCACGATGATCGTGTGGTGCTCCACGCCCGCGACCCGCACCAGGGCGTTCGCGACGCAGTTCTTCCTCGCGAATCTCGGGCTGGGCGTGGGCGGGCTGATCGGCGGACAGCTCGTCGACGAGAGCAGGCCGGGGAGCTTCCTGCTGCTGTTCTGCGTCGAGGCGGCGATGTTCCTCGTGCTGGCCGCCGTGGCCGGTACGGTCCGGATGCCGCGCCCCGCCGATACCGGCACGACCGGCACGACCGGCACGACCGGCGTCGAGGCGTCGGGCGTCGAGGCGTCCGGGCGTCCCGGGCTGCGGTCCATGCTCCGGCACCGCGCCATGGTGCAGCTGTGCGTGCTGGGTTTCGTGGTGTTCTTCGCCTGCTACGGGCAGTTCGAGTCGGGCCTCGCCGCGTACGGCACCGAGGCCGCCGGGATCGATCCGTCGACGCTGGGGATCGCGCTGGCGGCCAACACGGCGGTGATCGTGATCGCGCAGTTCGTGGTGTTGCGGCTGGTCGAGCCGCTCAGGCGCAGCCGGGTGATCGCCGCCGTCGGGCTGATCTGGGCCGTCGCCTGGCTCATCGCCGGGTACGCGGGGCTCGGGGAGGGCGGCCGGACGATGGCGACGGCCGCGTTCATCTCCACGTACGCGCTGTTCGGGCTCGGGGAGGCGATGCTGTCGCCGACCGTGGCCCCTCTGGTGGCGGATCTCGCGCCGCCGTCGATGATCGGGCAGTACAACTCGGGGTTCGCGCTGGTCAAGCAGCTCGCGCTGGCGGTCGGCCCGGCGGTGGGCGGGCCGATGGGGGCGTCGCTGCACGGGCCGTACATCGTGACGTTCGTGCTGTTCTCGCTGTCGATCACCGTGCTGGCCCTGCGGCTGGGGCGGCGGCTCACGCCCGTACAGGACCGGCCCTCGCTCCTGTCCGCTTCCCGGGTGGTCGCGCGGCACACGCCCGAGGCGGCCGGGTCGGAGAGCCCGGAGGCGCTGGCGTCGCCCGCCCGCTGAGACCTCGGCGCGGGCGTCCGCGCCGGGCGCGGTGTCAGTGGGGCAGGGCGAACTCGCACCAGACGGCCTTGCCGCCGTCCGGTGTACGGCGTGTCCCCCAGGACGACGCGATCGTCGCGACGATCGAGATGCCCCGGCCGGCCTCGTCCGCCGGCTCGGCTCTGCGACGGCGCGGCAAGTGGTCGTCGCCGTCCGTCACCTCGATGATCAGCCGCCGGTCCGTGCGGCGCAGCCGCAGGCGCATGGGCGGGGTGCCGTGCTGCAGGGAGTTGGCCACCAGCTCGCTGGTGGCGAGGACGCCCAGGTCGCGCAGTTCCACCGGGAAGCGCCAGGAGGCCAGGACCCCCGTCGCGAAGGCGCGGGCGCGCGGGGCCGCTTCGATGCCGCCGAGCAGGTCGAGCGCCGCGTTGTGGAACAGCTCCGCGTCGGCTCCCGTACGGGCGGGGTGCTGGAGGACGAGCACCGCGACGTCGTCGTCGTGGTCGTCGGTGACGCCCAGGGAGCGGATCAGCCGGTCGCACACGACCTGGGGTGAGCCCTGCGCGCCGGACAGGGCGCGGGCGAGGGAGGCGACGCCCTCGTCGATGTCCTCGCCGCGGCGCTCGACGAGACCGTCCGTATAGAGGACGGCCGTCGAGCCGGGCGGCAGGGCGATCGTGCCCGAGGTGTGCAGCCAGCCGCCGGTGCCCAGGGGCGGGCCCGTGGGGTCCTCGGCTCGCTCGACCGAGCCGTCGGAGGCGCGCACCAGGATCGGGAGATGACCGGCCGAGGCGTATTCGAGCAGGCCCTCGTTGGGGTCGTGGACGGCGTAGACGCAGGTGGCGATCTGGCTGGCGTCGATCTCGGCGGCGAGCCCGTCGAGGAGCTGGAGGACCTCGTGCGGCGGCAGGTCGAGCCGGGCGTAGGCGCGGACGGCCGTGCGCAGCTGGCCCATGACGGCGGCGGCGCGCACGCCCCGGCCCATGACGTCGCCGATGACCAGGGCGGTACGACCGGCGCCGAGGGTGATCACGTCGTACCAGTCGCCTCCGACGGCGGCGTCCGCGCCGCCCGGCCGGTAGGTGGCGGCGACGCGCAGGTCGTCGGGCTGCTCCAGCTCCTGCGGGAGCAGGGAGCGCTGGAGGGTGACGACGGTACGGCGGTGGCGGCCCTCGCTGGTGCGCAGCCGCTCGGCGGCTTCGGCGTGGTCGGTGACGTCGGCGGCGTAGATGAGGATGCCGTCCGTGCCGCGGCAGTCGACGGGGGTGCAGGTGAGCGTGTACGAGCGGTCCGCGCGCGGGGCCTGGCCGGCGGCGGGGGCTGTCGCCGTGTGGTCGCGCGTCGGCGGCTCCGCGGGGGTCCGTGACTGCGCCTTGCGGGACTTGACGGTGCGGGGCTTGCCGCTGCGGAGCACCTGGTCGAGCAGCGGGAGCAGGCCCAGCTCCGCCAGCTCGGGGCAGCTCTCGGCCGCGGTGGATCCGGGCGGGCGCGGGCCGAAGGCCGTCGCGTAGGCGTCGTTCACGTACGCGACGCGGTGCTGCGGCCCGTACACGAGCGCGACCAGGGCGGGCAGTTCGCCGAGGATGTCGCGGACGGAGAGGTCGGCGAGGGTGGGAATGCCCGGCGCGGGCTCGGGCCGCCGCTCGCGCTCACCGCTCGCGTCCCGGCCCTCGTGCTCCCCTCGCTCGTACTCGCCGCGGGCCGCCGGCACGGCACCGCGGTCCGTCCGCGCGGCGGCGCGACGCCGCGTACCGGGGAGGCGGGCGCTCCAACGCGTGAAATTCACGGATTCTCATGCCTCAAGGTGTCGTGATGGTGTCGTGTCGCCGTACGTCGCCGCCGGGTGCGCGCGTCGAGCCCGGATGGATCACTCTGTGCAGATGTGAGCCCACCTATGGTCACACGTCCAGTGTGACCGAACGTACTGACAGTCGCCCCTCGTCGTGTTCGGATCGCTGCCTCCGGTCGTCGCGCGGACGGCTGACCTCACTTGTCCTGCCGGGGTTCGCGTCCCGCGGCCAGTTCGAATTCGGCGCGGGGGTGCTCCAGGGAGCCGAGGGAGACGATCTCTCTTTTGAAGAGACCGGAGAGCGTCCATTCCGCGAGTACGCGGGCTTTCCTGTTGAAGGTGGGGACGCGGCTGAGGTGGTAGACGCGGTGCATGAGCCAGGCCGGATAGCCCTTGACCTTGCGGCCGTAGACATGCGCGACCCCTTTGTGGAGGCCGAGGGAGGCCACCGAACCGGCGTACGCGTGACGGTAGTCCCGGAGGGGTTCGCCGCGCAGGGAAGCGACGATGTTCCCGGCGAGTACTTTGGCCTGGCGTACGGCGTGCTGCGCGTTGGGCGCGCACTCCTTGCC
Organism: Streptomyces corynorhini; assembly: GCF_003346515.1. Lineage (GTDB taxonomy): Bacteria > Actinomycetota > Actinomycetes > Streptomycetales > Streptomycetaceae > Streptomyces > Streptomyces corynorhini. The sequence continues at coordinate 4,941 of NZ_QQNA01000233.1, forward strand.
GGTCTCGTCCGCCGTCAGGTCGGGTACGGCGGCGGCGTCACCCGCGGCCCAGGCGTGCTCGGTGCCCTCGACGGAGAGGGCGGCCGTACAGCGGAGCCGGCCGCGTCCGTCCAGCGGCAGATCTCCGGCGGCGAGGACGGGATGGGGCCGGACGCCCGCCGTCCAGACGAGCGTACGGGCGGGGAAGCGCGCGCCGTCGCTCAGCACGGCCACCCGGTCCTCGCAGGACTCCAGGCGGGTTTCGAGCCGTACGTCGATGTTGCGGGCGCGCAGCTCGCGCACCGCGTATCTGCCCATCTCCTCGCCGACTTCGGGGAGTATCCGGCCGGTGGCCTCGACGAGGATCCACTTCATGTCGTCGGCCTTGATGTTGTGGTAGTAGCGCGCGGCGTAGCGGGCCATGTCCTCCAGCTCCGCGAGTGCTTCGACGCCCGCGTAGCCGCCGCCGACGAAGACGAAGGTCAGGGCGGCGTCGCGGACGGCGGGGTCGCGGGTGGAGGAGGCGATGTCCATCTGTTCGAGGACGTGGTTGCGCAGGCCGATGGCCTCTTCGACGGTCTTGAAGCCGATGGCGTGTTCGGCCAGTCCTGGGATGGGGAGGGTGCGGGCGACGGAGCCGGGCGCGAGGACGAGTTCGTCGTAGGTGAGGTCGACGGTGCCGCTGCCCTCGGCCTCCGAGCCGAGGGTCTTGAGCGTGGCGGTGCGCTCGGCGTGCCGGATGGCGGTGGCCTCGCCGATGACGATGCGGCAGCCGGGCAGCAGGCGGCGGAGCGGCACCACGACGTGGCGCGGCGAGATGTTCCCGGCGGCCGCTTCCGGCAGGAAGGGCTGATAGGTCATATAAGGGTCGGGAGTGACCACCGTGACCTCGGCTTCGCCACTTCTCAGTTTCCGCTGGAGGCGCAGCGCGGTGTACATCCCGACGTAGCCGCCGCCGATCACCAGAATGCGCGTTCCGGGCGGGCTTGCGGGGGTCCTCCCCCGAGAGATCTCAGCCTTCACCTTCCCATAACGCATTGGGGCCGGGCGTTTGTCCACAGGCGCGACACATTGTGTGACCGGAGGCCGTCGCGGGCCACGGCCGGGCCGTGGTCCGGACGTCGCGGCAGGAGCCCAGGTCAGCGGCGGCGTGGGAGGTGCGGGGAGAGGGGGGATTCAGGCATCTTCCGGTCCTTGCTCCGATCGGGGGGCGCTCCGTGCGGAACCACCCCCTTCTGAATTGCCCCGGGCTCAACTATGTTCGTATGTCGACGGGGTGTCGGGCACGTGACTGGGCCGCACGCCCCGGCTGTCAGGGCGGGGAGTCTCCGGGGGGAGACATCATTACCGGGGGAACGCTTATGCATATTCAGGATGCTCGTTGGCAAACCGCTGTCGTCGGGGGCAGCGAGGGACGGACGGCTACAAGTACGGGTACGGGCACGGTGGCCATGGGTTCGGGCGTGGGCACGGGCACGGCTGGTGTGAGCGGCGCGGGGCCGCTGGGTGCGGCGGGGCGTTCGGCGCCCCTGCGGGTGGACGCGCAGCGCAATCTGGAGCACGTACTGCGGGCGGCCCGTGAGGTGTTCGGGGAGTTGGGGTACGGGGCTCCGATGGAGGATGTGGCGCGTCGCGCCCGGGTCGGGGTCGGCACGGTCTACCGCCGCTTCCCCAGCAAGGACGTGCTGGTCAGGCGAATAGCGGCGGAAGAGACGTCCCGGCTGACCGAGCAGGCGCGTGCGGCGCTGGGGCAGGAGGACGAGCCGTGGTCGGCGCTCTCCCGCTTCCTGCGCACCTCGGTGGCGTCCGGAGCGGGGCGGCTGCTGCCTCCGCAGGTGCTGCGGGTGAGCGTGGACGGGGAAGAGGTGACGCTGCCGCGCGGGCTGCCGGACGAGACGCGGGTGCCGCACCAACGGCAGCCGGGCCAGCCCGATTTACGGGTGGTGGGAGCGCGGATCTCGGCCTCGGCCGAGGGGCTGGACGCGCCGGGCACGGTCGAACTGCTCGATGTCGTCGGTCAGTTGGTGGACCGGGCGCGCGGAGCGGGCGAGCTGCGCGGCGATGTGACCGTGGCGGACGTCCTGTTGGTGATCGCCACCGCCGCGCCCTCGCTGCCGGACGCGGCGCAGCAGGCGGCGGCCTCGGCGCGGCTGTTGGACATCCTCCTGGAGGGGCTGCGGTCGCGCCCCGCGTGAGAGGCGGCGGGGAGCGGAGCCGGTCGGCCGTTGGTCGGCCGTCGTCGGTCGTCGGTCGGCCGTCGACGGTCGGCCGTCGACGGCGGCTTCGGCTGTGGCTGTAGCTTCGGCTGTGGCTTCGGCCGCTGCCTCAGCTTCGGCTTCGGCTCCGCTTCTCGAACAGCCTTGACGAATAGCGCCGTTGATCCTTCCCCGTAAGAGTGAAGGTTAAAGGCCCGACCCGGGAATGCGCCCCGGACGAGTGGTGGACGGACTCGAACACTCGGGGCCACGTGGTGCGCTGTGGCACGCTGGCCCGGTGTTTGGGTCGGAGCGGCGCGTACGGGGGTTCCCGCGATGAGCGGTGACGGACGGGACGGACCACTCGGTGGCGGCGGCGTGGGTGGCGGCGGCTCCGGTGGCACGGGTGGCGGCACCGGCTGCGGCGCGGTGCCAGCGTCCGAGCAGGTGCCGAGCCAGGGCGGCCCGACGGTGGTCCCCGGACCGGCGGGCGCTCACGCCGGGGTGCCGCCGCAGCGCGGTCGCGCCGATGTGCCCCGGTCCGACCCGCCGACCCTTGAGCTGTCCACCGTCCGGCCTGCGGGCACGAGTGCGGGCACGGGCAGGGCTGTGGGTGAGGAGTCGGCCGTCCCCGAGGCGCCTCCCTCGGACGCCGATCTGATCCAGCGGATGCGGGACGGCGACGACAGCGCGTACGCGGAGCTGTTCCGCAGGCACTCGGAGCCCGTGCGGCGTTACGCCCGTACGTGCTGCCGCGACGCGGACACCGCCGACGATCTGACCGCCGAGGTGTTCGCCCGTACGTTGCAGGCCGTACGCGGCGGAGCCGGGCCCCGGCACGCGGTGCGGGCGTATCTGCTGACGACCGTACGGCGCACGGCGGCCACCTGGACGAAGTCCGCGAAGCGCGAGCAGCTGGTCGAGGACTTCGCGGTGTTCGCGGCGCAGGCCGCCGAGTCCTCCGAGGTGCCGGACGGGGACACTCTGGATCTGGGCGCGGATGTCCTGGCGATGCACGAGGCGGAGCGGTCCATGGCCATGCGGGCGTTCCGCAGCCTGCCGGAGCGCTGGCAGGCGGTGCTGTGGCACACCACGGTGGAGGAGGAGTCGCCGAGCCAGATCGCGCCGCTGTTCGGGCTGTCCGCCAACGCCACGGCGGTACTGGCCAGTCGGGCCCGCGAAGGGCTCAAGCAGGCGTATCTCCAGGCCCATGTGAGCACCTCGCTCACCTCGACGGGCGACTGTTCCCGGTACGCCGACCGGCTCGGGGCGTACGCGCGCGGAGGGCTGCGCATGCGCGCCGAGCGCGGGCTGCGCAAGCATCTTGAGGAGTGCGCGAAGTGCCGCCTCGCCGCGGGTGAGCTGGCCCACGTCAACGCGGGGATTCCGGCGCTGCTGCCGGTCGCGGTGATCGGCTGGTTCGCGGCGGGCTACTCGCTCAAGGCGGCGGGCATCGTCGCGGGCGGCGCGGTGGGCGCGGCAGGCGCCGGAGCGGCGGCCGCCGCCACCGGCGGTGCTTCGGCGACCGGCGCGGCCGGTGGTGGCGCCGCCGCCGAGGGGCTGGGCACGCCGGCGAAGGCCGGGATCGGGGCGCTCGTCGTCGCCGCGGCGGCAGCCGGTCTGGTGTGGGCGCTGTCCGGCAGCCCCCACGTACCCGAGCCGAAACCGGCGGCGAAACCGCCGGTGGCGCAGCCCGTCGTACCGGTGGAACCGACGCCGCCGTCCCCGCGGCCGCCCGCGCCGAAGCCGCCCGCGCCCACACCGCCCACCCC
>NZ_QQNA01000234.1 GCF_003346515.1 Streptomyces corynorhini
TACGGGCGGAGGGGTACGGGCGCGCGGTGCGCGAGGGGGTCAGCCCGTGACGGAGATCCGGTCCAGGTCGAGGTCGGCGGGGCCGACGGTGACGCCGGAGACGCGGTCGGTGCTGGCGTAGACGTACGTCCCGTAGAAGAGCGGGACGACGGGGAAGTCCTTCAGGACCCGTTCCTGGGCGCCGTTGTAGAGGGCCTCGGCCTCGGCGGGCGTCTTCGCGCCGTCCGCGCGCCGCAGCAGGTCGTCCACGTCGGGGTCGCTGTAGTTGCTGCACACGTAACAGCCGCCCGCCGTGGTGAAGATGCCGCGCAGCGTGCTCTGCATACTGGGGTAGAGCGCGCCCCAGTGGGCGTGGTACGGGCCGGTGAGCTTCTTGCCGAAGACCTTGTCGCTGAACTCGGGCCAGTCGGCGGTGGGCCGCGCCTCGACGCCGTCGATACCGAGGTGCTGGCGGATCTGGTTGGCGATCGCCTTGTACAGCTCGTCGAGGCCGAGTCCGCCCGGGTAGGTGATCGGCAGCTCCCCTGACCAGCCGCCCGCCTCCTTCAGGAGCCTCTTCGCCTCGGCCGGGTCGAACGAGCAGGCGTCGCAGAGCCCGGTCCGCGCGCCGACCTCGGAGGGCGGGGTGAGGGAGGTGGCCGGGGTGTAGAGGCCGCCGTACAGGGTCTTGTTGACGACGTCGCGGTCGATGGCGAGCGAGAGCGCCTTGCGCAGCCGTACGTCCTGGAAGCGCTTGTCGTAGAGCGGGAGGGACAGGAACTCCAGCGAGGGCGCCTCGTACGTGTACAGCCGGTCGCCGAAGTCGGCCTTCGCGCTGCCGTACTTGCTCAGGGGGACGCCGATGACGTCGGTGTTGCCGGCCTGGGCGTCGGTGTACGCGGTCTGCAGGTCGCTGTAGCTCTTGAACGTGATGGCGGACGAGGCGGGTGCCGGGCCCTTGTACGAGGAGTAGCGCGAGACGGTGGTGCCCTTGTCGACCGTCCAGGCCGTGTCCATCTTGAACGGGCCGTTGCCGATGGGCTTGCGGTCGTACGCCTCCGGGTCGGTGACGGCGGCCTCGGGCAGCGGGTAGAAGCCGAGCTGGTTGGGGGTGAGCTGGAGCGGGAACTGGCTGTCGGGGGCGGTGAGCGTGACCTTCAGGGTGGTGTCGCCGACGACCTTCAGCCCGGAGAGTTCCTTCGTCTTCGGCTTGCCCTTGGCCGGGTTGAGGGCCGCGTATCCCTCGATGTTGGCGAGCTGGCCGTTGGCCGCCCAGGCGTTGGGTCCGTACGCGGTGCGGTTCCAGCCGTCGGCGTAGCTCTGCGCGGTGACCGGCTCGCCGTTGTGGAAGGTCCAGCCGGGGCGCAGTTCGATGGTCCAGTGGCGGGCGTCGGCGCTGGTCACGGACTTCGCCTGGACGTAGCTGAGGCCGCCCTCGGGGTCGACCTTCACCAGCGGCGCGAACAGGACGCGCGACTCCTCGTTGGCGGTGCTGCCGCGGCCGGGCGTGAGATGGTCCGGCTCGGCGACGGCGACGGAGAATCCGGCGTTCTTCGACGCTCCGGCACCGGTCTCGCCGCCGCCCGCGCAGGCGGTGAGCGCGAGGGCGAGGGATACGCTCGCCGGTACGGCCTTCGACATGGATGATCTGGGCAAGACAACTCCATGGGAGAGCAGGGCACGCGGTGGCCCGGGGCGTCGCGACGGTGCGGATCGGTTGCGTACCGGGTGCGTGTACCGGGGATACTCGCCCCAGGTGAGAATCCGTGTCAACGCAAAGTTCCGAAACATTTAGCATGAGATGAATCTTTAACACGGAGGACTTGCATGCCAGCCGACACTTCCGGCGCCACCACGCGCACCCCGGAGGGCTGGGACCGGGAGACATTCGTCGAGGAGATGGGGCTGCTGTGGGAGGCGGCCGGCAGCGGCCGGATGGACGGCCGGATCATTGCCTATCTCCTCATCACGGACATCCCGTACGTCTCATCCGGTGAGCTGGCCCGCGCCCTGCGCGTCAGCCCCGGCTCGATCTCGCTGGCGACGCGGCGGCTGACGGAGGCCGGGTTCCTCAAGCGGCACGCGGTGCCCGGCGAGCGGAGCCACTACTTCCGGGTCGACGACGACGTGTGGGGCAGCTTCCTGGCGGGCGAACGCAGCTTCCTCGACCGCGAGGAGCGGCTCGCCGAGCAGGCGCTGACCCTGCTCGGGCCCGAGGAGGAGGCGCCCCGGCGCCGGTTGCGCAACATGCGCGACTACATGCGCTACATCCGGGGCGGCCACCACAAACTGCTGCGCGGCTGGCGGGAGTACCAGGAACAGCACGGCCAGCACCCGGCCCCGGCGGCGACGGCCGAGGACACCTCGGCCAGGACCGGGACAGACGGCGGCGACTACGGCGACGACCGCGACGGTGACGGTGACGAGACGCGCGGCTTCTCCACCCAGTCGCCGAACCCGGCACTGGCCGGGCGCCTCGTCCCCGACGCGCTCTGGGCGGTCGCGGAAGGCGCGCTGCCGCCGTCTCCTTCGAAGAAGGAGCGGCAGGCGTTCACCGCCGTCGTGTACGTGCTGACCTCGGGCTGCGGCTGGCAGCAACTGCCCGCGCACTTCGGGGTGTCGCCCGCCACCGCGCACCGGCGCTTCACCGGGTGGACCAAGGAGGACGTCTGGCGGCGCTGGCACGAGGCGGTCGAACAGGAGCGCGCGAGCGGCCGGTGCGACGCCCGGGACGCCGCCTGGTGCGCCCTGGTCACGGAAGCGGCGACCACCCGCGCCACGAGCTGACCCCCCGGCCGGGCCACTCCCCCGACAACGGCGCCAGCCGCGACAGCCCCGCCCGCACGGCCACGACGGCCGCGCGGCCGGGGCCCCTCCGTTGCCTGGGCGACGAGAGCGGCGCCCAGGACTGCTGTCGCATGTGCTCGACGAACTCGCGTACCGTGAAACGCTTGTCATGGCCGAACTGCTGCGGCAGGTAACCGATCCGGCGGCGCAGCGCACGCCGCTCCTCCAGGTCGCCCGACTCCTCACCGAGCAGTTCCAGCGTGCCCTCGGTGGGAAGCAGCACGGTGGCCGGCGTGCGGATGAGGGTGGTCTTGTCAGCTCCGTCAGGGCCGAGGAGCCCGTGTACGCCAGTGCCCAGCCCAACAGCGCCGAGACGCTCGCACTCAGAACACGGGCGGAGGGTCGGTACCGTCTCCTCGATCGCCGCACGGTCACCGTTCGCCACCGGCCGGACAGCTCCTGGCCAGGGCCTGCTCGCGCCGTGCTCCCCTGGCTGATCTCACGCTTCCCAGACGCCCGAGAGGCTCGTCAGGTTTTCCCCTGCATGTGATGCCCATCACGGGCGACATAAGGGGCAACCGGCAGATTCGACTTCACGTCAAGAAGCCGATTCGGATGGATCGCGCTCCTTGGCCAGAAGATCCACACCGCACGAATACACGGCATGTATACACCCCGTGTATAGTGGTTTGGCATGTCCATCCCTCACACCCTCCTAGGGCTCCTGGAGTCCGGGCCCCGTCACGGTTACAACCTGAAGCGGGCCTTCGACGAGAAATTCGGTCACGACAGGCCGCTGCACTACGGCCAGGTCTATTCGACGATGTCCCGGCTGTTGAAGAACGGCCTTGTGGAGGTCGACGGGATAGAGGCGGGCGCCGGCCCCGAGCGGAAGCGCTACGCGATCACCGAGGCCGGCGTCACCGACGTCCAGCGGTGGCTCGCGACGCCGGAGAAGCCGGAGCCCTACCTCCAGTCGACCCTCTACACGAAGGTCCTCCTCGCCCTCCTGACGCACCGCGACGCGTCCGAGATCCTCGACACCCAGCGCTCGGAACACCTGCGCATGATGCGCATCCTCACCGACCGCAAACGTAAGGGTGATCTCGCCGACCAGCTGATCTGCGACCACGCACTCTTGCATCTCGAAGCCGACCTGCGGTGGCTCGAACTCACCGCCGCGCGCCTCGGCAAACTCGCTGAGACGGTGACCCGATGACCCCTGCGGGATCCCTGCTCGTGGCCCACGACCTGTACAAGGCGTACGGCCCCACCAACGCCCTCGACGGCGCCGAGTTCTCCATTCACCCGGGCGAGGTCGTCGCGATCATGGGCCCCTCGGGCTCCGGCAAGTCGACCCTTCTGCACTGCCTCGCCGGCATCGTGACGCCCGACTCGGGCTCCATCCTTTACAACGGCCACGAAATGGAGACCATGAACGACTCCCAGCGCAGCGCGCTGCGGCGCTCGCAGTTCGGCTTTGTCTTCCAGTTCGGCCAGTTGGTGCCGGAGCTGACCTGTGTCGAGAACGTGGCCCTGCCGCTGCGCCTGAACGGCACCTCCCGCAAGGAGGCCGAGCGCACCGCCCTGGCCTGGATGGAGCGCCTGGAGGTCGACGACCTGAAGGGCAAGCGGCCCGGCGAAGTCTCCGGCGGCCAGGGCCAACGCGTCGCCGTTGCCCGCGCCTTGGTCACCGGCCCGCGGGTACTGTTCGCCGACGAGCCGACCGGCGCCCTCGACTCGCTCAACGGCGAACGCGTGATGGGGCTGCTCGCGGACGCCGCCAGGTCCGCCAACACGGCCGTCGTCCTCGTCACGCACGAGACCCGGGTGGCCGCCTACTCGGACCGCGAAATCGTCGTACGCGACGGCAAGTCCCGGGACATGGAGCGCGCCGTATGAGCACCCGCCCGTCGACCGCAGTCGCCCCGCCCGGGGTTCCTTCGAAGCTCGACGCCCCGGAAGATTCCCGCCACGACGCCCCCATGCTGCGGCAGTGGTCCAGAGAGCTGGCCATGGGCGTCAAGTTCGCGTTCAGCGGGGGCCGCGAGGGCTGGGTACGTGTCCTGCTCACCGGTGTCGGCGTGGGGCTCGGCGTGGCGCTGCTGCTGCTCGCCACCGCCGTACCGAACGCCATGCAGGCGCGGTCGGACCGCGAGTACGCACGCATGGGGCCGCAGTTCGGCTCGGAGCCGGCCAAGTCCGACAACACGGTGCTTGTCGCGAACGTCGACACCGAGTTCCGCGGCTCGGAGATCCGCGGCCGCGAACTGGAGCCGGAGGGCCTGCGCGCGCCACTGCCGCCGGGCGGGCGCAAGTTCCCGGCGCCGGGCGAGATGCTTGTGTCCCCCGCGCTCAAGGAGCTGCTGGCGGCCGAAGGCTCCGCGCTGCTGCGCGAACGCCTGCCGGACCGCGTGACCGGCACCATCGGTGAGAGCGGCCTCATCGGCTCGGCCGAACTCGCCTTCTACGCGGGCGGTCAGAACCTGGCCGAGTACGACACCGGCTCCAACGTCAGGCGTTTCGCCACCTTCCAGGAGGATCAGGCGCCTTCGAAGGAGATGGACCCGGTCCTTCTCCTGCTCGTCCTGACCGTCTTCATCGTGTTGCTGATGCCGGTCGGCGTGTTCATCGCCGCGGCCGTGCGCTTCGGGGGCGAGCGGCGCGACCGCAGGCTCGCCGCGCTGCGGCTGGTCGGCGCCGACGGCCGGATGACCCGCCGGATCGCCGCGGGCGAGGCTCTGTCCGGAGCCGTACTCGGGCTGCTCTTCGGCACCGGCTTCTTCCTGATCGGCCGCCAGATCGCCGGATATGTGCAGCTCTTCGGCATCAGCCTCTTCCCCAGCTACCTCAACCCCACGCCCCCACTCGCCCTCCTGGTCGTCGTCGCGGTCCCGGCCGCCGCCGTCGTGGTGACGCTGCTCGCGCTGCGCGGAGTGATCATCGAGCCGCTCGGCGTGGTGCGTACGGCCAGGCCCGCGCGGCGCAGGCTGTGGTGGCGGCTGCTGCTGCCGCTCGGCGGGCTCGGCCTGCTCGCTCCGATGATCGGCAAGGGCACCGAGAACGGCCACTTCAACGAGTACATGGTGACCGGTGGTGTCGTCCTGCTCCTCGTCGGCATCACCGCGCTGCTGCCGTGGGTCGTGGAGGCTGTCGTGGCCCGCCTGAACCCGGGCCCGGTCTCCTGGCAACTGGCCGTACGAAGGCTGCAGTTGAGCAGTGGCACCGCGGCCCGCTCGGTCAATGGCATCACGGTGGCGGTGGCCGGCGCGATCGCCCTGCACATGCTGTTCGCCGGCGTCCAGAGCGACTACACGAAGTCCCCCGGCCAGGACCACTCACCCGCCCGGCTGAACGCGTCCGTGCCGAAGAATGTCTCTCTCGCCGACGCCCGGCGCAAACTCGCCGGGACGCGGGGCGTGCGCCACGCCGTCGCGCTCTCCGACGGCACGATCGGGGTGAGCAAGCGGGAGCCGGAGACATCCATGAGGCTCACCGTGGGCGACTGTGCGGCCCTGCGCGAGGTGGCGAAGCTGCCCTCGTGCCGCGAGGGAGAAGCGTTCGTCCTGCAGGGCAGGGGCGGCTCGGTAGCCCCCGAATTGGCCGAATCCGGCCGGAGACTCTCCATCGATCCCACCTACGAAGGCTCCGAAGAAGGGACGAAGACCGTCTGGACGGTGCCGCGGGGCATCAAGCAGGTCACTCCGCGCATGGATCCGACGGGCTGGGAACGGACCGGATTCCTGATCACCACGAAGGCGCTGCCCGCCGCCGCGGTCTCCAGCCTCAGCGGGCAGATCTACCTCACACTCGATCCATCGGTCCCGGAGGGACACGAGATCGTGCGTAACGCCGCCGCGCAGATCCACCCACTCGTGAACATCACGACGTACGAGTCGAGTCAGCGGTCGAACAGCTACGATTCCATCCAGCGCGGGCTGTCCGTCGGCGCGGCCTGTGTCCTCGCACTGATCGGGGCGAGCCTGCTGGTCGCGCAGTTGGAGCAGCTGCGCGAGCGCAAAAAACTACTGTCTGCGCTGGTCGCCTTCGGCACCCGGCGCCGCACACTGTGCCTGTCGGTACTGTGGCAGACCGCGATCCCGGTCGCCCTGGGCCTGGCACTCGCCGCGGCGCTGGGCCTGACACTCGGTGCAGTCCTCCTGAAGATGGCGGACACGACCGTGGCGGTCGGCTGGACGAATGTCCTGACGATGACGGGCGCCGGCGCGGTGGTGGTCCTGGCGGTGACGGCCCTGAGCATCCCGCCTCTGCTGAAACTGATGCGTCCGGACGGCCTCCGCACGGAGTAGCACATGGTGGCGACCACGCTCGTCAGAGGCACAGAGGAGAGCAGGGCGCAGCCGTGTCTTCCTTCGTAGTGAGCCGTTTCCGAGCTGGCGTTGTGGAGGGCGAGTTGGACAGTCCTGCGCAAGGACGAAGCTCCTGGTAGACGGGTTCCCGATCAAGATCACCCGTGCCCGCCAGGAGCTTCGCGTGCTTGTGTACCCGTCCTCGATTGATCTGTCCAGCCGCACTCTGCAGTTCCTGACGGGGCAACTGACCGTGCGGCGGCAGGAGACAGGAACGCGGTGGCGACCCCTGTCCGCCGCACATAGCCTTGCTCGCCCTGGCTCATCTGCGCTGCGGTGACACTTACGCCCAGCTCGCCGCCGGGTTCGGCATCGGGATCGCAACCGTCTACCGCTGCGTACGAGAAGCCGTCGAGGCCCTGTCCGCCCTCGCCCCGACCCTGACCGAGGCGATGAAGACCATCCGGGCGAAGGCGTTCGTCATCCTCGACGGCACCCTGCTGCCCATGGACCGCGTCGCCGCCGATACCCCGTACTACTCCGGGAAGCACAAACGTCACGGCATGAACGTCCAGGTTCTCACCGATCCGTTCGGCCGTCTGCTATGGGCCTCGCCGGCTCTGCCCGGCTCGACCACGACCTCACCGCCGCCCGGCAGCACGGGATCGGGGCCCCCTTCGCCCCGGGTCGGCGTCTTGGCCGCCGCCACGTATCGGGCGGCGACGGCGGGCCCTGCGACGGGGCGTGCGAGGCGCTCGCGCCGTCGGATTAGGCTCGGGCCCTGTGAAGGACGAGAAGGACGAGAAGGCCCAGAAGGACACGCGGACCTCCGCCCCGGCCTCCGCGCCGAAGAGCGAGCAGACCCGCACGCTCATCCTCGAAACGGCGCTGCGGCTGTTCATGGAGCGTGGTTACGACAAGACGACCATGCGGGCCATCGCCAAGGAGGCCGGGGTCTCCGTCGGCAACGCGTACTACTACTTCTCGTCCAAGGAGCACCTCGTCCAGGGCTTCTACGACCGGATCGCCGCCGAGCACCGCGCGGCGATCAGGCCCGTGCTGGACCGGGAGGTCCGGCTGGAGGCACGGCTGGCGGGGGTGCTGACGGGGTGGCTCGACATCGCCGAGCCGTACCACGAGTTCGCCGCCCAGTTCTTCAAGAACGCGGCGGACCCCGACAGTCCGCTCAGCCCCTTCTCCCCGGAATCGGAACCCACGCGCGAGGCGGCCGTCTCCGTCCACCGGGAGGTACTGGCCGGATCCCGGACGAAGGTCCCGGCGGAGCTGGCGGCCACTCTCCCCGAGGTGCTGTGGCTGGCGCAGATGGGACTCGTGCTGTTCTGGGTGTACGACCGCTCGGAGGGCTCGGAACGCTCCCGCACGCTGGCGCTGCGCGGTGCCAGGCTGGCCGCCCGCTCCGTCGCGCTCTCCCGCTTCCGGGTGCTGCGCCCGCTCCTGCGCGAAGTACACGAGCTGCTCGCGGACTTCCTGCCGGGCATGGCGCGGACGGCGGCCTCCCGGGCAGGGAAGCCCTGAGCCCGGCGACGGCGCGGGCCCGGGACCGGCTCACGCCTGCCGGGAGGCCAGCTCCACGACGGTGATGTCGGAGGGCGCGCCGACCCGCACGGGCGGGCCCCAGGCGCCCGCGCCGCGCGACACGTAGAGCTGGGTGTCCTCGTAGCGCTCCAGCCCGGCGACGGTCGGGTTGGCCAGCTCGGCCAGGTAGTTGCCTGGCCACAGCTGGCCGCCGTGGGTGTGGCCGGAGAGCTGGAGGTCGACGCCGTGGCGCACGGCGTCGTGGATGACCACCGGCTGATGGGCGAGGAGTACGGACGCCCTGGCCTGGTCGCGGTCGCCGAGCGCCTTGCCGAAGTCGGGTCCCGAGCCCTCGCTCTCGCCCGCGATGTCGTTGACCCCCGCCAGATCGAAGCCCGCGATCTCGACGCGCTCGTTCTCCAGGGGCCGCATGCCCAGTTCGCGTACGTGGTCGACCCATTCGGCCGCGCCGGAGAAGTACTCGTGGTTCCCGGTGACGAAGAACGCGCCGTGCCGCGCCGTCAGGTCCGCGAGCGGCTCGGCCGCCGGGCCCAGGTCCCGGACGCTGCCGTCGACCAGGTCGCCGACGACGGCGATCAGATCGGGCTGGGTGGCGTTGATGGTGTCGACGACGCGCCGGGAGTGGGCGCGGCCCAGGATCGGGCCGAGGTGGATGTCGCTCACGACGGCGATACGGAAGCCGTGGGCGGCGCGCGGCAGCTTGGCGAGCGGGACGGTGAGCCGCTTCACCCGGGGGCCGCGCAGCACGCCGTGCATGCCGTTGCCGACGGTCGCGAGGGCGGCGGCAGCGGCGGCGCCACCGACGACGCGGGAGACGAAGAGCCTGCGGGAGGGCGTGGCGAGCGGGGCGGGCGCCCGCGTGGGCGCCGGGGCCGACTGCGAGGCGAGCACGGTGGCCGGTACGGGCTCGGGACCGGCCGCCGCCGCCCGGCCGGGCGCGGGCGCGGGCGCGGGTGCGGACTCGGGCGCGGGTGCGGGCACAGGCGCGGACGGCGCCTCGGGCTCGGGCGCGGACTCGGGCGCGGACTGCGGCTTCGACTCCGGCTTCGGCGCGGACTCCGGCGTCCGCCCGGACTCCGGTCCGGCCGTGGTCTCCTGGGGCGCCGCTCCCATGGACCGCGCCGCCTCGCCGTCCCGGCCACGCGCTGGCAGTCTCCTCAGTAGAGGCCGTACCGCCTCGCCCACCACCAGTGCCAGCAGCAGATACAGCAGCGTCGCCAGCCACAGGAAACCCGGCCAGGCCAGCGTCTGCTGCAGCCAGAAGGGCGCGCCCGCGCGCCCCGAGACCATCGCGCCCACGGCCAGCAGCGGCAGGACCACCGCGGCGACCGTGCCCGCCGTGCGGGCGAGGCCCCCCGGGGCCGTCGTATCGCGTACCAGGCGCAGCCATACATACCGGTGAGCCGCCGCGACCAGCGCGACGGCGACGAGCGCCCCCAGAACGACGACGACCACCACGAACGAGCCCCCTAGCCCTGTCAACCCCGTTACCCACTGTCCCGGTTGCCCGGATTGTCCACGCTGTGCGTGTGTTACTCCCGCGGCGCGCGGCGCAGCGCGCGTACGCCCCGGAACCCGATGACGCCGATGGCCGTCCCCAGAAGAAAGGACACGATGGCGAGCGTCAGATGCACCCAGAAGTACGCCGTCGGAGCACCGGCGTCGTCGAAGGCGAGTCCGCTGCCGTCCTGCCACAGGTTCTTGACGAAGGTGACCCAGATGAACCAGCTCCAGACCCCGAACGCGAGCAGGAACCAGGACACGGGGCGGCTGAGCTTCATGGCTTCAGTATCGCCGGGGCCCTTCGCGCACCGGCGGCGGGGTCCCGGGGAAGGGCCGTTGTCGGGGCCATGTACGTTCACGGTCGTGTCCGCTCTGAAAAAGACCGCCGTGACGGTCGCCGCCGCGCTCCTGCCCGTTCTGACCGCCGTACCCGCGTCGGCGGACGGAAAGGCCGACGGCGACAGGAAACAGCCGCAGCCGCCCGCCGCGATGTCCACGGTCGGCGGGGCGAAGCTCGGGGTGGCGGGCACCCAGGTGGAGCTGGGCAACGGCGCGCCCGCCCTGCCCAAGAAGCTGAGCGGCCGGTCCTGGATCGTCGCCGACGCCGAGCACGGCGATGTGCTGGCCTCGCACAACGCGCACTGGCGGCTGGCCCCGGCCTCGACCCTGAAGATGCTCTTCGCGGACACCCTGCTGCCCCGGATGCCCAAGGACGAGAAGCACACGGTGGCGCCGGCCGATCTGGAGGGCATGGGCTCGGGCAGCAGTCTGGTCGGGGTGAAGGAGAACCTGACGTACAGCGTCCACGACCTGTGGCTGGGCGTCTTCCTGAAGTCGGGCAACGACGCGGTGCACGTGCTCTCGGAGATGAACGGCGGGATCCCCAAGACCGTCGCGGACATGCAGAAGCACGCCGACGAACTGCAGGCGCTGGACACGCACGTCGTCTCGCCCGACGGGTACGACGAGAAGGGCCAGGTCTCCTCCGCCTACGACCTCACTCTCTTCGCCCGCTCGGGGCTGCAGAAGAAGGACTTCCGGGAGTACTGCGCGACGGCGACGGCCCAGTTCCCCGGGGAGAAGAAGAAGGGCAAGAAGCGCGAGACCTTCGAGATCCAGAACACCAACCGGCTGCTGACCGGCGCCAACGGGGTCGCGCAGTACCCGGGGATCGCCGGGGTGAAGAACGGCAGCACCACCCACGCCGGTACGACCTTCACCGGGGTCGCCGAGCGGAACGGCAAGAAGCTGCTGGTCACCGTCATGAACCCGGCCTCCACCGAGCCGCACGCGGTCTACCAGGAGGCGGCGCGGCTGCTGGACTGGGGCTTCGCGGCGGCCGGGAAGGTGACGCCGGTCGGTGAGCTGGTGCCGCCGAAGTCCGCCACCACGGAGACCGGGGCGAGCCCCACGCCGGTCAGCGGGGAGTCGCCGGAGGCCACCGGGCCCGCCGAGGCGGTCACCGCGGCGAGCAGCGGCGGCTCGGACGGGGTGGGGATCGCGCTGGCCGTCGCGGGCGGGGTGCTGATCGCGCTGGCGGGAGGCGTGTTCCTGGTCAACCGGCGCTGGCCGCTGCCCGATCTGGTCCGTCGCCGTCCGCGTCCGTGACCCGCTCGGGCCCGTCCGTGACCCGCTCGGGCCCGTCCGTGACCCGCTCGGGCCCGTCCGTGACCCGCTCGGGCCCGTCCGCGCGCTCCTGCGCGTCCGCGCGCTCCGCCTCGGTACGGCCGCGTGTGGCCGTCCAGGCGGCGCAGAACAGCAGCAGCTTCGCGGTGAAGTTGATCCACAGCAGCAGCGCCACCGGCACCCCGAACGCGCCGTACATACTCTTGCCCGCCACGCCCTTCATATAGCCGCCCAGCAGCAGCTTGAGCAGCTCGAAGCCGACGGCGCCGAGCAGCGCGGCGACCACGAGCCGACGGCGCGGCGGCTGGACGCGGGGCAGCAGCGTCAGCACGTAGAGCAGGAGCAGGAAGTCGGCGAGGACCGCGACGGCGAGGGCGGCGGCCTGGAGCAGCACGCCGCCCGCGCCGCCCTCGGGGATGCCGAGGCGGGCGGCGGTCCAGCCGACGGCCGTGGAGCCCAGGCCCGACGCGGCCAGTGAGGCGAGGCCGACGGCGCCGAGGCCGAGGAGCACCAGCCCGTCCTTGCCCTTGAGGACGACGGGGTTGCCCTGTTCGCCGTCGTCCAGCTCCCACACGGCCCGCAGGCACTCGCGCATCGAGCCGACCCAGCCGATGCCCGTGAACAGCAGCAGCGCCCCGGCCACCAGCCCGACCGTGCCCGCGTTGGCGACGAGGGCGTTCAGGTCGAGCTGGTCGGAGATGCCGGGCACCTGCTTCTCGATGGAGTCCTGGATCCGGTCGAGCTGTCCCTCGCTGAGCAGCGCGGCGCCGACGGCGGCGCCCACGGTGATCAGCGGGAAGAGGGAGAGAAAGCTGATGAAGGTGATCGCGGCGGCGAGCCGTGTCCAGTGGACCCGGTCGAGCGTCTCGTACGAGCGCCAGGCGTGGGTCCGCATCAGCCCGGCCACGAACGGACCGATGACGGGGAGTTTTTTCAGCCAGTCCATGGCGAAGATCTACCCACGAATCGTCGGAACAGCGTGACAGGCGCCGTGCGGACCGCGCCCGCGTCGCCCGCGCGGACCGATCGATCACCCGTTCATACGAGTTCATCCAGGTAGCCCAACAAAGGCGACAAAGATTGCGGTATGGGGGCGATACGGTCACCTCCATGTCTGTCGACACCGCCGAGCACGGCTCCTACGCGCACGACTACTACGACGACGATTCCGTCGTCTCCCTGACCGGCCGGGGCGGCACCGCCCCGACGACCGCCCTGCGTTTCGGCCCGCGCTCGCCCGACGAGGTCTCCGCGGCGGTACGCGGCAGCGGGGCGCGCGATGGCGCCGCGCGCCCCGCTGCCGCGTACCGCCGCGGAGACCTCGTCGGGCGAGCGCGGGCCGAAACGCAGGGCGGTCGTCGGGGCGGTGCCGCCCCGGCCGGTCAGGGAGACGACGGAATCGTCGTCGTAGTAGTCGTGCGCGTAGGAGCCGTGCTCGGCGGTGACG
>NZ_QQNA01000235.1 GCF_003346515.1 Streptomyces corynorhini
CCCACGCGGAGCGTAGGCGACTGACGACAACGCGGCGAGGCGCGGCACCAGGGCTCGCGAGCCCGGCATGATCCAAACGAGAGGCCCCAGGGTCTTTCGTCTGGATCAGGCCGGATGAGGGAGCGGGGTCTGGTGCCGTGGATCGCAAGGCGGAGGAGGGAGCCCACGCGGAGCGTAGGCGACTGACGACAACGCGGCGAGGCGCGGCACCAGGGCTCGCGAGCCCGGCATGATCCAAACGAGAGGCCCCAGGGTCTTTCGTCTGGATCAGGCCGGATGAGGGAGCGGGGTCTGGTGCCGTGGATCGCAAGGCGTAGGAGTGCGCCCCCGCGCCGTGTGGGCGCGTGACGACAACGCGGCGAGACGCGGTGCCAGGACCCGCGCGTCCGGCACGATCCCCACGAGAGGCCCTAAGGTCCAGACGTGCTTCGAGACCGCCCCCACCTGCTCTGGCTGCTGGTGCCCTTCGTTCTCTTCCTGGGCGCCCTGCCCTGGGTGAACCGCGTCCAGCCCGTCGTCCTCGGCCTGCCCTTCCTCGCCCTGTGGCTGCTCGGCTCCACCGTCGTCACTCCCCTCGCCGTCTGGCGCGCCTACCGCGGAGACCGGCGCCTGGCGGACCGCCGAGGCGGCACCCCGGGGGAGCGGGAGTGAACGCCGCCGTCGCCACCTCCGTCTTCGGCCTCTTCATGATCGCCACCGTCGGACTCGGGCTCCTCGCCGTCCGCGGCCGCGCCGGCACCGGGGGCGGGCTCGCCGAGTGGTCCGTCGGCGGGCGCAGCCTCGGCGCCGTCTTCGTCTGGGTCCTGATGGCGGGCGAGAGCTACACCAGCTTCAGCTACCTCGGCGCCGCGGGCTGGGGCTACAACTACGGCGCGCCCGTGCTCTACGTGGTCGCCTACATGTCCTGCGGTTACGCGGTCGGCTACGTCGTCGGCCCCATGCTCTGGCGCTACGCCCGCCGCCACGACCTCGTCGGCATCACGGACATCATCGCCCACCGTTACGGCAGGCCCTGGCTCGGCGCCCTCGTCGCCGTCCTCGCCACCGTCTTCCTGCTCCCCTACATCCAGCTCCAGATCACCGGCATGGGCGTCGTCGTCTCCGTCATCTCGTACGGCACCGTCAGCCTCGAACTCGGCTATTTCGTCGCCTTCGCCGTGACCACCGGCTTCGTCGTGGTCAGCGGGCTGCGCGGCAGCGCCTGGGTCTCCGTGCTCAAGGACGTCCTGGTCATCGGGACGCTCGGGTTCCTCGCCGTGTACGTGCCCACGCACTACTTCGGCGGCTACGGGCCCCTCCTCGACCGGCTCGTCGACGAGAAGAGCGCCTGGCTGACCCTGCCCGGAGCGGGCGGGGCGGACAGCGGGCTGGGTACGGGGTGGTTCGTGACGACGTCGCTGCTCAACGCCCTGACCGTCGTCATCTTCCCCACCACCGTCGCCGGCTACCTGGGCGCCCGCAGCGCCGACGCGCTGCGCCGCAACGCCATCTGGCTGCCCGCCTACAACGTGCTGCTCTTCGTCCCCGTGCTCCTCGGGACGGCCGCGCTCTTCGTCGTCCCCGGGCTGGCGGGCGCCGACTCGAACCTCGCACTCTTCCGGCTCGTCGTCGACTCGCTGCCCGCCTGGGCGGTCGGGCTCATCGGGGTCGCGGCGGCGCTCTCGTCGGTCGTGCCGATGGCCGTCTTCATGCTGGTGATCGGCACGATGTGGGGGCGCAGCGTCCTCTCCCTCGTACCGCGCCTGCGGACCCGGCAGAAGGGCGCGGCGCAGGTGGTGGTGGTCGCGGCGGGCGTGATCGCGCTGGTGATGACGTACACGGTGCCCAACACCCTCGTACGGCTCTCGCTCATCTCGTACGAGGCCATGGCGCAGCTCCTGCCCATGCTGCTGCTGGGGCTGGTGTGGCGCAGGTTCACGCTCGCGGGCGGGCTGAGCGGGCTGGCCGTGGGCGTCGCGACGGTGTGCGCGCTCGTGTTCAGCGGCCACGATCCGGTGTGGGGGATCAACGCCGGGATCGTCGCGCTCGCCGCGAACCTGCTGGTGGCGTTGGGGGTGACCTGCGCGGGAAGCGCCGACCGCCTCGACGGCAGGCCGGACGCGGAGGTGCTCGCGCAGGACTCCCTGGACGACCGTGTGTCCTCGGGCGACCGTGTGTCCCCGGACGGCCGCGCGTCCCCTGGACGACCGCGTGGATGATCACGGGGTGACTGTGTGCGGGGGCGCGGGTGCGGTGAGCGCGAGCGGGGGTGACTGTGTGCGGGGGTGAGTGTGTGCGGGGTGACCGGGCGGTGCCCCCGGCGGGTGACCGGGGCGGTGACCGGGGCGGTGCCCCGATGGCCGACATGGCGGGTGACCGTGGGGTCGTTCCGCGGGGTGGTGGACGGCCACGCGAGGGCCCGCGGCCCTCCTCGCGCGGCTTCAGCCACGGGTGGCCCATCGTGTATAACGGTTTGAGGCTCACATTCTGAGGCCCATATGCCTTATGGCAGGACGAGCGGGACGAGCGGGACGAGAGAGGGGAGGGCGGCCATGGTCCGCAGCGCGTTGCGGCTGCTGCGCCCCGCCGGGCTGCTGATCTTCCTCCTCACCGAGGTCCTCCTCGTCGACGCCGGCAGCCTCTCCGCCGCCGTCGCCCTCGCCGCCACCGCCGCCGTCGGCTCCACCCTCGCGGCCTGCGCCGTCATCAGCGCGCGTTCCGTGCCCGCCGTACCGCGCCAGCGGGTACGGACGGCCATCCGCGACCGCGAGCAGCGCACCGCGTTCCTGCCGCAGCGCGATCCCGACGGTTCGGGCCGCATCAGGCCCCGAGCCCCCGGCCGTCTCCTGCCGACGGCCGCGTAGGGCTCCACCGCCCCACCACGCCCCACCGCTCCGCCCACCGGTCCGCAACGGTCCCCGCGCGGAGCGCGCCGCGGAGTCCCCGCGCGCGCCGTCCTGCCGTATCCGCCGCCTTCCCGCGGTGGTACCCGCCGCCCCGACCACCGCGCGGCGGCTGTCTTCCCCCGGCACGACGAGACGCCCCGGAGGGCTCACCCATGTCCGCTTTCATGTCCGCGTTCGCGCATCTGGTCGGGCTGCTGGCCGATCTTCTCCAGCCGCTCTTCCACGACGGTTCGGCCGCGATGGCGATCGTCCTCTTCACCGCCTGCGTACGGCTCGCCGTGCATCCTCTCTCCCGGGCGTCGGCGCGTGGCCAGAAGGCCCGTACCAAGCTCGCCCCGCAGATCGCGGAGTTGCGGAAGAAGCACGCGAAGAACCCCGAGCGCATGCAGAAGGCGCTCATGGAACTGCACACCAAGGAGAAGGTCTCCCCGCTCTCCGGCTGCCTGCCGAGCCTGGCGCAGATGCCCGCCTTCTTCCTGATGTACCACCTCTTCTCCAGCCGCGAGATCGGCGGCCGCGCCAACGAGTTGCTCGGCCACTCCCTCTTCGCCGCGCCGCTCGGCGGGCGTTGGGCGGACGCGCTCTCGGGCGGCGGGGCGTTCGGGGGAGCGGGGCTCGTGTACGTGGCGCTCTTCGCGATCGTCGCGGGTGTGGCCACGTTCAACTACCGGCGGACGAAGATCCAGATGGCGAAGGCGCCCGCGCTGCCGGCCGGACCGGACGGCCAGCAGGTCCCCGGCATGGGGGCGATGACGAAGGTGATGCCGCTGATGTCCTTCGCGACGCTCTTCACCGTCGCCGTCGTGCCGCTGGCCGCCGCGCTGTACGTGGTGACCAGCACGACCTGGACGGCGGCCGAGCGCTACTTCCTCTACCGCGACATGCCGGCGGCGGGCGCGTCGGCCCCCGCGACCGCGATGTGACGCGGGGGCGCGGGGGCGCGGGG
The DNA here is from genome assembly GCF_003346515.1 of Streptomyces corynorhini. GTDB lineage: Bacteria > Actinomycetota > Actinomycetes > Streptomycetales > Streptomycetaceae > Streptomyces > Streptomyces corynorhini. The sequence continues at coordinate 3,832 of NZ_QQNA01000235.1, forward strand.
TGCTCGAACGCGCGGCGCTCGGACGCACGGCTCCGGCGGCCGGATTCCGTCCACGGAATGAACGGGGTCTTGCACAGTCATCCGATGTCTTGGAAGATCGGCCGATCCCCGTCTGATGGTCACGGCTCCTGACGGCCGCGGCCGTCAGACGGGTTCTTCCGTACGGGGTGCCGTCGGCGGACAGAGGCACCTGCGAGACCAGAAGTACCAGCGCGGGACCAGAAGTACCTGCGGGACCTGCGGGAAAGGGGACAGCGCGTGAAGCTGCTGCGAGTCGGTGCGGCGGGCGCGGAACGCCCGGCGTTGCTGGACGAGGACGGCACGACCCTCAGGGACCTCTCGGCGCTGGTCACCGACGTCGACGGCGCGCTTCTCGCCGATCCGGCCGCCCTTGGCCGGATCAGGGACGCCGCGGCCTCCGGCGAGCTGCCGGTCCTCGACGGCGGCGGTACGGGCGGTCCGCGCGTCGGGCCGCCGCTCGCGCGGATCGGGAAGATCGTCTGTATCGGGCTGAACTACCACGACCACGCGGCCGAGACCGGGGCACCGATCCCGGTGGAACCGATCATCTTCTTCAAGGCGCCGGACACAGTGGTCGGACCTGATGACACCGTCCTCGTACCGAGGGGCAGCCGCAAGACCGACTGGGAGGTCGAACTCGCGGTCGTCATCGGCCGCACCGCACGCTATCTGGACTCCGCCGAGGACGGCCTCGCGCATGTCGCCGGATACGCCGTCTCGCACGACGTCTCCGAGCGCGAGTTCCAGATCGAGCGCGGCGGTACGTGGGACAAGGGCAAGAACTGCGAGACGTTCAACCCGCTCGGCCCCTGGCTGGTCACCGCGGACGAGGTGCCGGACCCGCAGGCCCTGCGGCTCAGCCTCCGTGTCAACGGCGAGACCAAGCAGGACGGGACGACCGCCGAGCAGATCTTCGGCGTCGGCGAAGTCGTGCGCTACGTCAGCCATTTCATGACGCTCTACCCGGGCGACGTCATCAACACGGGGACGCCGGCGGGCGTGGCGATGGGCCACCCGGAGCCCAAGCCGTATCTGCGGGCGGGAGACGTGGTGGAGCTGGAGATCGAGGGGCTGGGGCGGCAGCGCCAGGTCCTGAAGGACGCGTAGCCGTACCCGAGTACATCTGTACGCGGAGTACGGCTACGGGTACGGACCCCCTACGGCCACGGGCATGGACCGTATGGCTGCGGCTGCGGCTGCGGCTGCTACGGGTACCGGGACGAGGACCAGGACGGGTGTTACGGGGCGGGCAAGGGCACGGGTACGGGTACGGCGTCCCCCTTCACGACCTCAGCCGCTCCAGCGCCTCCACCACCAGCGCGTGGTCCTCCGCCTGCGGCAGCCCCGAGACCGTGGCCGCGCCGATGATTCCCGCGCCCTCGACGGCGATCGGGAACGAGCCCCCGTGGGCCGCGTACAGATTCGGGTCGAGCCGGGAGGACTCCTCGAAGGTCGTCCCCTTGGCACGGAAGCGGGCGCCCACGAGCAGTGAGGCGGCGCCGTACCGTTCCACCACCCGGCGCTTGCGGTCGATCCACGCGGTGTTGTCCGCCGTCGAGCCCGGCAGCGCGCAGTGGAACAGCTGCTGCGCGCCGCGGCGGATGTCGATCGCCACCGGCGCGTGCCGTCCGCGCGCGAGTCCGACCAGCAGGCTGCCGAGCGCCCACGCGTCGTCGTGGGTGAAGTGGCTGAGGACCAACCGGGCTTCCTGCGCTTCGAGTTCGGCCACTCCGGGCAGTTCGGTGCTCATCGCCGCGTCTCCTCCAGGTCGACCGTGACACCCTCGCGCGCCGAGCGCCGGGCCGCCTCCAGTACGTCGAGCGCGGACGCCGCCTGACGCGCCGTCACCGGCGGTTCGGTGGCGTCGCGCAGGGCGGCGGCGATCCCCGCGTAGTACGCCGGGTAGTCGCCCGGCTCGGTCTCCACCGGGTGGCCGCCACCCGTCAACGGCGACTGGCCCGCGCCGATCCGGCCCCAGAGCGCCTCGGGCTCCACGCCCCAGCCCGGCCCTGCGCCCGGCCGCCTGCCGTCGCGCAGGTCCGCCTCCTGCGGGTCGAGGCCGTACTTCACGTAACCGGCCTTCGAGCCCAGCACCCTGAAACGCGGCCCCAGTTGGGCGGCGGTGGCACTGACGTAGAGGTGGGAGCGGACTCCGTTCGCGTGCGTGATCGCGATGAACGTGTCGTCGTCGGCCGCGGCGCCCGTGCGGCGGACGTCGCTCTCCGCGTACACCCGTACCGCCGGGCCGAACAGCACCAGCGCCTGGTCGACCACGTGGCTGCCGAGGTCGTACAGCAGCCCGCCGATCTCCTCGTCCGCGCCCGACTCGCGCCAGCCGCCCTTCAGTTGGGGGCGCCACCGCTCGAAGCGGGACTCGAAGCGCCACACGTCCCCCAGCTCCCCTGCGCCGATGAGGCGGGCGAGGGTGAGGAAGTCGTTGTCCCAGCGCCGGTTCTGGAAGACGGAGAGCAGCAGACCGCGCTCCTCGGCCAGCGCCGCCAGCCCGCGCGCCTCGGCCGCGCTGCCCGCGAGCGGCTTGTCCACGACGACCGGCAGCCCGGCCTTGAGGGCGGCCGTCGCGATCGGGACGTGCGTCTTGTTGGGCGAGGCGATGACGACCAGATCGAGCGGCGCGGCCCCCGCGCTCCCGCCCCGGTCCGCCCGCTCCCACAGAGCGTCGGGCGACGCCTCGAACCGTACGTCCGGGAACTCGGCGTGCGCCTGCGCCCGGCGTTCCGGGCTGGAGGTGACGACCGTGTCGAGGACGAGCCCGTCGGTGGCGGCGATCAGCGGGGCGTGGAAGACGGAGCCCGCGAGGCCGTAGCCCACGAGCCCGACGCGCAGGGGGGCGTCAGCGCCCGTGCCGGTTCCGGTACGAGTCATGCCAGTCATGCCAGTCATGCCGACCACTTAAGCAACGGTGTTGCCAAAGTGCAAGCAGCAGGCACAATGCGAAGGTGAAAGACGCGACGGACAGGTACGGACGTGACGGCGACGACGGCGCCGACGGTGGCGGCGGCAGCGCAGTCGGCGGCAGCGCGGTCGGTGGCGGCGCGGTCGGTGGCGGCGCGGTCGGTGGCGGCGGCAGCGCGGTAGGCGGCGGCAGCGGGGCCGCCGGGCCCGGCCGGCCCGGCCCCGGCGGCCTGGCCGCCGGGTTCGGCGCGGGCGCCAATCTCCCGGTGCTGCGCGGCCACAACGCCGCTCTCGTGCTCGATCTGCTGCGCACGGCGGGCGAGGGCGGCATCAGCCGCCTGGAACTCGCCGACCGCACCGGGCTCACCCCGCAGGCGGTCAGCAAGATCACCGCGAGGCTGCGCGCGGAGGGCCTGGCGGCGGAGGCCGGGCGCCGCGCGTCCACGGGCGGCAAGCCCAGGACCGTACTGCGGCTGGTGCCGTCCGCCGCGTACGCCGTGGGGCTGCACCTGGAACGCGACGAACTGGTGGCGGTCCTGGTGGATCTGGCCGGTGTGCCGGTGGCGGTACGGAGCGCCCCGCTCGACCTCGGCGCGGGTACGGAGCCCGTCGTCGCGGCGGTGGCGCGCGCGGTGGACGCGGTGCGCGCCGAGCACGCGAGAGCGGGCGGCGGCGGCGGAGGAGGCGGAGGCGGAGGTGGAGGCGGAGCGGGGGCCCTGGCCGCGGCTACGACCACAGGCGGGGGGAGGGCCGGATCGACGGTCGGATCGAGGGCCGGTGCGAGGGCCGAAGCCGGGGCCGAAGCCGGGGCCGGAGCCGGGGCCGGAGCGAGGGCCGGAGCCACGACCGGGGACAAGGCCACGACCGGGGACAAGGCCGAGACCGGGGTCAAGTTCGCGACCGGGGCCACTACGGGTACCGCGACCGGTGCCACCACCGGGGAGACGGCTACGGCAGCCGGGGAGCTGCTCGGGGTCGGCGTCGCCATGCCCGGTCCGCTCGACCACACCTCCGGTGTCCTCGGGCGCGTCACCGGCTTTCCGCAGTGGGCCGGTTGCCCCCTGCGCGACATCCTCGCCGACCGCCTCCGGCTCCCCGTCGTCCTCGACAAGGACACCAACGCCGCCGCCCTCGGACTCACCCTGCGCGGACCGGGCGACTCCTTCGCCTATCTGCACCTCGGTACGGGCCTGGGCGCGGGACTCGTCCTCGGCGGCGGGCTGCACCGCGGCGAACGTACCGGCGCGGGCGAGTTCGGCCACCAGGTCATCCAGCTCGACGGGCCCGTGTGCGACTGCGGGAACCGCGGCTGCGTCGAGGCGCTCTGCCTGGCGGCCGTCGGCCGGGGCGATCCGGACGAGGCCGCGCGCGTGCTCGGCGCGGGGGCGGCGAATCTGGTCGGGCTGCTCGACATCGACCGCGTGCTGCTCGGCGGCCGTACGATCGCCGCCCACGAGGAGCGTTTCGTGCGGGGCGTGGGCGCGGCCGTCGCCGCGCGCGCCCTGGGCGGTACGGCTGTTCCGGTGAGCGCGGCCGGGGGCGGTCCGCATCTGGTGGCGGAGGGCGCGGCGCAGCTCGTGTTGGCGCCGGTCTTCGGGCGCCGGAGGGGCGCGGGGGGCGTGGGTCTCGGCTGATGGGGTGCATTTATGTGATGTATCGGCGCGGTGGGGCCGGAAAGCGGACGAGGGGCCGAAGGCATATGTCAGCGTCGAGCGCCGGGCAGCCGTAGTCAGGCAGCCGGAGCCAGACACCCGTCAGCAGGCACCCGTCAGCTGATGGCCGCCCGCAGGCACCCGTCAGCTGACGGCCGCCCGCAGGTATCCGTTGTAAGGCATCCGCCCGCAGGCAGCCGTCACCACGCATCCGCCCCCGCCCCCGTCCCCGCCCCGAACGCCTCGCGATCCGCAAAGGCCACGGTCCCCATGCAACTGCGCCTGCGTCACGCCCTGGTCATCGGAGTCACCGCCGTCACGGCGCTCGCGCCGTTCGTCCTCGGGGTGGTCGAGGAACAGGCGGCGGTCGCGGCCGGGGACGCGAGCACCGCCGGGACCACGGACGGGACCACGGCAGGAAGCACCGCCGCGACCGCCGCCGGTACCACGGCAGGAAGCACCGCCGGTACTACCGCCGGTACTACCGCCGGGCCCGGCGGTAGTACCGGCGGT
>NZ_QQNA01000236.1 GCF_003346515.1 Streptomyces corynorhini
AGCGCCGCCGCGTGGCCCTGTGCAAGCTGCTCCTCGAAGCCCCCGACCTGCTCCTCCTCGACGAGCCCACCAACCACCTGGACGCCGAGTCCGTGCAGTGGCTGGAGCAGCACCTCGCCAAGTACCCCGGCACCGTCGTCGCCGTCACCCACGACCGGTACTTCCTCGACAACGTCGCGGGCTGGATCCTGGAGCTGGACCGCGGCCGCGCCATCGGTTACGAGGGCAACTACTCCACCTACCTGGAGAGCAAGCAGTCCCGCCTCAAGGTAGAGGGCCAGAAGGACGCCAAGCGCGCCAAGCGGCTCAAGGAAGAGCTGGAGTGGGTCCGCTCCAACGCGAAGGGGCGCCAGGCCAAGTCCAAGGCCAGGCTCGCCCGTTACGAGGAGATGGCCGCCGAGGCGGACAAGATGCGGAAGCTGGACTTCGAGGAGATCCAGATCCCGCCGGGCCCCCGGCTCGGCAGTGTCGTCGTCGAGGTGGAGCACCTGTCCAAGGCGTTCGGCGACAAGGTCCTCATCGACGACCTCTCGTTCTCCCTGCCGCGCAACGGCATCGTGGGCGTCATCGGCCCCAACGGCGCCGGCAAGACCACCCTGTTCAAGATGATCCAGGGCTTCGAGCAGCCGGACTCCGGCACCATCAAGGTCGGCGACACCGTCAAGATCAGCTACGTCGACCAGGGCCGCGGCAACATCGACCCGAAGAAGTCGCTGTGGGCCGTCGTCTCCGACGAGCTGGACTACATCAACGTCGGCAACGTCGAGATGCCCTCGCGCGCCTACGTCTCCGCGTTCGGCTTCAAGGGCCCGGACCAGCAGAAGCCCGCCGGGGTCCTCTCCGGTGGTGAGCGCAACCGCCTCAACCTGGCCCTGACCCTCAAGCAGGGCGGCAACCTGCTGCTCCTCGACGAGCCCACCAACGACCTCGACGTCGAGACCCTGTCGTCGCTGGAGAACGCGCTGCTGGAGTTCCCGGGCGCGGCCGTGGTCGTCTCCCACGACCGGTGGTTCCTCGACCGCGTCGCCACGCACATCCTGGCGTACGAGGGCGACTCCCGGTGGTTCTGGTTCGAGGGCAACTACGACTCGTACGAGAAGAACAAGGTCGAGCGGCTCGGCGCCGACGCCGCGCGCCCGCACCGCGCCACCTACAAGAAGCTCACGCGAGGCTGAGTCCGATGGCCCGTCACCTCTACAGCTGTCCGCTGCGCTGGTCGGACATGGACGCCTTCGGGCACGTCAACAACGCGGTCTTCATCAGCTACCTCGAAGAGGCCCGCATCGACTTCATGTTCCGGCTGGCTCCGGGGGACGGCTCGCCGTCCTTCTCCGGCGGCTCCGTCGTCGCCCGGCACGAGATCGACTACAAGCTCCCGCTGGTGCACCGGCACGAGCCGGTCGTCATCGAGTCCTGGGTGACGAAGATCAACGCGGCGTCGCTGACGATCGCGTACGAGATCAAGGACGGGGACCAGGTGTACGTCCGGGCCTCCACGGTCGTCGTCCCCTACGACCTGGCGGCGGCCAGGCCCCGGCGGATCACGGCCGAGGAGAAGTCCTACCTGCTGCATTACATGGACGACGACGAAAAGGGTGCGCTCGCGGCATGACGGCGTCCGTGCAGTCACTGGAGTTCGCCGACGCGAGGGAGGCCGCCGACCTCGGCGCCTTCCTCGCCCGGCTGATCCACTACGACCGCGCCGCGGCCGTCCGGCTCCAGGCGGGCGGCGGCACGGGGGCGCTCGCCGTATTCGGCCGGCCCGCGTCCTTCGAGGTGCTGGCCATCCGCACGGCCAGGCTCGCCTCGGTCGGGCAGCGGCCGCTGGACGTCACGGTCTCCGCCGGGGAACTCCTCGAATCCATCGACGAGCCGACGGGCACCGCCGTCGTACCCCGAGCGGTCACCGGCCCCCCGTGGGCCGGAGTGCTGCCCCCGCGCGGCGGCTGGCGCCGACGCGCCGGGCTGCCGGGCCAGGAGACGGTACGGGGCGCGCTGGCCGCTGCCGTCGCCGAGTTCCGGGCCCGCGACGAGCGGCTGACGCCGGAGACCAGGACCCGGGCCGAACGCGACCGGATCGGCCGCGAGATCTGGTCACGGACCCTGGGCGACACCGGCCTGCCGCTGCGCGCCGCGCACGCGGCTCAGTCGCTGGGCTTCCTGCGGCCGGTACGGGCGAGCGTGCCGGCCGGCGTCCGGATGCCGACCGGTGCCGCGCCGCTCGACGCCGCGCCGCCCGAGGAGCCGCTGGCGCTGCTGGAGAGCGGCGGCTGGCTGCGGCTGCGCACGCCGTACGGTTCGATCGCGGTCCGCGTCGCCGGGCTCGGCGGGCTCACCGTCACCCCGGCCTGAGCCGCCCCGCAGCCCTGGCGCGGGTCAGCCCGCGGTGTTGACCATGGAGGCCGCGGCGTAGGTGAGGTAGTTCCACAGCGTCGTCCGGTGCTCCTCGGACAGCTCCTCCTCGTCCACCGCCACCCGCATATGGCGCAGCCAGGCGTCGTGCGCGGCGCGGTCCACCTGGAACGGCGCGTGCCGCATCCGCAGCCGGGGATGCCCCCGGTGGTCGCTGTAGGTGCGCGGACCGCCCCAGTACTGCATCAGGAAGAGCGCGAAGCGCTCCTCGGCCGGCCCCAGATCGGCCTCCGGGTACATCGGCCGCAGCAGCGGGTCCTCCGCGACCCCCTGGTAGAAGCGGTGAACCAGGCGCCGGAAGGTCTCCTCGCCGCCGACCTGCTCGTAGAAGGTCTGCTCCTGAAGCGTGTCGCGCGGAATGTCATTCACCCGTCCATGGTCGCAGACGCACCGACGGAGGACTCCGGACCCAGGGGCTTTCGTTTGGATCAGGCCGGATGAGGGAGCGGGGTCCGGTGCCGTGGATCGCACGGCGGAGGAGGGAGCCCACGCGGAGCGGATGGGGTCTCCCCTGGTCGAGCGAAGCCGAGACCTTGGGGATGACCGACGACAACGCGGCGAGGCGCGGTGCCAGACCCCGCGAGCCCGGCCTGATCCACACGAAAGACCCTGGGCCCTGTCTTCACCGTCCCGCCCGCCCCGCGGAGCCTGGCACGCCCGCTCGCCACGTTGTCGGGATCACCCCAGCACCGGATGTCGTGTGGTCGCTTTCCGGGCGCCGACCCAGGAGAGTGGACACATGGGCGCACAACGGTACGAACCGTACGGTCCTGACGACCCGGCCGCCGCCGAGGCGCGCGCCGCGCTGGTCGCGGAGATCGCGGCGACCGGCGCGCTCGCCGATCCCGCCTGGCGGGCGGCGTTCGAGGAGGTGCCGCGCCATGTCTTCGTGCCGTACTACTTCGTCAGCCGCCCCGGCGGCTACGACCGGCTCTGGAGCGGTGACCCCGAGCCCGCGCGGCGGGCCCGCTGGCTGCGGGGCGCCTACGCGGACGGGCCGCTCGCGATCCGGGTGCGCGACGGCGAGCTGATCTCGTCCAGCAGCCAGCCCTCGCTGATGGCCACCATGCTGGCGGAACTGGACGTACGGGACGGTGACCGGGTCCTGGAGATCGGCGCGGGCAGCGGCTACAACGCGGCGCTGCTCTCCCACCGGCTGGGCGACGGGCAGGTCACCACCGTCGACCTGGACCCCGAGATCACCGAGTCCGCGCGCGCCCATCTCGCCACGGCCGGCTACCGGCCCGAGGTCGTCACCGGCGACGGCGCGCGCGGCTGCCCCCGGCGGGCGCCCTTCGACCGGATCGTCGCGACCTGCACCCTGCCGGCGGTGCCGGTGAGCTGGCTCGCGCAGTGCCGGCCGGGCGCCCGGATCCTGGCCCCGCTCGCCACCGGCCTGATCGCCCTGCGGGTCGGCGAGGGAGCCGGGGGAGGCGAGGGAGGCCGGGACGGCGGGGGAGGCCGGGACGGCGCCGGGGACACCCCGTGCGCGGAAGGGCGCTTCCTGCACACCGCCGCCTACTTCGTACCGCTGCGGGGTGTGCCCGAGGCCGACCCGGAGGCGCGGCGGCCCCTGGGCGGACGGCCGGGGCTGGCCAGCGGGAACGAACTCTTCCGCTTCCTGCTGACCCTCACCGCCGACCGCCTCGACCCGCACGAGGCGCTCGCCCTCTGGGAGCGCGAGCGCCGTCCTGACCGCGAGAGATTCGGCGTCACGGTCGTCGGCGACCGGCAGTGGGCCTGGCTGGACGACCCGACGGGACCGTACACCTGGCCGCTGCCCGGAGGCGGCCCCCCGGCCAGGGCCTAGGCGTTCTGTCCGGAGTCGACGCGTGTGCGGTCAGGGGCGGTGGGAACGGGGTGCGGCGCCGGTGAGGGCGGAAAGACCCTAGTCGCGCCGGATGGTGATCGTCGTCCAGGCACCGACGTGCACCCGGTCGCCGTCCGTGAGCGGGACGGGGACGTAGGGCTGTATCGGGTCCTCCGCGCCGTTCAGCGTGGTGCCGTTCGTGGAGTTCTGGTCGACCACCGACCAACTGCCGTCCGGCTGGTGGACCAGGACCGCGTGCTGGTGCGAGACGCCCGGGTCCTCCGGCGGTACGGACAGGTCGATGTCGGGGGACTCGCCGGTGGAGTGGCGGCGGCGGCCGATCGCGATCTGGCTGCCGGACAGCTGGAGACGCTGCTCGGGGGAGTACGCCGGGAGGTTCAGCCCGGTCGCCTCAGGGCCGCTGCGCTGCATCATCGCCATGAAGTAGTCACGGTCCGGTCCGATGACCGCCGTCCAGCTCGCCGGTGACGCCTGCGGCCGGTAGGGGCCCGGCGGCTCGGACTGCTGACCGCCCTGCGGCGGACCCGGGACCGAGCCCTGCTGGGAGCCCTGCGGCGACTGGTGCTGCTGGGACTGGTACGGCGGCGGCGCGGCCTGCGCCGAGCCGGGCGGCGGCAGCATCCAGTCGTCCTCGGCCGACCTGGGCCGCGCCGGGGCCAGCGGGGCCGGGGGCTGCGGGAACGCGGGCGGGGCCGGCGGACCGGCCTGCTGCTGGTACGGCGACGGAGGCGGCGGGCCCTGCTGGTGCGGACCCTGCCGGTGCGGGTCCTGACCGTACAGGTCCTGGCCGTGCGGTCCCCCGCGCGGATCCCGCTCGGCTGCCGGATCGGAAGCCAGCTGCTCCGCGGGCCGGTTCAGCTGGGAGGGGCGCGAACTCTGGTACTCGTACGGATCGGCCGGCCGGGGCGGCTGCTGCGCCTGGAACCCGGGCGGCAGATTCAGCCCGGGTACGGGGCCGGTCGGCCCGCCGGGCACGCCGCCGGGGCGCGCGCCGCCGGGCGTCGAGTGCTGCGGGGCCAGCGGGGTGTACGACGTCGCCGTGTTCGTCAGGAAGTTCCAGCGGCACTCCTCGCAGAACGGAGCCATCGACTCGCGCGGGGTGCGGCACTGCGGGCACAACTCCGCCTGGGCGGTGGCGTTCGGCCCGGCGCCGGGGCCCGGCGGGTAGCCGTAGCCGGGCGCGGGCGGCGGGGGAGGCGACGGTACGGCGCCCACGGGAGCGCCAGGACCGGCCATGCGATGGCCGCAGACCTCGCACCAGTCTTCGGAACCCGACTGGTGTCCGTTCGGGCAGGTCGGCATGTCGGCGCTTCCCCCTCTCCTCGTCCGGCCCGCAGGCCGTCGTACTTCGCTGTTCTTCGCTGCTGTTCCGGGCTCTCGGCGGCTACTTCTTGACGCGTACGGTCTTCGTCGACCGAGTCTCCAAGGTCATCTCGTCCGCATCCGCCACTTTCGCCTTCAGTCGCACAGTACCCGTCGCCGCGTCGACGACATCCACCACCTTCGAAAGCAATTTCGCGGTATCCGCGTTCCCCGAGGCGGCGGCGAGCTGCACGGCACGCCCCAGTTTCGCGGTCGCGCCGTCGAAATCACCCGACTTGCGGTCATTGAGACCCTGCTGAATGACCTGAGCCAGCTCGGCCTGGCCCGTGTAGTGCGCGACCTGCGGATTGATCGTGGTGGAGGCGGCCAGGTCCTCCGTCCACACGGCCCGCACCAGCCCCTGCGACAGCACCTCGGGCGGACCGTCCCCCGCCACCGGAAGGATCAGCGAGATCCGCGCCGCGAGCATCTCCCGGCCGATGCCCGCCTCGGGGACCCGCACACAGACGTGGTAGTCGCGGGACTCGTCGCCCCAGGAACCGGTCGGGTAGTCCCCGGCGCGCGGACCCGCCTCCGTACGGCGCTGCGTCAGCTCCTCGACCGTGGGCGCCACCTGTTTGACGAAGCCGATCTCCACCCCGACCGGCGTCCACATCCGCAGCGCCACATCCGCGACCTCCTTGCCCATCGCGTTCTCCATCATCCGGGTGAAGTCCTCGGCCAGGCCCGCCGGATCGGCCACGATGTCGGCGCTCCCGAGCAGCGCCGAGGCGATCGCGGTGACCTCCTTGACCTCCCAGTCCGTACCGACTCCCCGGGCGTCACAGGTGAACCGGCCCGCGCACGCGTCCAGCGCGGCCGTCAGATCCTCCGCCGACTCGTGCTCGTTACGGCCGTCGGTCAGCACGATGCCGTGCCGGATGGCGACATCGGCCGAGGCCAGCAGCCGGTCGGCCAGCCGCAGCCAGGTGCCGATGGCCGTACCGCCGCCCGCGCTCAGCCGGCGCAGCGCTTCCTTGGCCTCCGCCCTGGTCCGCCCGTCGGCGACCGCGAGCCCGCCGCGGCCCGGGTAGACCTCGCGGGCCACATGCGTACCGGCGACGATCGCGAAGGCCACGCCGTCGCGCAGGGTGTCGACGGCGGCGGCCGTGGCGTCACGCGCGTTGCGCATCTTCGTCGGCGGGTAGTCCATCGACCCCGAACAGTCGACCATGATCACCACAGCGGCGTTCCGGCCGCTGTCGGGGGCCGCGTTCCCGGCGGGGAGGGCTCCCGTCAGCGCCGCGCCGCCCGTGGTGCCGCCGCCCGTGGCGGTGACCGTCACGATCGCGTTGACCTCGCGCCCGCCCTCGGGCAGATACTCGTTCTGGTAGACGTCCACGGAGAATCGCGGCACGCTCGACTTCGAGAAGTTCGCCATCTGTATCGGCTCCTTGACGCTCCACACTGCGGAGACACGTAACGGGTTTTCGGCGGAACGGGGCCCCGGGCGCCGCTCACGGCGCGAGGCGGTCCAGTCCCGCCCTTCGCTGTTCGACGGCGAACGGCAGCACGGCCACCGTCACGTTGTCGTGGCCCCCACCGTCGAGCGCGTGCCCGACCAGGACCTGGGCCGCGTGCAGCGGGCGGTGCGCCGCGTCGGCGGGCAGGGCGCGCGCCATCTCGTCCACGCCCTCCGCGTAGTTCCACAGGCCGTCCGTGCAGACCACCACGACACCCGGCCGGTCCGGCTTGAACGACGCGGTGTGCGGCTCCAGCTCGTAGGCGTCGGCGCCGAGCCAGCCCGTGATGGCGTGCGCGCGCTCGTCCGCGTACGCCTCCGCCTCGTTCATCAGCCCCGTGGCCACCATCTGGGCGGCCCACGAGTCGTCCTCGGTGAGCCGGGCGGGCGGGCCCTCGCGGTCGTCCGGCACCCAGTACACCCTGCTGTCCCCGATCCAGCCGACGATCAGCAGCCCGTTCGCCACCACGGCGCTGACGATCGTGCAGGCCGGGGCGTTCTGGTGGCGGTGCGGGTCGGGCCCGGCGGGGCCGTGGCCCGCCGTGGCCAGCGCGTTGACCGACTCGGCGGCGGCGAGGATCGACTCGTGCATCGCCTGCTGCGGATGCGTACCGTGCTCCAGAGCGGCGAGCAGATACTCGTTGGCCGAGGCGGCGGCGGCGGCGGACGCCTCGTCCGGGCGCGTCGCCGACGAGACGCCGTCGCAGACCACGGCCACCACGGCGGGCGAGCCGTCCGGCAGCGCGGCCGTCGACACGGCGAACGCGTCCTCGTTGCGATGGTGGCGCAGCCCCCGGTCGCTCACGGCGGCCACCGCGCCCAGCTCCCGCTCGACGTGGTCGCGTTCGCGCGGCTGCGCGTGCCCGCAGTTCTCGCAGTAGCCGTCCGGGTCGACATGCCCGGCGCGGCAGGCCACGCAGAGCTTCGAGCCGACCGGGGGCGCCGCCAGGGGCGCGGCGGTACGGGGATCGGCCGCGGCGGGCGGGGCGGCCACCGGCGCGGGCAGCTCGAAGTCACCTGCGCGCGGCCCGATCCGGGTCCCGTCCGAGGCGTGCCCCGGCACCTCGTCCGGTAGCCGGGCGGAGACGGGCGCGCTCGCCGCGTCCTGCCCGGCGGTCGCCGGACGGAACGTCCCGGCGGCCGGTTCCGGCCGCTCCTGCCGTGGCCGCTCGGCGGGGAGCGGCTGCCGCGCCTGCTCCGGCTGCGGCGCCTGCTCCGGCTGCCGCGCCTGCTCCGGCTGCGGTGCCTGCTCCGGCTGTCGTGCCGGGCCGTTCATCACCAGGGTGGGATGGCCGCCCGGACACGGCGCGGCGGACGACAGGTCGTAGCCGCACACGCCGCAGAACAGATCGCCGGACTCCAGCGGCTCCGTGCAGCCGGGGCAGGTCGGCACCGCGGCCGACCCGTGGTTCTGGGACATCAATCACACCCACGTCCGAGGGCGGAAACGGTTGGCCCGCTCCACCAGTTCGATCCTCTCCTCGCCGCGCTGAGCGAGCCGGGCAAGCACCCGGTACGAGCGTTCCAGGCCGAGGCGCAGTCCGCGCTCGTCCAGTTCACTGCCGAGCAGTACGGCCTGCGCGGGCCGCACCCCGGGACTACCGGAGAGTACCCAGTCCAGCGCCGTGCCCAGCACCTCCGTCGACAGCTGTTCACGCCGTACCGCGTCCAGACCGAACTGGCGCAGCGCGGAGACCTGATGGGCCGCCGCCGTCAGATCGTCTATCAGCGTCGGCGTCGGAACGTCGCGCTGCCGCAGCCGCGCCCGGACGGCCGCGACCCGGGCCGCCGTGTAGTGGATCGACGCCTCCGGCACGGACTCCAGCGTGTGCACGGCACCGGCCCGGTCGCCCGCGGCCAGCTGCACCCGGGCCAGCCCGAACGCGGCGCTGACATAGCCCGGATCCGTCGTCCAGACCAGCCGGTAGTACTCGGCGGCGTTGTCCAGCTGGCCGAGCACCTCGGCGCAGACGCCCAGCGCCAGCTTCGGAGCCTGCTCACCGGGGAACGCGTCGTACACGGCGTCGAAGGAGACCGCCGCGATCTCGTGGTCGCCCGTCGCCAGCGAGGCGACACCCCGGTACCAGACCACCCGCCAGTCGTCGGCGCACCGCTCCTCCAGCGAGTGCAGCACCTCGGCTGCCGTGACCGGATCGCCCATCTCCAGCCGGGCGCGCAGCTCGCGCAGCCCCCGCTCCACCGAATCGGTGGGAGCGGACCCGAGCGCGGCGATCAGCTCGGCGGGCGCGGAGGCCATCAGCCCCGCCAGGAAACCGGCGTTCGGGTCGCTCGAATCCACCCGCGGTACGGGCAGGGCCAGCGAAGTCGTCCGCGCGTCGAGCGCCGCGAGCCGCAACCCGCCCCCCGCGCCCGCCCGCACACCGCCGTCGGGGGCCGGGCCGGCCGGCAGGCCCCCGGCGCGCGGCGCGGGCACACCGCCCGGCGCGGGCGGCCACACGGGCGCCGGGGGCAGGCCCGCCGGATCGAGACCGCCCGCGCCCGGCACCCCGGGCCGCGCCCCCGGCGCCGGAAGCGCCGGAGCGCCCGCGACCGCGCCCGGAAGAGCGCCCGTGCCCGGAAGAGCGCCTGCGCCCGGAAGAGCGCCTGCGCCCGGAAGAGCGCCCGTGCCCGCCCCGGCTCCGGGGAGCGCGCCCCGCGCCTGCCCCGCGCCGGTCCGCTTCGTCCACCGGCCAGGACCGGAGACGGCGGGTCTCGCCCGCGCGCCCAGCCGCGACACGTCCTGCGTCAGCTCCGCGAACAGCTCGGTGTCCGTGACCCGCAGCTCGGGACCGAACAGCGTCGACAGCGCGGGACGCGGACGCCCCGACTGGAGCGCCACGACCTCCCGCAACACCCCCATCAGCTGCTCCGCCATCTCCTGCGCCGAGGAGAAGCGCCGGGCCGGATCGGGGTCCGTCGCCCGCACCAGCAGCCGGTAGAACGACTCGTACCGGTGGAAGACCTCGATATTGGCCGGGTCGGGCAGCGAGTCGACGTACACGTTCGTGTAGCCCTGGAAGTCGAAGGTCAGCACCGCCAGCGTGCGCGCGACCGTGTACAGGTCAGAGGCGACCGAGGGGCCGACCTCGGCCACCTCCGGCGCCTGGTAGCCGACGGTCCCGTAGATCGCCGCCTCGTCGTCGTCCATCCGGCAGACCGCGCCCATGTCTATGAGCTTGAGCTGATTCTCCGTCTGGATGGCGTTGTCGACCTTGAAGTCGCAGTACACCAGGTTTCTGCTGTGCAGATGGCCGAGCGCCTCCAGCGCCTCGATCCCGTACGCGCACGCCTGCTCCACCGGCAGCGGGTCGCGTCGGCCCGAGGGGGTGCGCCGCTCGTTGGCGATCTCCTTGAGCGACTTGCCGCCGATGTACTCCATGACGATGTAGCCGTCCATGGAGCCGGTCCGCTGGTCCAGGTGTTCCACGAAGTTGTAGATACGGACGATGTTGGAGTGCTCGATCTCCGCGAGGAAGCGCCGCTCGGAGATCGCCGCCGCCATCGCGTCCTGGTCACCGGTGTCCAGCAGCCCCTTGAGGACCACCCAGCGGTCCGAGACCGCGCGGTCCACGGCGAGATAGATCCAGCCGAGCCCGCCGTGGGCCAGACACCCCATCACCTCGTACTGCCCGTGCACGATGTCGCCCTCGCGCAGCTTCGGCACGAACGAGTACGGGTGCCCGCACTTCGTGCAGAACCCCTCCGTACGGCCGCGCCGCTCCCCGCGCGCCCGGCCCACCGGTGCCCCGCAGTCGGAGCGCGAGCAGTACCGCTTGCGCTCGGGCACCTCCGGGTCGGCCATGACGGCCGCCCGCGGATCAGGACGCGGCACGTCCGGTACGGTCACCAGCCCCGCGCCCAGCCGGTTGCGCCCCGAAGAACCGGTGGAGGCACCGGAGCTGCGCACCGACACCGACCGGGACGACAGCTCCCCCGGCCGGGTGCGCGAGAGCCGTCCCGAGACCGAGCGCCGGGAGGTGGAGGAGCGGGAGGAGGACCGCGAGGACGCGCGGGAGGAGGACCGCGAGGAGTCACCGCTGCCCGAACGGCCGTCCGGGACCCTGCCCGAGCCGCTGCCCGAACGGCCGTCCGAACGGCCGTCCGAGCCGCCGCCCGCGCCCGCCGGGCGACCGGAACCGCCGCTCCGGTCGGCCCCGCCCGCGGTCATGCCGGTGGGCGGCGAGGACAGCGTCCCGTCGGGCGCCACGACCGGAGCCAGACCGCAGGTGTCGCAGTACAGCTCACCGCCGCCCATGTCCTCGTACGAGCCCTCGCAGCCGGGGCGCTGACATGTGCCCGTGGTGGTGCCCGTGCCGTCGCTCATCCGTCCCCCCGTTCCCTCTCTGTTCTCTGTGCCGTGCCCAGCGCCTCGGCCGCCGCCCGCTGGTAGCGCAGCACCGCCTGTTCGGCGACGCGCAGATCGCAGGGCGCGCTCCACAGCATCCGGCGTGCCACGTCGTACCGCTCGATCAGCAGCGGATCCTCGGCCATCCCGTGCCGGGCGACCTTCGCCTTGTACGCGTCGAGCCGGCCGCGCAGCTCCGCGCGGACCGCGAGCGGCGCCGTCACGGCCGTCAAGGACTCCCGCGCCCGCAGCAGTTCGTCCTCCGCGTCGCGCTCCAGCGACTCCAGCAGCGGCGAGAGCCGGCTCCACTGGGCGTGCCTGCGGTACCCGGCGGCGGTCGAGAGCCGTTCCTGGAGCACGGTCGGCGGACCGCTGACGGCGGGCACCTCGGAGGCCGCGATCTTCGCCAGCACCTCGCCGCGCGCCGACCTGGCCTCGGTGAGGGTACGGTCCGCGCGGGACAGGACGTCCCGCAGCCGCATCAGCCGCTCCTCCGAGTCCTGGCGCACCCGCAGCACCGCCTCGATCTCCCGCCGCACGTCCTCCAGGGCACGCGCCGCCCGGTCGTAGCGCTCGGTGTCGGGCCGGCCGCCGCCCGGGGCCGAACTCCCCGAGGCCGGGCGCCAGAAAGCCAGTGGATCGGAGACCACCTGCGCGCGCAGCGTGGTCAGCTCGTGGGTGATCGACTCCAGGTCGTCGCCCGCCGGATGCTCCCCGGGCCGCACGCCCACCGAGTTCGCCAGCGAGAGGGTGCGCCGCAGCTCCGCCGAGAGCAGGTCGATCCTGGCGGGCAGCGCGGACCACACGGAGTCCGCGGTGACCACCATGTCCAGCGAGGACGCGTACAGCTCGTTCATCCTGGCGACGAGTTCGGCGAGGGTGACGTGCTCGGAGAGTTTCGCCGGGGCGCCGAGAGCCGCGGGCCCCGCGCCGCCGGCCACCGTCACGCCGCGCCCGCGCAGGGTCTCCGTCAGCTCCGCGAGATCGTCCCGGTTCGGCCAGCGCCGTCTGGCCCGGGTCTGCCTGGCGCCGGCCAGCGCCGCCGTGTACCCGTCGAAGTAGGTCCACAGCAGGGCGATCGAGCCCTCGGCGGTGGCCCAGCGGTCCTTGGTGACACCGGTCAGCTCGGCGCCTTCGAGGAGTCTGCGGCCCGCGTGGTCCTGAAGGGCGAGCAGCGAGGTCTCGATCGCCTCGTGCTCCGCTTCGAGGCGCGCCAGAGCCCGGTCCACCTCGTCCCGGTCCATCACCGGTCCCGGTGGCCTCCCCGTCGAGTCGGGGAAAGAGCCCGTGCCGCCCATCGATCACCTCTCCGCTTCTCGTGTCGGCCCGCCCGGTCGGGCCGTCGGGGTCCACCGGTCACCGGGGCCGCCCGGCCGCCCGGCCGATCAGCCGGCCTTCGGCGGTCCTGTGAGGCCGGGCAGCCCCTTCGCCAGCCACTTCCTGTACGACTGCGTCCAGCGGCTGTTGTCGCCGCCCGCGCTGTAGTCCCGCAGCACCTTGTTCACCCGGGCGATCAGATCCGTGTTGTCCTTCATGGCCGCGACGCCGTAGTACTCCTTCGGCAGCTGGGCCCCGGCCCGCTCGATCGCCGGGTCCTGCGCCATGAGCCCGGCCGCCAGCGAGTTGTCCGTCATTATCGCGTCGGCCATGCCCAACTGGAGCCTGACCAGGCAGTCCAGTTGGTTGGGGACCAGCACCCGCTGGGCGCCGTAGCTCTCCGTCTTCAGTTTGGCGTCCGCGCTCGACCCCGTCGCCGAGCAGACCCGCTTGTCCTTCAGGGACCTGTCGTACCCCGTGATGGCGGAGCCCTTCGGGGCGAGCACTTGCAGACCGGTCTCGAAGTAGGCGTCGGAGAAGAGGACTTGCTTCTTCCGCTCGCAGCTGATCGACATCGTCCGGACGACCAGGTCGACCGAGCCGTCCTTCCCCTCCCGCCCGTTGAGCGCGTCGACCCGCTGGCCCGTGGTGACCGCGCGGTAGGTGACGGCGTCCGGGTCGCCGAATATCTCCTCGGCGATGGCGCGGACGAGGTCGATGTCGAAGCCTTCCAGCTCCTTGGTGAGCGGATTGCGGTAGCCCCACCCGTAGCTGTTCTGGTCGATGCCGACCACCAGCTTGGGCACCTTCCGCGCCTTGATCGTCTTTATGGCGTTGCCGTCCGCGCTCGACGGCCGCACCGCGCTCTCCAACAGATCGCAGTCCTCGGCCACCACGGGCACGGCGGTGGAGATCCGCTGCTGGGCGAAGTCCGCCGCGTCCTGTCCCACGGAGCGGGACAGCGGGAGCAGCGTCAGCGATCCGGTCAGCACACAGGCGACCACCATCGCCATGACCCCGCCCCAGCCGCGGAACCCGCCGTTCCGGCGGAGCCCGCGGAGACGGCGGAGACTGTCCCTGGTTGTCATCACTCCCCCTCTCACCGGTACTCCGAAAGCCTGCGGCCGATCCCCAGGACCGCCCCGGCCGCCGCCACCAGCGCCAGCACACCGGCCCCGACCGCCAGACCGCTCAGCCGGCTCTGCCCGGCCGCGGCGAACCGCTCGAAGTCCCGCTGCTTCTCGTCGAGCGACGTCTCCAGCGCCTTCTCCACCTGTCCGAAGGAATGGCCCGTCGACTCCTTGCCGTCGATGACCTTCGTCACCGCCGCCCGGTAGTCCCCGGCCGTGTCCGACGCGCGAGCCTCCTTGTGGCGGCTCTGCCACTGCGCGTACGCGGCGCGCGCCTTGCCCACCTGCTCGCCGACGGGGCCGCCGTCGGCGAGCTTCTCCGCGCGGGCGAGCGCACGGTCCAGCTCGCCCATGGCCGTCTGGTAGTCCTTCTCGTACTTGTCCTCGTCCACGCCGGTCCTGCTGTCCTTCTCGATGACGGCGCCCAGGGAGACCATCGTGAGGTTCTCATTGGCCCGCGCCTTGAGGGACTCGATCCGCGCGTCGTTCAGCTCCTTCAGCGACGCCTGCCCCCGCTCCTGCGCGCTGTTGAGGTTGTCCCGGGCGAGGGACTGGCCGACCCCCAGCCACACCAGCAGGACCAGCGAGGCCGCCGTGGCGCACACCAGCCCCAGGTTGAACACCCGGTTCGTCCGCCGGTGGTCGCGCCGCTGCGCCCAGCAGAGGACCCCGAGCGCCAGCACGGCGAGCGCGGTCGACGCGTACGGCCAGCGCCGCGCCCTTTCGTTGTCCGCGGCGAGCCTGCCCGTCTCCGTGTCGTACAGCGTCTTGGCCTCGGGCAGCAGATCCTCGGTCATCCGCTCGTTCGCGTACCGCAGATAGGCGGCGCCCAGCGGCAGGCCCTGCCGGTTGTAGGAACGCGCCTGCTCGATGAGGCCCGTGTACACCGGAAGCCCCTCGTTGAGCTTCTTGATCGCCTCGTCCGAGGCGCCGGTGCTGTCCGTGTGGCTGGCCGCGTCGATCAGCAGCCTCGACGCCGCCTTGATGTCCTCGTCGTAGTCGTCCCTGAGCTTCACCGGCTCCGGCGCGCCCGACAGGAAGGCGCTCGCCGCCGCCGTGTCGGCGTCGGCCAGCGAGCTGTAGATACCGGCCGCGTCCGCGCTCAGCTGCTGACTGCGGTGGACCACGTCATGGGCGGCGGAGTACCGGTCGGAGACCTCCCACGCCGTCACCGCGCCGAACGCCACGACCAGCAGGGCCAGGGCCGCGCCGATGATCCGCAGCCTGCCCGGCTCCGTCGCCGCGGCCGCGCGCAGCCGCTCCGTGCCCTCCACCCAGGCCGCGGCCCGCGTCGGCGGCTCCTCCGGGGAGGGCCCGGCGGCCGGGGACGACCGGGCGGGCGCGCGGCCCGGCGCCGCCGGCGGCGCGGTGCGCACATTCGACGGGTATGTCACGTGGCCTCCCCCTCGGTCATCTGACGACGGCCCGCCTCCTGCGGGTCGGGGGAAAACTCCCGGGCAGCAGTATGACCGCAAGGGCCGCCCACCACATCAGGCTTGACGGGATCTTGTACGTATCGCACCCGGCAGGCCCGCCCCGCTCTCCCTCTCCCCTGAATACGCCGGGGCCCCATGATCGGTTCCCCCCGGGAGGAGTTCTCACGCGCAGGAATGAACTTCCCCCTCCACAGCCCTGGTTACCCCCTGAGTCACGCGTAATGCGCGGCCAGCCGGGTATAGGCACGCGCGTTCGCCCCTGCCTGGTCCAGACCCAGCAGACCCGCGCCCAGCACCGGCGGCGCCGTCACCACCCCGACGACCGCCTTCGGCGCGCGGGCCGCCATCAGCACGCGGATCCGCCCGTCCAGCCGGGGATGGCGGGCCGCCAGCACGCTGCCGCCCAGCACCACAGGCGTCTCCTCTCCGAGCAGCCCCAGCCTCTCCAGCGCGACCGTCGCCAGCAGGACGACCTCCTCGGCCAGCCGGTCGACCACCGAGGCGGCCACCGCGTCGCCCGCCGTACAGGTCTCGAACAGCACCGGCGTCAGCTCGTACCGGCCCGCGAACGGGATCCGGCCCAGGTGCAGCGCCTCGATCAGCTCGTCCATCGAACCCAGCCCGAAGTGGCCCGGCAGCGTCCGCGCCAGCTCCGTCGGCTCGCCCCGGCCGTCCTCGGCCCGCGCCGCCAGCCACAGCGCCTCCTCCGAGAGACCCGAACCGCCGCCCCAGTCACCGGAGAGCCGCCCGACGGCCGGGAAGCGCGCGGTACGGCCGTCCGGCAGCAGCCCCGCGCAGTTGATGCCCGCACCGCAGACCACCGCCACGCCCCGGGGCGGCGCGCCGCCCGGCAGTCCGGCCCGCAGCACGGCGAAGGTGTCGTTGCGCACCCGCGTGGTACGGCCCCACCCCCGCTCCCGTACCGCCCGCGCCAACTCCCGCTCCTCGACCGGCAGATCCGCGTTGGCCAGACACGCGGACACCTGATCGGCCAGGTCCCGCACCGGCAGCCCGGCCGCCGAAGCCGCCTCCGTCACCGCCCGCTCCAGCGTGTCGAGCGCCGGGCCGATCCCCACCTTCGGCGGCTGGAAGCCGCCGCCGCGCGCCGCGCCGAGCACCGACCCGTCGGCGCCGATCACGGCCACGTCGGTCTTGCTGTTCCCCGCGTCGACGGCCAGCACGCTCCCGCGCCCGGCCGCCGGCTCCTCGCCCGCGCCACCGGCCGGGCCGCCCCGCACGCCTGCTCCGTCCACTCCGTCCACCCGCCCGCTCACGCCCACGCCAGGTGCTCCCTGTTGTGCGCGATCAGCTTGTCGGTGAGCGCCTCCGCGCTCTCGAACTGGCCGATCAGGGGATGCGCCAGCAGAGCCGCGAAGACCCGGTCCCTGCCCCCGCGCAGCGCCGCCTCCAGCGCGAGATCCTCGTACGCCGTGACCTGCGCGACCAGCCCCGCGTACAGCGGCTCCAGCGCCGGCACCGCCAGCGGCACCGCGCCCGAGGTGTCCACCCGGGCCTGCACCTCGATGACCGCGTCGTCCGCGAGGAACGGCAGCGTGCCGTTGTTGTACGTGTTCACCACCTGGTACGGGCTGCCGCCACCGCGCAGCAGCGCCGCCGCCAGATCGACCGCCGCCTCCGAGTAGAACGCGCCGCCGCGCCGCGCCAGCAGCTCCGGCTTCTCGTCCAGCGCGGGATCGCCGTACATCTCCAGCAGCCGCTTCTCCATCTCGGCCACCTCGGCGGCGCGGGACGGCTTGGTCGCCAGCTCCCGTACCACCTCGTCGTGCGTGTAGAAGTAGCGCAGATAGTACGAGGGCACCACCCCGAGCCGGTCGAGCAGCGCGCGCGGCAGCCGCAGATCCGCCGCGATCGCCTCGGCGTGCCCGGCCAGCAGTCCGGGCAGCGCGTCGGGCCCTTCGGGGCCGCCGAGCCGCACGCCCCGCTCCCAGGTCAGATGGTTCAGCCCGACGTGCTCCAGATGCACCTCGGCGGGCGCGACGTCCAGCAGCCGCGCGAACTTCCGCTGGAAGCCGATCGCGACGTTGCACAGCCCGATCGCCCGGTGCCCGGCCCCGAGCAGCGCCCGGGTCACGATCCCCACCGGGTTGGTGAAGTCGATGATCCAGGCGTCCGGACTGGCGCGCCTGATCCGCTCCGCGATGTCCAGCACCACCGGCACCGTGCGCAGCGCCTTGGCGAGCCCGCCCGCACCGGTCGTCTCCTGGCCGACGCAGCCGCACTCCAGCGGCCAGGTCTCGTCCCTGAGCCTGGCGGCCTGCCCGCCGACGCGCAGCTGGAGCAGGACCGCGTCGGCGCCCGCGACACCCGCGTCCAGGTCGGAGGTGGTGGTGATACGGCCGGGGTGGCCCTGTCTGGCGAAGATCCGCCGCGCCAGCCCGCCGACCAGGTCGAGCCGGTCGGCCGCCGGGTCGATCAGGACGAGTTCCCCGATCGGCAGGGTGTCCCGCAACCGGGCGAATCCGTCGATCAGTTCGGGTGTGTAGGTGGATCCTCCGCCCACCACGGCGAGCTTCATGGTCGTGGCCCTTCCCTCTGGTCACTCTGGTCGGTGTCGTACGGCGTCGTGTCCTGCGGCGTCGTGTCCTGCGGTCAGTGGGAGGTGTCGAACACCTCGTCGCGCGTGGTCGCGAGGGCGCTCTCCAGCGCGCCCCGCAGGACCGGACGGCGCTGGACCTCGCCGAGGACGAGCCGGGGCCGGGACGCGGCCAGCTCGGCCAGTTCCCGTTCGACGAGGGCGCGCAGCGGCTCGCCGCCCGCGCCGGTCACCGCGCCCGCGAGGACGACCAGTTCGGGGTCGAGCACCGCCGTGACGGCGGCGAGACCGGTGGCGATGCGCTGGGCGTACAGCCGCAGCAGCTCGGCCAGCCGGCCGCTCTGGGCGCGCCCTTGGCCCACGCATCCGTGGTCCGAGCGCCCGTGGTCCGCGTATCCGTGGTCCGCGGATCCGGGCGCGTCCGTGGTGTGCACGGCCGCCGCGCGCGCCAGCAGCCGGGCCGCGACCTCGACGTACGGCTGTTCCGGCCGCTGCTCCGGGATGTCGATGCCCAGGGCGCGGGCGAGCCTCGGCACGGCCTGGGCGCCCGCCAGTTCCTGGAAGCCGCCGCTGTTCACCTTGGCGGCCCGGCGCACCAGCGGCGTGCCGGGGACCGGCAGGAAGCCGACCTCGCCCGCGCCGCCGGTGAAGCCCCGGTACAGCTGTCCGCCGATGAACAGGGCCGCGCCGAGGCCGTGTTCGTTCCAGAGCAGGACGAAGTCCCGCTTCCCGCGCGCCGCTCCGAGCTGTCGCTCGGCGACGGCCGCGAGGTTGACGTCGTTCTCGTACTCGACGGCCATCGGCAGCGCCGCCGCCAGCTCGGCCCGCAGCGTGCCGGAGTGCCAGCCGGGCAGATGGGCCGCGTACCGCAGCCGCCCGGTGGCCGGATCGAACGCGCCGGGCGTGCCGATCACCACCCGGCGCAGCTCGGCGGGGGCCAGTCCGGCGGCCCGTACGGCGCCGTACAGCGCCCGCTCCACCTGCCGCGCGGTGCTCTCGGCCGCACCCTCCGGTGTGGCCAGCTCGTACTCCCCGACGACCGTGCCGGTGATGTCGGCGACGGCGGCGAGGATCCGCCCCGGGATCACGTCGAGCCCGGCGGCGTACGCNNGCCGCGCCCCCGGGCCCGGCCCGCCCTCGCTGGTGCCGGTGGCGACGACGAGTCCGGCGGTTTCGAGCCGTGAGAGCAGCTGCGAGACGGTGGGCTTCGACAGGCCGGTCAGCTGCCGCGTACGCGTCCGGGAGAGCGGCCCGTGGGCCAGGAGCAGATCCAGTACGGCGCGGTCGTTCATCGCCCGCAGGACGCGCGGTGTCCCCGGCGACGGAGCGCGCGGGGGAGAGGGAGACCCCGGGGCGGGCG
>NZ_QQNA01000237.1:0-124 GCF_003346515.1 Streptomyces corynorhini
GAAGAAGCCGCTCATCGGATCGCTGATGCCGCGCAACCGGCGCGGGAAGAGGGACTTGGTCAGCCAGGTCGCGCAGCGCGACACGGCGACCCGGTAGCCGCCCGCCAGACCGGCCCGGCTGCCG
>NZ_QQNA01000237.1:185-13023 GCF_003346515.1 Streptomyces corynorhini
GGTGCTGGAGGTCGGCGTCCATGACGACGATCCAGTCGGACCCCGCGGCCTTGAGCCCCTCGACGACGGCGCCGCCGAGGCCGCCCTCCGGCGCGTCGCGGTGGATCACGTTGACGGGGAAGGGGCAGTCCTGCGCGGCGGAGGCGATGACGGCCGGGGTGTCGTCCGTGGAGTCGTCCACGAAGAGGACCTCGCAGGGCAGCCTGGCCGGTACCGCGTCGGTCAGCTGGCGGAGCAACTCCCTTATGTTTCCCGCCTCGTTGAAGGTCGGGATGATGACGGTGACGGCTCCGGGCTCGGCGAGCGCCGCCGTCTCCAGGTCCTGTCCGGTCACCGGTGCTCCTTTGCCGCGCTTGCCGCGCCTGCCGCGCTCGCCGTGCTCGCCGTGCTCGCCGTGGGTACCGTGCCCGTCGGCCCCGATGGGGGGAAGAATGCTCATCGCGCGTCGCCTCCCGCGATCCGCTCGCTGCCCGTACTCCGCTCGCTGCCCGCAGGCGCGTCGCTGCCCGCACTCCGTTCGCCGCCCGCACGCGCGTCGCTGCCCGTGATCCGCCGGATCTCGATCCGGTCCTCGCCGTCGCCGAAGACCGCGACCGCGGTCGAATGGTCCAGCGCGGCCCGCACGTTGGGCAGATCGCGCGCGTCGCGCCGTACGGTCGGCGAGGCGACGACGTAGTCCAGGTCGCGCCAGCCGTCCGGCATGGTCGTGGTGACGGCCGGGTCGAGGTCGGCCTTGTAGAACCAGATGGCGCCGAGCCCCGGCTCGTATCCGGCGTGGACGAGGTCGAGCCAGAGCGCGTCGTCCACCAGCACCCGCGCCGCGGCCGGATCCGCCACCTCGCGCGCCATCCAGGAGGCCGCCGCGCGGTACGACGCGTTGTCGTCGACGGTCAGCGCCGTGTGGTTGCCGTCGTACCAGCGCGGTACGACGAGCACCGCCGCCGACGCGGCCAGCGCGACCAGGGCCGTCCACCGTACGCCGGCCCGTTTCCGGCTCTCCCCGGTCCCGCGCCCCTTGCGCAGCACGGCGTGGGTGACGGACGCCGCGCCGCCCGCCAGCACCAGCGCCAGGAACGGCAGCCCCTGGATGATGTACATCGCGGGCAGATAGCCGCCGGGGCGCAGCGCCACCGCGGTGAGGATCACCACCGCGAGCGCGGGCCCGGCCAGCGCCCGCGCGGTGACCGACCAGCGCAGCGTCGCGACCAGCAGCAGGGCCGCCGCGATCCCGCCGAGCGGCAGGATCCGGTCGTAGTACAGCCAGGACTGGAGCACCCCGTACGATCCGCTGCCCGGATCGAGGACGAAACCGGAGCCGGGGCGGCTCATCTGGTACGTCACACCGTCCCAGAGCGAGACATGGCCGCCGCCGGGCAGCAACTCGCCCTTGAGCAGGGCGAACAGCGGATACGAGAGGCCGATCAGCGCACAGGCCGTCACCGCGCCGGTCAGTGCGAACTTGCGGGTGTCACGATGGCTGTGCCGCCACATCGTGACCAGCAGCGCGGGCAGGACGACGAGCATCGTCTCCTTGGTGAGCACCCCGACCGCGGCGGCCACTCCGGCCGCGAAGTGGTGCCACAGATGCCTGCTCGGCGACGCCGCGAGGCAGAACGCGAGCAGCGTCCACATCACCGCGATGTTGTCGAGGAAGATCTCCCGCTGGAGCACGACGGAGAGCGGGGAGAGCCCGAAGAGGGCCATCGCGAGCCCGGCGGCCCAGCGCGGCAGCCACAGACGGCGCGCCAGTACGTAGAGGAGGACCGCGCTGGCGGCGCTGACCAGCAGCATCGCGGCCCGCATGGTGGCGACGGTCATCGAGTCGGGCGACAGGAGCGAGGGCAGCCAGGTCAGGAAGGCGATCTGGAGCCAGCCGAGCGGCGGATGGTCGTACCAGTACGTGTAGTGGGCGAGCCCCTTGCCCTCCTGGACGGCCCACGCCTGCGCGAGGTAGGTGCCCTCGTCGTCGCTGAGGGTCGGGTAGTGCTGGATGTTCCAGCCCTGGACGACGAGGATCGCGACGAGGAGGACGCCGCAGAGGATCAGGTCGGAGCGGGAGCGGCGGAAGCGTACGACGGGCCGGGCGACGGGCTGCCCGGCGGTCCGGCCGGTGCCGGGACCGCCCTGGTCCGGGTCGAGGCCGCTGTCCGCCGCCGTGCCCGGCTTCCGGGCGGGGGCATGGCTCCGCTGCGCGGGTACGGCCGGTCTGTGCTGGTCCGGCGGCACCGCGGGAAGGGTGGAGGTCACGCGGGGACGTCCTCTCGGAGATGCGCGCCGACATGGCTGGTCAGCTCCCAGTCGTTGCGCCCCCGGTGCTCGCGCCAGACGGCGCGGATGGCCGCTCCGGCGAGAAGCACCTGGTAGAAGGGGCCGCCGACGATGAGCTTGAGGTAGTGCGAGAGGCGGACGCGGAGTCCGTACTGCCGGCCGAAGTCATGGAGTCCGACGAGTTCGAAGACGAAGGTGACCAGGGCGGCGAGCAGCGGCAGAAAGGTCACGAACGCGATCGCGACCGGTACGTCGAGGAACAGGGCGACGCACACGTTCAGCGGAATGACCACGCCGGTGAACGCCTGGAGGAACGGTGTCATCAGGGTGTAGCGCGCGAGCAACCGCTGTCCCGGCGTGCGCAGTTGGCGCCAGTCGTTCTTGCGGTAGACCTGGAGGAAGCCCTGGCTCCACCGGGTCCGCTGCTTGAGCAGGGACATCAGGGTGTCCGGGGTCTCCTCGCGGGTCACCATGTCGGAGTCGTAGGCGACGACGACCTTCTTGCCGACGCTGGAGAGCCGTACGCCCAGGTCGCAGTCCTCGGCCAGGCAGTTCTGGTCCCAGCCGCCGGCCTCGCGCAGCACATCGGTCCGTACGAAGACGGTGTTGCCGCCGAGCGGGATGAAGCCTTTCTGCGCGTGCAGATGGAGTCTGCTGCGGAACCAGAAGAAGTACTCCAGGCAGTTGCGCAGGCTGTACCAGCTGGAGTGGAAGTTGATCAGCTGGACGCCGCCCTGGACCACGTCGGCGCCGGTGGAGCGGAAGGCGTGGTCGACATGGGTGAGCAGTGCGGGATGGACCTGGTCCTCCGCGTCGAAGACGCCGACGATGTCGCCCGTGCAGTGCGGCAGCGCGGTGTTGAGCGCCTTGGGTTTGTTCTTGGCCTCGTGCGTGTCGACCACGACCCTGACGCGGCGCGGATCGCGGGCCGCCGCCCGCTCGGCGACCTCGGTGGTCTCCGGGTCGTCGTGGCCGACGATGACGATGATCTCGAATCTGCTGTGGCTGGATTCCAGCAGCCGTTCGATGGTGTGTTCCAGTACGGCCTGTTCGTGCCGGGCGGGCAGGAGCAGCGAGAACGAGCCTTCCCGTCCGCCGTCGGGCGGGTCGAATCTGGTGGCGGCCAGCGTCTCCGGTGTACGCCAGGCGTGCATCTGCCACCAGAGCGTGAACGCGGCCATCCAGAAGAGCGCCAGCGAAATGGCGGCGATGAGCACGGACGTGAACAAGTGGCCCCCCTCGGCCGTCCGGGGGGTCGGGTGGACCGCGGCAGGGCCCCCCTGGCCGCCGGCTCACCCGCCGTACCCCCTGGTACTGATTTCCCCTTGGTCCTGCTTCCCCCTGGGTCCTGCTTCCCCCTGGGGCCGCTCTCCCCCGGCCCCGTCTCCCCCCGACCGGTCCCGTGCTGCCCCCGGCCGGTCCTGCGTTCCCTCCGGTGCGCGCGGCTCGCCGCCGGTGCGCCGTTGGGCGTCCGGTGAAGACAATAAGGGGGACCTGTGACGGGCGCAGGGCTGATTGGGTGAATGCCACGTTTCAGGCTGATTCCCGCCCGGTCGGAAACAGGCCACCTTCTACTCGAACACGTGCAACTCGTCTTTTAGTTCGCTTACTTCGGTCGTCGGTGCGGAACAGACGAAACGTCGGCAGACGTAGGCGGCGGCGGCGCCGTCGACCAGCGGACGGCCCGTCAGCAACGGGAACTCGTCGCCGCCGGACCCCTCGCCCGGCGCGCCCCCCGGCGCCCCGCCCGGCACACCGGCCGCGACCACCGCGCCGGGCGCGGTGGCGAGCAGCGCCGTACGGTGCAGTTCCGCCGTACGCGCGTCGCCCGCCGGGCCCACGACGGCGATCTCGCGCGGACCGTCGAGCAGCGCCTCGGCGACCGCGAGCCCCCAGCCGATGAAGCGCGGCGCGCGCGGTCCGAGCGCCTTCACCACGCCGAGGGCGCCTTCCGCGGCGCTCCGGTGCGCCTCGGAGCCGGTGTGCGCGGCGTACGAGAGGAGCGCTCCGGCGGCGGCGGTCCAGCCGGACGGGGTCGCGTTGTCCATCGGATCCTGCGGACGCCGGATCAACTGTTCGGCGTCGTCGGCCGTATCGAACAGCGCTCCCCCGCTCTCGGCCACGAATTTGTCGAGCACAATGTCCAGCAGGAACCCGGCGAATTCCAGCCACGCGCCCTCGCCGGTGACGGCCGCGAGCGCGAGGAACCCCTCCGCGACATCGCCGTAGTCCTCCAGGACCCCCGCGTTCGCCCCGGCCCTGCCGTCCTTCGAGGTACGGCAGAGACGCGCCGCGTCGTCCAGGTGCACCCGTACGAGCAGATCGGCGGCCTCCGTGGCCCGCTCCACCAGATCGGGCCGGTCGAAGTAGGCGCCGGTCTCGGCCAGCGCGGCGATCGCCAGGCCGTTCCAGGCGGCCACGACCTTGTCGTCCCGGCCGGGGCGCGGGCGCTCCTCGCGCGCGGCGAACAGCCGGGCCCGTACGGACTCGACGCGCTCCGCATCCACCAGCCCCTCCCCGACGGGCAGTTGCAGCACGGAGGCGCCCTCCTCGAACGTGCCCTCCCGCGTCACCCCGTAGTACTGGCCGGCGAACTCGGCGTCCGCCTCCCCCAGCACCTCGCGCAGCCGCTCCGGCGTCCAGACGTAGAAGGCGCCCTCGGCGTGCCCGCCGCTGCCGTCGTCGCTGTCGGCGTCGAGCGCGGAGGCGAACCCGCCCTCGGGCGTGCGCAGTTCGCGTACCAGGAAGTCGGCGGTCTCCAGCGCGATCCGACGGGCGAGATCGGAGCCGGTGGCACGCCACAGATGCGCGTACACCCGGCACAGCAGAGCGTTGTCGTACAGCATCTTCTCGAAGTGCGGCACGACCCACTCCCGGTCGACCGCGTAGCGGGCGAAGCCGCCGCCCAGCTGGTCGTAGATCCCGCCGCGCGCCATCGCCTCGCACGTGTGCGCCGCCATCTGGAGCGCGCCCTCGGAGCCGGTACGGGCGTGGTGGCGCAGCAGGAACTCGACGACCATGGACGGCGGGAACTTCGGCGCCCCGCCGAACCCGCCGTGCCCCGCGTCGTACTCCCGCGTCAGCCCCAGCAGCGCCTGCGTCATCTCCCCCTCCCCCGGCACCCCGTCCCCGCCGTGCGCGAGCGACCGCCCGGCCAGCTCCGTCACGATGCGGGCCCCCACCTCGGTGACCTCCTCGCGCCGGTCGGTCCAGGCGGCGCTGACCCCCTCCAGCACCTGCGTGAAGGACGCCATGCCGTGCCGGGGCGCGGGCGGGAAGTACGTACCGAAGTAGAACGGCTCCGCGTCCGGCGTCAGAAACACCGTCATGGGCCAGCCGCCCTGCCCGGTCGCCGCCTGCACGGCCTCCATGTACACGGCGTCGACGTCGGGCCGCTCCTCGCGGTCGACCTTGACGCTGACGAAGTGCGCGTTCAGATACTTGGCGGTGGTGAGGTCCTCGAAGCTCTCGCTCGCCATCACATGGCACCAGTGGCAACTGCTGTACCCGACGCTCAGCAGCACCGGCACGTCCCGCCGCCGGGCCTCGGCGAACGCCTCGGGCGACCAGGGCCACCAGTCGACGGGGTTGGTCGCGTGCTGGAGGAGGTACGGGGAGGTCTCATGGGCCAGTCGGTTCGCCATGGAACCCATCCTCGCTCACGAGGGCCGCGGTGCCCGCCCGCGGCGCAGCCGGGCGCGGCCACGGGGCGAGGGCGGCGCGGCGGAGGGAACGTCTGGGCACTGGACGGCGCGCCCTTCACCTTCTCGGCCGGGCGAGGGCTCCACGCTGTTCAGTCGTGTCCGGGCGTGACTTGTCGTACCGGCCGCACTCGCGCTCACGCCCCGGACGCAGGACAATGTGCTCTCACTCATGCTCTCGGAGGGGGACGCAGATGCGGGAAAGCCACCGGGCCGAGGCCGAGAGGCTGTTGGTGCGCGCCGTGGAGGAAGAAGTCCGGCGCTCCGGCGGGCGGAGCGAGGGGAACGCACTGCTGTCCCGCGGGCGCGGCGCGCTGGACGCGATGGCGGCGGGCGTCGACGAGGAGTACACCGCGTACGTACGGGCGCTCGACGCGGACACGGCCGAGCGTCCGCCGCTGTCGCAGCGGTTCAGCAAACAGGCCATCGGAACGCCCGCGCTGGTGACGTCCGTCGCCGCCCTCGCCGCCGTCGGCGCCGATGTCGCGTTCGGGACAGCGGCCGGGATCGCGCTCGGCGCCGGGGCCGCCGTCGCCGTGGCCGGGGCGGCGACGACCGTCGCCAAGGTGACCGCCGCGCACTGGCCGGCCGCGCACCGCAGAGCGGGAGCGGCGGGACAGCCGGGCGGCACGGAGCAGTTGAGGCTCCAGTGGCTGACGGCGCTGGAGGTACGGGGCATCCGCCCGTTCCTTGAGCAGCAGCGGGTGCTGGTCTCCGCGACGCAGCGCACCGCCAAGAAGTCCGTGGTCGTACCGCAGTTGCGCGGCGGCGACCGCAGCGCGGCGGCCCGCCGCCGTACCGTGCTGGAGCAGTCCTTCGGCCATCTGCCGGAGCCCGACGGGCCGTTCGCGGGGCGCCGCGCGGAGATGGCGCAGATCGCGCAGTGGGTGCACGCGGCGCGCGCGTCGACGGAGACGAAGCCGACGGTGGTGGTGCTGCACGGCGCGCCCGGCTCCGGCCGCACCGAGCTGGCCGTCCGCGCGGCGCACCAGCTCAAGGACCAGTTCCGCGGGGCGTGCGTGGTCGATCTGCGCGGCGGCGGCACCCTGGAGCCGCCGCTGTCGACCCGGGACGCGCTGCTGCATCTTCTGAACCGGCTGGGCGCGCCGCGCG
The DNA here is from genome assembly GCF_003346515.1 of Streptomyces corynorhini. Classification (GTDB taxonomy): domain Bacteria; phylum Actinomycetota; class Actinomycetes; order Streptomycetales; family Streptomycetaceae; genus Streptomyces; species Streptomyces corynorhini. The sequence goes on from NZ_QQNA01000237.1 coordinate 7,268, forward strand.
AGCAGCTGCTGTTCCGCGAGGGCTCCTCGCCCGCGCAGCAGGTGCGGCGGCTGAGCGAGCTGTACCACCAGCATCTGACGGGCCTTCCGGTGACGGTGGTGCTGGACGACGCCTCCGACCCCGAGCAGGTGAGGACGCTGGTGCCGGAGCGCTCGGACAGCCTGGTGCTGGTGACGGCGCGCTCCCCGCTGGAGCTGGCCGCCGATGTGCCGGCCTGGGTGCACCAGCTGCCGGTGGAGGCGCTGGACGGCGCGGGCTCCGAGGAGCTGCTGCGGATCGCCGCGGGCGACGCCGCCAGGGAGGCGGCCGGTCCCTACGACTTCCAGTCCGCCGACAGCGTGCGCGAACTGTGCGGCGGGCTGCCGCTCGCGCTGCGCATCGCGGGCTCCTCGCTCGGCGGGCGCACCGAACTCCAGCTGGCCGCCGACCTGTCCGCGTACGGTCCGGTCGAGCCGGTCGAGCGGGCCCTGTGGCTGCGCTACACCGACCAGAACGACCAGGCCCGCAGGCTGCTGCGGCGGCTCGCGCTGGCCGGCCGCGCCTCGCTCGGCGCCGCCGCGGCCGCCGCGCTGCTGGCGACGGACGAGCAGGAGGCCGGGCGGCTGCTGTCCGCGCTGTCGCGGGCCGGGCTGATCGACCATGTGCGCGGCAGCCGTTACCGGCTGCACGACGTCGTCCGTACCTTCGTGCACGCGCGGCTGCGCGAGGAGGAGCCCGCGGAGGAGCGCACGGCGGCGCAGGAGCGGCTGATCCGCAACTACGGCGAGCTGGCCGACTCGGTGATCCGGCTGGTCGATGGGAAGACCTCCACGCGCGCGGATCTCTTCAGGAGCGCGGCGGGCGGCCACGGCTTCACCTCGCTGGACGCGGCGCTGCGCTGGCTGGACGACGAGTCGAGCTTCATCACGGCCACCCTGCGGTACGCGGAGGGCGTCGACCAGGAGGCCGTGCTCAATCTGCTGGGCGCGCTGTGCGACTACTGCCTGCTGCGCGGCGACCTCTACCGGCTCGGTGAGATCAACGAGCTGACGCAGGCCATCGACCAGGGTCTGCTGGTGCGTTCGGTGCAGTGGCGTACGGGCATCGCGGCCCGGCAGCTCGGCGAGCTGGACAAGGCGCGCACGACGCTGACCTCGGTCGTGAGCCTCTACCGGGAGGCGCAGCACGACGCGGGGGCGGCGCGCGCGCTGTGTTCGCTGGGGATCACCCTGCACCACCAGGGCAATCTGACCGAGGCGTCGGCGAGGCTCCGCGAGGCGCTGGCGCTGCAGGACCAGCCGTCACTGGCCGGGGACCGCGGCTGGACCCTGCACGCCCTGGCGGCGGTCGAGCGGGACCGGGGCCGGGTCGAGGAGGCGCTCACGCTGCTGACGACGGCGCTGGGCCTGCACCGGGAGAGCGAGTCGGTGCACGGTGAGGCGTGGTCGCACTACCAGCTGGGGCAGCTGTTCCTGCGCATGGGCGACACGGCACGCGCCGAGGGCGAGCTGCGCGCGGGGCTCGACCTGTACGGCCGGACGCACGACGGGCGCGGCGAGGCGTGGGCGACGACGCAGCTGGCCCGCGCGCGGCTGGTGGAGGGCGAGCCGGGCGAGGCGGTGGACCAGCTGCGCGAGGCGCTGGCCAGGCACCGCGAGAACGAGGACGCGCGCGGCGAGGCGTGGACGCTGTACTACCTGGGACAGGCGCTGGAGGAGGGCGGCGAGCGCGACCAGGCGGTACGGGAGCTGGAGCGGGCGCGCACGATGTTCTCGCGGATGCGCGACGTGTACGGGCTGGCGTGCGCCCGGCATCATTCGGGGCGCGTCACCCGCGACCAGCGGGCCGCGCAGACCGGCAATCTGCGCAACTCGGGCTTCGCCCGTCAGCTGCTGGTCGACGCGCGCGCGGACTTCCACCGCATCGGCGTGGCCCACGGCGAGGCGTGGACCTGTCTGGAGCTGGCCGTCGTCGACGCGGGCAACAACCGGCCCGCGCAGGCGCTGCGGCTGTGCGAGGAGTCGGCCGCGCTCTTCGACTCGTACGGCGACCGCCGCGGCGGCGACTGGGCGCGCTTCCTGCGCTGCACGCTGCTGCCGTACGCCTCGGCGGGCGGCACAGAGGTCGGCTCGGTCGTCGCGGAACAGGAGCTGCGGGAGCTGATCGCCGCGACGCACCCGGCGCGCGACGGCAAGCTCGCGGAGTCCGCGTCGGCCTTCACGGTGATGCTGGGCCGCGGGGTGCGGCTGGAGGACGGCTGGCAGGCGTGGAACCTGGGGATGGTGCCGAACCGCAACGCCCGCGAGGTGATGGGCGTACCGGTGGAGGTCACCCCCGCGTGACGCGCGGGTGGAGGCCACCCCCGCGTGACGCGCGCGACCGCTCCCCGGACCGCCCGTCGCCCGCGGGCGTGGGGTCCGGGGAGCGTGACGTGACGCGCGCGGTCGGCTACTCGCCGCGCGGCTCGGCGGCCGTCGCCGCCGGGGTCGGCTCCGCCTTTTCGCCCGGCTCCGGCCGCTCCTCGAAGTTGACCATGTTCATGTGGCGGTTCATGGACTTCATCAGCATCCACACACCGCCCGCCATCACGGCGAACACGATGAACCCGAGCACGCCGGGCGTCACCTTGTTCTGGTCGAGGTCCTGGGCAAGAGGAACCACGTGCGTCATCGCCTGGGTCGCATACATATCAGGCATTGTCGCGGATGCCCGCGAAGAGGTCGCTCTCGGGGAGGGAGGTACCGACGAGCGCCTTCGCCAGCTCGTACTCCTCCGTCGGCCAGATCTCCCGCTGGAGGTCGAGCGGGATACGGAACCAGCCGCCTTCGGGGTCGATCTGGGTGGCGTGCGCGATCAGCGCCTTGTCCCGGATCTCGAAGAACTCGTCGCACGGGATGTACGTGGTGAGCGTCCGCTCGGCGCGCTGGAACTCGTCCCACCGCTTCAGCCAGTCGCCGTACGGGGACTCCAGCCCGCGCGCCAGCAGCGCCTCGTGCAGCGCGACCGTGCGCGGCCGGTTGAAGCCCTGGTTGTAGTAGAGCTTCATGGGCTGCCAGACGGGCCCGAACTCGTCCTCGGGGTACTTCACGGCGTCCGCGGCGCCTTCGAAGGCCACCATGGAGATCTTGTGGGTCATGATGTGGTCGGGGTGCGGGTATCCGCCGTTCTCGTCGTAGGTGGTGATCACCTGCGGCCGGAACGAACGGATCGACCGGACGAGCCGGCCGGCCGCCTCGTCGACGTCCTCCAGCGCGAAGCAGCCCTCGGGCAGCGGCGGCAGCGGATCGCCCTCCGGCAGCCCGGAGTCCACGTACCCCAGCCATTCCTGGCCGACGCCGAGGATCTCGCGCGCCTCGTCCATCTCTTTCCTGCGCACCTCGTGGATGTTCGCCTCGATATAGGCGTCGCCCTGGAGCTTGGGGTTCAGGATGGAGCCGCGCTCGCCTCCGGTGCAGGTCACGACCAGCACGTCCACCCCCTCGGACACGTACTTGGCCATGGTGGCCGCGCCCTTGCTCGACTCGTCGTCGGGGTGGGCATGGACGGCCATCAGTCGCAGCTGGTCAGTCAAGACTCGGTCCTCAGTGATGTGTCGCATCGGTCGGCTTCTATAGTGACGGATATCGGGGGGCGGAAATTCCGGCTGTTTGAATCCGAAAGGAACCGACCATGGCCGCGGTGCGCGAGGATCTCCCCCAGGGCCGCTACGGCCGCTCTGCGGACGAGCACGCGGACCGACGGCTGCGGCGTCTGGGCGCGGTGCTCGGCGCCCTCCTGGTCGCTCTCGTCGCCTGGTTCGGCTACCACTACGTGGTCGACCGGAGTGTCTCCGGCGAGCTGATCAAGTTCAAGCGGATTTCCGACAGCCGGGTCGAGGCGCACCTTGAGGTCCGCAAGGACCGGGACGCCACCGGAAGCTGTACGTTGCGCTCCCTCGCGGAGAGCGGCGCCGAGGTGGGCCGCAAGGACGTCCGCTTCGAGGCGGGCGGGACCAGGATCGACACGGTCGTCACGATCCGTACGACGGAGAGCGCCACGAGCACCGAGCTGGTGGGCTGCACGACGGACTGAGGTCCGGCCCGGTCGCGGGCGGGGTACGGCGGTACGGCGGTACGGCCACGGCGCGTACCCGCACAGCGCCCCGCCGTACACATCGGCGCTGACCTGCGTCAACGCTTTTCTGACGGCAATTGTCCTCCCCCTCGCGCCACGAAATTGTTAGGCTCGTGGTTTCGTCCACCCGAGAAGGCACATCCTTTGGGTAGGGCGTTGCTTTGTATTCCCGGTACCTACGAGGAGCACCTGTGACCCAGACCAGCGAGAACGTCACCTGGCTCACCCAGGAGGCGTACAACCAGCTCAAGGCCGAGCTGGACTACCTGTCTGGTCCCGCCCGCACGGAGATCGCTGTGAAGATCTCGGCGGCCCGTGATGAGGGTGACCTGAAGGAGAACGGCGGGTACCACGCGGCCAAGGAGGAGCAGGGCAAGCAGGAGCTGCGCGTGCGCCAGCTCACGCAGCTGCTCCAGAGCGCCAAGGTGGGCGAGGCCCCGGCGGACGACGGCGTCGTCGAGCCCGGCATGGTCGTCACCATCGCCTTCGACGGTGACGAGGACGACACCCTGAACTTCCTGCTGGCATCGCGCGAGTACGCCAGCTCGGACATCGAGACCTACTCGCCGCAGTCCCCGCTGGGCAGCGGTGTGAACGGCAAGAAGGTCGGCGACAACGCGGAGTACGAGCTGCCGAACGGCAAGAAGGCCGCCGTGAAGATCCTCGCCGCCACGCCTTACCAGGGCTAGGGTCTTTCGTTTGGATCATGCCAGGGCTCGCGAGCCCGGCACGATCCGAACGAGAGGCGCTAGCAGACGCGGCAGCAGCGGAAGCGGCTGAGAGGGGCCGGGATCACCGGCCGACGGGACAGTGTCCGCCGGTCGTGGTGTCGGTCCTTCCGCGTGCCGGGGCTTCGCGCCTCAGCCCAGAATCGTGTATCCGGCGGCCCGCAGCGCCGCCGCGACCTCCGTGCAGTGCGCCGGGCCTTTCGTCTCCAGGTGCACCTCGACATCCGCCTCCGTCAGGCCGAGCCGCGGATCCGTCCGCACATGGCTCACGTCCAGCACATTGGCGTCGGCCACCGACAGCACCCCGAGCATCGTCGCGAGCGCGCCCGGCCGGTCGGTGACCCGTAGCCGCAGGCTCAGATAGCGGCCTGCGGCGGCCATACCGTGCCGCAGGATGCGCTGCATCAGTACGGGGTCGACGTTGCCGCCCGACAGCACGGCGACGACCGGGCCGCCGAACGCCCCGGGATCGCTCAGCAGCGCCGCCACCGGGCTGGCCCCCGCGGGCTCCACCACCATCTTCGCCCGTTCCAGACAGAGCAGCAGCGCGCTGGACAGCTCGTCCTCGGAGACCGTGACCACGTCGTCCACCAGCTCCTGGACGAGCTGGAACGGAATGTCCCCCGGGCGGCCCACCTTGATGCCGTCCGCCATCGTCTGCGCCGTCTCCACCGCCATCGGGCGGCCCGCGCGCAGCGAGGGCGGATACGCGGCGGCGCAGACGATGGCGGACGGCATCAAGGTGGGCCGCCCGGGGGACATTCCGTTCCAGCTCGTCCAGGAGCTGGTGGACGACGTGGTCACGGTCTCCGAGGACGAGCTGTCCAGCGCGCTGCTGCTCTGTCTGGAACGGGCGAAGATGGTGGTGGAGCCCGCGGGGGCCAGCCCGGTGGCGGCGCTGCTGAGCGATCCCGGGGCGTTCGGCGGCCCGGTCGT
>NZ_QQNA01000238.1 GCF_003346515.1 Streptomyces corynorhini
CTGGCTCTGTCTGGCGGCCACCGCGGGCGCCGCCGTGGCGCTGCTGCGGCGCGGCCGGCGCGGCGCCGTCATGACGGAGAGCGAGAGCAGGACCGCGCAGTCGCAGCTGTCACAGGTCGGCGCGGACTGCGCGCAGCTGCTCACCGTCACCCTGCCCGCCGTGGTCAAGCGGCTGGGCGACGGCGCGGGCGCCGAGGAGACGCTCGCCGCCGTCCCGGAACCGGTGGATCCGTCGCTGCGCCGGGTGCTGGAGGTCTTCACCGCCGAGGTCGCCCACGCCGAGGAACGCGCGGTGCGCGCGGCCGAGGAGCGGGAGGGTGCCGTCGCCCAGCTGACCAAGGCGGCCGACGATCTGGACGTGCTGACCACCAGGACGCTGCCCTCGGCGCTCGACGGGCTGCGCTCCGGCGGCTCCGCCGACACGGTGCTCGCCACCGTGGATCCGCCGGACGACCCGCGGCTTCGGGTCCTGGTCGACTCGCTGGTCAGGGACTTCGCCCTCAGCGAGCGGCGGGCCACCGCCGCTCAGGTGGCCAGCGCCAAGGCACTCAGCCGGGTCCAGGCGAAGGCCGTCAGCATGCTGGCCGACCTGCGCGAGATGCAGGACCGGCACGGCGAGGAGGTCTTCGGCGATCTGCTCAAGCTCGACCACAACACCTCGCAGCTCGGCCTGCTCACCGACCGGCTCGCCCTGCTGATGGGCGGCCGGGCCAGCCGGGCCTGGAACAAGCCGATCCGGATGGAGTCCATCCTGCGCGGCGCGGTCGGCCGGATCGCCGCCTACCAGCGGGTCAGGCTGCACTGCTCCAGCGAGGCCGCGATCGCCGGGTTCGCAGCCGAACCCGTGATGCACCTGCTCGCCGAACTCATGGACAACGCGGCGAACTTCTCGCCGCCGATCGACGAGGTCCATGTCTACGTCGAGGAGCGCACCGCGGGCATCGTGGTGACCATCGAGGACAGCGGGCTGAAGATGGCCGCCGCCGCCATGCGGCGGGCCGAGGAGTCCGTGTCGGGCCGGGTCACCGACCTCGCCCATCTCCAGGGCACCCGGCTCGGGCTCGCCGTGGTCGGCCGGCTCGCCGCCAAATATCACATCAGCGTCAACTACCGGCCCTCGTCGCGCGGCGGTACCGGCGTCGTGGTGCTTCTCCCGCCCCAACTCCTCGCCCAGCAGCGCGGTATGGCTCCGGAACAGTTCCTGCGACGCCCGGATCCGGAGACGACGATGCCCTCACCGCCCGTTCCCCGGGTCACGTCCGCCTCGTACGACTCACCGGTGCCACCGGCCCCCGTGGAGCCCGCGCCCGCCTGGACGCTGCCCGCGCCGTCCGCACCGGGGGGCGGCCCCCGGGTGGCGACGCCCAACGGGCTGCCGGTGCGCCCGCCCGGCCGCACCATGGCCGCCTCCGACCGGGGCAGGCCGCTGCCGGGGACCGAACCGGAGGACGGGGGCACGGGGGACGGCCGCGACGCGGGCTCGCAGTTCGGCGCCTTCCACCGGTCGCGCCGCTCCTGCGACGCCCCCGGGACGGGGACCCCGTACGGCACACCGTCCGACCCACCGGAGGGCCGCACCCCGCCAGGACAGCACCCGGCCGGATAGCGGGCGGCGGTGCGCTCCCCGTACGGCGCCCGGAGGACCGGCGCCCCACCTCATCGCGAACGCCAGATTGGAGACACGGGCAGGTGACCTCGTTACCGGGTGCTCGCCGCCCCACACACCATGCAGACCACTGACAACAGTCTGACCTGGCTCCTGGAGAGCCTGTTGGAACGCACCCCGGGCACCCGGCACGCACTGGTCCTCTCGCGCGACGGGCTGAAGCTCTGCTGGAGCCGTCATCTCACCCTCGACCAGGCCGATCAGCTGGCCGCGATCTGCTCCGGCATCCAGGCGCTCGCCCAGGGCGCCTCGGTCGAGTTCGGCAACGGCACCGGCGGGGTGCGGCACTCGATGACCGAATTCCACGGCGGGCTGCTCTTCATCGTGGAGGCGGGCGCGGGCGCCCATCTCGCGGTCATCGCCGAGGACGGCGCCGACCCGGGCGTGGTGGGCCATCAGATGACCGAACTGGTCGAGCAGATCGGCGACCACCTGCGGGCCGAGCCCCGTACCCCGGTCCAGGAGAGCACTCCGTCATGACCGGGCGACCCGTCGACACCGGGGACCCCGACCGGCTGTACACCGTCACCGGTGGCCGCAGCCGGGTTGACGACAATTCCTTCGACCTGGTCACGCTGATCGTGAGCGAGTGCGAACCCACACCGGGGATGCAGTCGGAGCACGTACGGATCCTCAGCGTGTGCCGGCACCCCACCGCGGTCGTGGAGATCTCCGCCGAGCTGAACCTGCCGGTGACGGTGGTACGGATCCTGCTCGGCGATCTGCTCGCGACGGGCCGGATCACCGCCCGGCATCCGCGCGCCGCCGGCTCCGCCTCCTCCCTGCCCGACTCCGCCCTCTTGAAGGAGGTGCTCCATGGACTCCGCAACCTCTGAACTCCCGTCCCGCCGCACCCCGTTGCCCGATGCCGCGGAGACCGGTCTGAAGATCGTCATCGTGGGCGGGTTCGGGGTCGGCAAGACCACCCTCGTCCGCTCGGTCAGCGAGATCCGGCCGCTCAACACCGAAGAGGTGATGACCCAGGCAGGCATCGGTGTGGACGAGACCGCGGGACTGACCACCAAGACCACCACCACGGTGGCCTTCGACTTCGGCCGGATCAGTCTCAACGAGCGGATGGTGCTCTACCTGTTCGGGGCGCCGGGCCAGGAGCGGTTCTGGTTCCTGTGGAACCGGCTGTTCTCCGGCACCCTCGGCGCGGTCGTGCTGGTCGACACCCGGCGGATGAGCGAGTCCTGGTACGCCGTCGACCGGCTGGAACACCACAGGACGCCGTTCGTCGTCGCGGTCAACCGGTTCGACGACGACGTCTCCGCCTTCTCGCTGGCGGAGATCAGGCAGGCCCTCTCGCTGCCCGAGCACGTCCCGCTGATCGACTGCGACGCGCGGGTGCGCGCGTCCGGCAAGAACGTCCTGATCACCCTCGTGGACCACCTCTACGAACTGGCCGTGGCCAGGGAGCTGACACCATGACCGACCCCGAAGGAACCGGCCCGGAAGCGGCCGGCGCGGCCCAGGGCTGTCCCGTACACCCGGACGCGCCGCTGCTGAGCGGCCTCGAACACGATCAGACCCCGTCCCAGCTCTACCGCAGGCTGCGCGCGGAGCACGGCGCGATCGCCCCCGTCGTCCTGGACGGCGGGATTCCGGCCTGGCTGGTGCTCGGCTACACCGAGGTCACCTACGTCACCAGCCACGACGAGCTGTTCGCCCGGGACTCCCGGCGCTGGAACCAGTGGAGCGCCATCCCCGAGGACTGGCCCATGATGCCCTTCCTGCGCCACCAGCCCTCGGTGCTGTTCGCGGAGGGCGCGGAGCACCAGCAGCGGGCCGGGGTGATCACCGAGGCGCTGGAGGCAGTCGACCAGTTCGAGCTGGCCCACCTCTGCCGCGAGCTGGCCGAGCGGCTCATCGACACGTTCGCGGGCAGCGGCGGGGCCGAGCTGATGGCGGCGTACGCGCACGCGCTGCCGATGCACGCGGTGGTCCGGCTCTGCGGGATGTCGCCCGACAGCCAGGACACCGAGGATCTCGTGCGGGATCTGGGCATCTCACTCGACGCGTCGGAGTCCGACGACCCCGTCGCCGCCTACCGGCGGGCTCAGGAGCGCATCGAACGGCTGGTGAAGGACAAGCGGGAGAGTCCGGGTCCTGACATCACCTCCCGGATACTGGCTCATCCGGTCGGGCTGACGGACGAGGAGATCGTCCAGGACCTGATCACCCTCATCGCCGCCGCGCAGCAGCCGACCACCAACTGGATCTGCAACACCCTGCGGCTGCTGCTGACCGACGACCGGTTCGCGCTGAACGTGTCGGGGGGCCGGCTCAGTGTCGGCCAGGCGCTGAACGAGGTGCTGTGGCTGGACACCCCGATGCAGAACTACATCGGCCGGTGGGCCGTGCGCGACACCCGGCTCGGGGGCCAGCACATCAGGGCGGGCGACTGTCTGGTCCTCGGACTGGCCGCCGCCAACACCGATCCGCAGATCTGGCCCGAGGGACACATCGGCGCGGAGAACTCGGCGCACCTGTCCTTCGGCAACGGCGAGCACCGCTGCCCCTACCCCGGCCCGCTGCTGGCCGACGTCATCGCCCGTACGGCGGTCGAGACGCTGCTGGAGCGGCTGCCGGACGTGGTGCTGGCGGTGGAGCCGTACGAGCTGACCTGGCGGCCCTCGATCCTGATGCGGGGCCTGACCTCGCTGCCGGTGACGTTCACGCCCGTCGTGCAGTGACCCCGGCGGCCGACGGCCGGATCAGTCGGCGACGGGGGCGGACACGGGCTCGGGCCGGTCGGCGGCCGTCTCCTCGCCGCTCCCGTGCCCCTCGCCCGCCTTCGCGGCCCGGTTCTTCACGACGAGCATGGAGACGATCCCGATCAGCACGGCGAGGAGCAGACCGAGCCAGGAGAAGCGCTTGAGCCACGCCTCGGCGACGACACCCACCGAGTAGATGACGGCGGTCGTGCCACCGGCCCAGACGATGCCGCCGAGCACGTTGGCGATCAGGAACTTCCAGTACGGCATCCGCAGCACACCGGCGAGCGGCCCGGCGAAGATCCGCAGCAGCGCGACGAAGCGGCCGAAGAAGACCGCCCACATGCCCCACTTCTGGAAGGAGCGCTCCGCCATGGCGATCTGCCCCGCGCCGAAGTGCTTGGGGAACCGGGCGCCGAGCCGCGCGAGCAGCGGCCTGCCGCCCTTGCGGCCGATGGCATAGCCGATCGAGTCACCGATGATCGCACCGGCCGTGGCGCAGGCGCCGAGGATGTACGGGTTGATCTCGCCGTGCTGGGAGGCGAGCAGCGCGGAGCTGACGAGGACGATCTCACCGGGCAGCGGGATCCCGAGGCTCTCCAGCCCGATCACCACCCCGACGAGGACATAGACACTGACCGCGGGGACGGTTTCGAGCCACTCCTGGACGTGCAACGCCGCTTCCTCCCGTGATGACCGGCCGATGCGGCCCGTGCTGACCGGCCGATGGCCGGGCCGGTCTTCTGCGGGCCCTCGGCCCGGCTGCCCGGCGTGCGCGCGCAGGCGCACGCCGGGCAGCCTACCCGCTGGGAGAGCGCGGTCGGGAATCAGGAGCCGGGCGTCACGAGTGGGGCCGGAGCGTCCATACGACGTTCATCTCGGCGCAGACCGCGCCGTCCTCGCGGGTGAGGGCGACGGCGACCGGGAACTCGGGACGTCCGCCGGCGTCCAGCTCGGCCACCACGTCGGCGGCGGGCCTGCCCAGGGTGGCGGTGGCCGTGACGTCGCCCTTCGCCAGCTTGCGGTAGCCGATCTCGGCCTTGACGGCGAGCGGCACGGCCCTGGCCAGCTGGTCGCCGAAGGCGGCGAGGACGATGGCGCCGCTGGCGGACTCGGCGAGGGTGAACATCGCGCCGGCGTGCGGACCGCCGACATGGTTGTGGAACGCGGGCTGATCGGGCAGCCGGACCACGGCCCGCTCGGCACCGGCCTCCGTGAACTCCAGCCCGAGGGTCCTGACCATGGGAACGGTGGCGGCGAGCGACTCGCCGACGCTGATCTGTTCAGTACTCATGAACCGTCAGGTTACCCACTGGTAGCAGTTTTTGACCATCCCCTGACAGGGCGGCCGACACAGGACGGACGCGCCCCTCTATCGTTACTGGCCATGTGGCCAGGACAGCAGCCGCCCGGGGGCGAGCAGAACCCGCAGGACCAGAACGCCAATCCGTACCAGCAGCCGGGGTACCAGCAGCCGAATCCCTACCAGCAGCCGGATCCGTACCAGCAGCCCGGCTATCAGCAACAGCCCGGCTATCAGCAGCAGCCGGGCTATCCCCCGCAGCCGGGGACCCAGCAGCAGCCCGGAGATCCGCAGCAGCAGCCGGGATACGCGCAGCCCAACCCTTACCAGCAGCCGACGGTGCCGCAGTACGCCGTCCCCGGACAGCCCGGCGGCCCCGGCGGCTCCGGTCCCACGAAGGACGGCGGCAAGAAGAAGACGACGGTGATCGCGGCCGTCGCGGCGGCCGTGGTCGTGGTGGCCGCCGCCGGAACCGCGTACTTCGTGGTGAACAAGGACGACGACGGCTCCGACAAGGCGGCCGGGGACGCCAAGCCCGCCGCGTCCGCCAGCGAGGACCCGAGCGCCACGCCCTCGCTCGACAACCCCCGGGACGGCTCGGACAACGCCGAGCCGCAGATAGCCGGGTGGAAGGTGGTGACCAACCCCAAGCACGGCACGCAGTTCGACGTCCCGCCGGAGTGGGAGGTCGAGAAGCCCGGCGTCATCTCCGGCTACGAGGACGACGCGAAGGGCGACGGCACGCCCGTCGTGTCCTTCTCCGCACCCGCCTCGTTCAAGTCCGAGTGGTGCTCCCAGGACACCGACAAGGACGGCAAGCTGGAGTACACGAAGCTCGCCGGTACGGGCACCAAGGGAGCCAGGGGCGCCAAGAGCACCGCCGAGGCGGCGCAGAACGAGGCCGGCAACTGGGCCTGGGCGCCGTACGCGCAGCAGGAGCCCAAGAGCGCCCTCAAGGAAAAGATCAAGGTCGGCAAGGCCACGTCCTACACGACCACGTCGGGTCTCAAGGGCAGTCTCGCGGAGGCCAAGGCCGCCGGGGTCACCAAGAAGAACAAGTGCGACACGGACGGCAAGGCGTTCGCCTTCTCCTTCGCCAACTCCGAGGGCGACTACAAGACCTGGATCCTGCACGCGAGCGCGGGCGTCCCGGACGAGCTGCCGGACGCGACGATCAAGAAGATCCTGAGCACCGTACGGCTGAGCGGCAAGGGCGAAAGCACCTCCTGACCGCGCCCGCCGACCGCACTTCCTGACCGCGCCGACCGCGCCCGCCGACCGCCGCCGCCGACCGCCGCCGCCGACCGGAACGGGCGGCGCGGCGGGCGCCCCCGCCGGGTCAGCCGAGGGCGAAGGCGCCGTCGGGCGGGCGGGGTGAGGGGACCGCTCCGGCGTCCCGTACCGCCGTCGCGTCCCCGGTGAACCTCCGCAGCGCGGCGCCGTGTTCGACGCGGGCGGGAAAGACGTCGGCGGCGGTGCGCCGGGCCAGGGCGGCGAGGTCGAGGGGGGTGTGCGAGGCGATCAGTACCGCGTTGCCGAAGCGCCGGCCGCGCAGCACGCCGGGCTCGGCAACGAGCGCCAGCTCGGGGAAGACCGCGGCGAAGGTGGCCAGTTGGGAGCGGAGGAAGCCGAAGGGCGCGCCGTCGGCGAGATTGGCCGCGTACACGCCGCCGGGGCGCAGCACCCGCGCCGCCTGCCGGGCGTACTCGACGGAGGTGAGGTGCGCCGGGACCCGTGAGCCGCCGAAGACGTCCCCGATCAGTACGTCCGCGGACCGGTCGGGGGCGGCCTCCAGCCACTTCCTGGCGTCCGCCGCGTGCGCGGTGATCCCGGCGGAGCGGGGTAGCGGCAGCTGCGCGGCGACCAGTTCCAGCAGCCCGTGGTCGGCCTCCACGACGTCCTGCGGCGAGCCGGGCCTGGTGACGGCGACATAGCGCGGCAGGGTGAACGCGCCGCCGCCGAGGTGCAGCACGGTGAGCGGCTCGCCCTCCTCTGCGGCGAGGTCGACGACGTGCGCGAGGCGCCGTACGTACTCGAACTCCAGGTGGGCCGGTTCGTCGAGGTCGACGTACGACTGGGGCACCCCGTCGACCGTCAGCAGCCACGCCCGCTCGCGGTCGACGTCGGGCAGCAGCTTCGCGGTGCCGTGGTCCACGGCCCGTATGACGGGGATCGGATCGCTCACGTCCCCATTGTGCGCCGTGCGGGGCGGGCACGGCGCGCTCAGGGCCTCACAGCAGCTCCGTGACCGTTCCGGCGCCGACCGTACGGCCGCCCTCGCGGATCGCGAAGCCGAGTCCGGCCTCCAGCGGGATGTCGCGGCCCAGCTCCACGGTGAGCGTCACCGTGTCGCCGGGGCGCGCGACCGCCGCCTCGCCCAGGTCGATGTCGCCGACGACATCGGCCGTACGGATGTAGAACTGCGGCCGGTAACCGCTGCTCACCGGGGTGCTGCGGCCGCCCTCCCGGGTGGAGAGCACGTACACCCGCGCCGTGAAGCGGCGGCTGGGCAGGAGGCTGCCGGGCGTCGCGACCACATGGCCGCGGCGGACCGCGTCGCGCGGCATGCCGCGCAGCAGCAGCGCGACGTTGTCGCCCGCCTCGGCGGACTCCATCGGCTTGCCGAAGGTCTCCAGACCGGTCACCACCGTCTCCTGGCCGGCGCCGAGCACCTCCACGCGGTCGCCGACGCGCACCGTGCCGCGCTCGACGGCGCCGGTGACGACCGTGCCGCGCCCGGTGATGGTCAGGACGTTCTCCACCGGCAGCAGGAAGGGCGCGTCCGTGTACCTGACGGGCATCGGCACATAGGTGTCGACGGCGTCGAGGAGCGCCTCCACGGCCCCCGTCCAGCGCGGGTCGCCCTCCAGCGCCCGCAGCCCCGAGACCCGGACGACGGGCACCGCCTCGCCGCCGTAGCCGTGCTCGGTGAGCAGCTCGCGCACCTCCAGCTCCACCAGGTCCGTCAACTCGTCGTCGGCCGAATCGGCCTTGTTCAGGGCCACCACGATGTGGTCGACGCCGACCTGGCGGGCGAGCAGGACGTGCTCCGCGGTCTGCGGCATGATCCCGTCGAGCGCGGAGACGACGAGGATCGCCCCGTCGAGCTGGGCGGCGCCGGTCACCATGTTCTTGATGTAGTCGGCGTGGCCTGGCATGTCGACGTGCGCGTAGTGCCGGGTGTCGGTCTCGTACTCGACGTGCGAGATGTTGATGGTGATCCCGCGCGCGGCCTCCTCGGGGGCCCGGTCGATCCGGTCGAACGGCACGAACGTGCCGGTCCCCCGGTCGCTGAGGACCTTGGTGATGGCGGCGGTCAGGGTGGTCTTGCCGTGGTCGACATGGCCCATGGTGCCGATGTTGAGATGCGGTTTGGTGCGCACGTATGCCGTCTTGGGCATGATCGCTGTCCCTCGTGCTCGAAGCGTTGAGCGGGACCCCTGAGCCTGGCCGACCCTCCCCCTGCGGGGTCCGCCGGACGTTCCGGGAAGGGTCAGCTTCGGGCGCCGCCGAGGGGCGCCGACGCGGCCGCTGCCGCGACGAGTGCCGCTGCGAGGAACGCGGCAGCCTTCGGCGCGTCCGCGACTGCGGACGGCGCTGCGAGGAAGGCGTACCGGAACATGCCCCGATCATGGCGCACGGCGGGCGCCCCGTCGAACGGTTTTACGCGCGGCGCCGGTTGGGCCGTTCGCCCGCCGTGTGCCCGGCGGCTCGCGCGGGGGCGCCGCGCCGTTCACCGGGGTCGGCTAGTCTCCCCGGATGCTCGACACCGTCCCCGGGTCCGTCGCCGAGCCCGTCATCGAGTCCGTCGCCGGTCCTCCTCCGAGCCGCGCCGTCCGCTGCTCCAGAGCGCTGCTGTCGCCCTGGGCCCGGCTGGGGCTGCTGGTGGTCCTGCTGGGCGGCGCGGCCGCCCTGGTCCTGCTGTACGAGCC
Organism: Streptomyces corynorhini; assembly: GCF_003346515.1. Lineage (GTDB taxonomy): Bacteria > Actinomycetota > Actinomycetes > Streptomycetales > Streptomycetaceae > Streptomyces > Streptomyces corynorhini. The sequence goes on from NZ_QQNA01000238.1 coordinate 9,622, forward strand.
GCAGCGGCTGCTGGCCGACGGCTGGCCGCCGCAGGTGGGCGGGGGCGTGGCGGTGGTGGTGTTCGCCGTGGCGTACGGGTTGTGCGCGGTGGCGTTCGTCCCGCGTCCGCTGCTGAATCTCGCCGCGGGCGCCCTGTTCGGTTCGGCTTTCGGGCTGGTCGCGGCGGTCGCCGGGACGGTGCTGGGGGCGGGGATCTCGTTCGGGCTCGGCAGACTGCTCGGGCAGGACGCGCTGCGGCCGTTGTTGCGCGGCCGGTGGGTGCTGGCCGCCGACGGGCAGCTGAGCGGGCACGGTTTCCGGTCGATGATGGCGATCCGGCTCTTTCCCGGGGTGCCGTTCGTGGTGGCCAACTACTGCGCGGCGGTCTCCCGGATGGGGTGGGTGCCGTTCCTGGTGGCCACCGGGCTCGGTTCGGTGCCGAACACGGCGGCCTATGTGGTGGCGGGCTCCCGGGCGACCTCGCCGACGTCCCCGGTGTTCCTGGGCGCGACGGGGTTCATCGTGGTCACCGGGGTGGCCGCCGCGGTGGTGGCGTGGCGGGGGCGCCGCCGCCTGTCGTGAGGGCCGGGGCCGCTACGGGGAGCCGAGTCCGAGGTCGCCGCCGGGCGGCCGGGTGAAGAACCGGCCCACGTCGGCGTCCGTCACCTCGGTCAGTTCCTTGGGCGACCAGCGCGGTGTGCGGTCCTTGTCGATGACCTGGGCGCGGATGCCCTCCACCAGGTCGGGGAAGGTGAACGCGGCGCACGAGGAGCGGTACTCCTGGTCGAGGACCTCCTCCAGGGTGGCCGTCTCCCGGGCCCGGCGCAGTGCGGCGAGGGTGGCCTTGAGGGCGGTGGGCGAGCGCGTCGCCAGGGTGTGCGCGGTGTCCTTCGCGGGCTGCCGCCTGTCGGCGAGCAGCCGCTCCGCGATCTCCTCCACCGTGTCGGCGGCGTAGCAGGCGTCGATCCACGCGCGGTCCGCGTCGAGCCGTCCGCGCGGCGGCGCGGTCGCGTACCGCAGGACCGTCTCCCGTACGGCGGCGGCGTCCGGCACGTCGGGTCCGGCCAGCGCGGCCATGAGTGCGGGCAGTTGGGCCGACGGTACGCAGTGGTCGGCGAGCCCGCACAGGATGGCGTCCGCCGCGCCGACGGTCCGTCCGGTGAGGGCGAGGTGGGTGCCGAGTTCGCCGGGGGCGCGGGAGAGCAGCCAGGTGCCGCCGACGTCGGGGACGAGGCCGATGCCGGTCTCGGGCATGGCGACGGCGGAGCGTTCGGTGACGATCCGGAGCGAGCCGTGGGCGGAGACTCCGATACCGCCGCCCATGACGATGCCGTCCATGAGCGCGACGTACGGCTTGGGGTAGCGGGCGATCCGGGCGTTGAGCCGGTATTCGGCGCGCCAGAAGGCGGCTGTGGCCTCGCCGCTGCCGCCGCCGCTGGCCTCCTGGTGGATGAGCCGGATGTCGCCTCCGGCGCACAGGCCGCGTTCGCCCGCGCCGGTCAGGACGACGGCGGTGAGAGTGTCGTCCCGTTCCCACGCGGTGAGGGCGTGGTCGATGGCCCGCACCATGGGCGGGGTGAGGGCGTTGAGGGCGCGCGGACGGTTGAGGGTGATACGGCCCGTACCGCCCGCCCTCTCCGTCAGGACGGGTGCGTCGTCGTGGATCATGCGGCCCAGTATGCGCGGTCCGGGGGGCGGCCTACCGGGCTTTGCCCGGGTCCGGGGGGCTGTCCGGGGGCGAGTGCCGGGGCAGGGGCGGCAGCGCGAGTGCTCCGATCAGCCGTTCCGCGGCCGTCGTCGCCGTCAGCTTTCCCTGCCGTACCTCGCGTTCCAGCGCGGGCGCCAGCTCCCGTACCCCGGGGTGGTGGCCCAGCAGGTCGAGGAGGTGGTCGCGGACCATGCTCCAGACCCAGTCGACCTGCTGGTCGCCGCGCTTGCGCGCGAGGCGGCCGTCCGCTTCGAGGATCTCGCGGTGCTGTTCCAGCCGGGCCCAGACGGTGTCGAGTCCGCTGCCCTCGCGGGCGCTGCAACTGAGCACGGGGGGTGTCCAGGCCGCGTCGACGGGGTGCATCAGCCGCAGCGCGCCCGCGAGTTCGCGCGCGGCGGAGCGGGCGTCGCGTTCGTGCGGGCCGTCGGCCTTGTTGACGGCGATGACGTCGGCGAGTTCGAGGACGCCCTTCTTGATGCCCTGGAGCTGGTCGCCGGTGCGGGCGAGGGTGAGCAGGAGGAAGGAGTCGACCATGTTGGCGACGGCCGTCTCGGACTGGCCGACGCCGACGGTCTCGACGAGCACGACGTCGTATCCGGCGGCCTCCATCACGATGATGGTCTCGCGGGTCGCCTTGGCGACCCCTCCCAGGGTGCCCGCCGTGGGTGAGGGCCGGACGAAGGCGGCCGGGTCGACCGCGAGCCGTTCCATCCGGGTCTTGTCGCCGAGGATGGATCCGCCGGTCCTGCTGGAGGACGGGTCGACGGCCAGCACGGCGACGCGGTGGCCGAGGCCGGTCAGCAGGGTCCCCAGGGCGTCGATGAAGGTGGACTTGCCGACGCCGGGCACTCCGCTGATGCCGATTCTGCGGGCCTTGCCGGAGTACGGCAGCAGCTCGGTCAGCAGCCGCTGGGCGAGCTGCCGGTGGTCGGGGCGGGTGGACTCCACGAGGGTGACGGCGCGCGCGATGTACGAGCGCGAGCCGTCCAGGACGCCCTTCGTGTAGCTGTCGAGGTCGATACGGGGCGGCACGCGCTCACCGCTCGGTGCCGGGAGCGGCGGACGCGGCGGAGTGACCGTCGTCGCCGTCGCCCTCGTGGCCGTCGTCCTCGTCGTGGCCCAGGGCCGCCGAGAGCGCGGTCAGCAGGTCCCGGGCGGCGTCCGGGATCACCGTGCCCGGCGGGAAGACGGCCGCCGCCCCCATCTCCAGCAGGGTGGGGACGTCCTGGGGCGGGATCACCCCGCCGACGACGATCATGATGTCCTCCCGGCCCTCGGCGGCGAGCCGCTCGCGCAGCGCCGGTACGAGGGTGAGGTGCCCGGCGGCCAGGGAGGAGACGCCGACGATGTGCGCGTCGGCCTCGACCGCTTGGCGCGCCACCTCGTCGGGCGTCTGGAACAGCGGGCCGACGTCGACGTCGAAGCCGAGGTCGGCGAAGGCGGTGGCGATGACCTTCTGCCCCCGGTCGTGGCCGTCCTGGCCCATCTTGGCGACGAGGATGCGGGGCCTGCGGCCCTCGGCGCGCTCGAACGCCTCGACGGCGGCGCGGGTGCGTTCGACGGCCGGGGAGGTGCCTGCTTCGTGGCGGTACACACCGGAGATCGTACGGATCTGGCCGGAGTGGCGCCCGTACACCTTCTCCAGTGCGTCGGAGATCTCACCGACGGTGGCCTTGGCGCGGGCGGCGTCCACGGCGAGGCCCAGCAGATTGCCCTCCAGCCCGGGGCCGGGTCCGGCCTCGGCGGCGGCGGTGAGCGCGTCCAGCGCCTGCCGGCAGGCGCCCTCGTCGCGTTCGGCGCGCAGCCGGCGCAGCTTCTCGATCTGCTGGACGCGTACGGCGGAGTTGTCGACCTTGAGGACGTCGATCTTCTCGTCGGTCTCGACGCGGTACTTGTTGACGCCGATGACGGGCTGGCGCCCGGAGTCGATCCGCGCCTGGGTGCGGGCCGCCGCCTCCTCGACGCGGAGCTTGGGGATTCCGGCGTCGATGGCCTTGGCCATGCCGCCCGCCGCCTCGACCTCCTCAATGTGCTGCCAGGCGCGCCGGGCGAGGTCGTAGGTGAGCTTCTCGACGTAGGCGCTGCCGCCCCAGGGGTCGGTGACCCGGCAGGTGCCCGACTCCTGCTGGATGAGCAGCTGCGTGTTGCGGGCGATGCGGGCGGAGAAGTCGGTGGGCAGGGCGAGCGCCTCGTCGAGCGCGTTGGTGTGCAGCGACTGCGTGTGTCCCTGGGTGGCGGCCATGGCCTCCACGCAGGTGCGGGTGACGTTGTTGAAGACGTCCTGCGCGGTGAGGGACCAGCCGGAGGTCTGCGAATGGGTGCGCAGGGAGAGGGACTTGGCGTTCTGCGGGTCGAACTTCTTGACGAGTTTGGCCCACAGCAGCCGGGCGGCGCGGAGTTTGGCGATCTCCATGAAGAAGTTCATGCCGATGGCCCAGAAGAAGGAGAGCCGGGGCGCGAAGGCGTCCACGTCGAGTCCGGCGCCGAGTCCGGCGCGCAGGTACTCGACACCGTCGGCGAGGGTGTACGCCAGCTCCAGGTCGGCCGTCGCCCCCGCCTCCTGGATGTGATAGCCGGAGATGGAGATGGAGTTGTAGCGCGGCATCTTCCGCGAGGTGTAGGCGAAGATGTCGGAGATGATCCGCATCGAGGGTTTCGGCGGATAGATGTAGGTGTTGCGGACCATGAACTCTTTGAGGATGTCGTTCTGGATGGTCCCGGCCAGCTTCTCGGCCGGTACGCCCTGCTCCTCGGCGGCCACGATGTAGAGGGCGAGTACGGGGAGCACGGCCCCGTTCATCGTCATCGACACGCTCATCCGGTCGAGCGGGATGCCGTCGAACAGCTGGCGCATGTCGTAGATCGAGTCGATGGCCACGCCCGCCATGCCGACGTCGCCGGTCACCCGGGGGTGGTCGCTGTCGTAACCCCGGTGGGTGGGCAGGTCGAAGGCGACCGAGAGGCCCTTCTGTCCTGCGGCGAGGTTGCGCCGGTAGAAGGCGTTGGACTCCTCGGCGGTGGAGAACCCGGCGTACTGCCGGATCGTCCAGGGCTGGTTGACGTACATGGTGGGGTACGGGCCGCGCAGGTACGGCGCGATGCCGGGGTAGGTACCGAGGAAGTCGAGGCCCGCCAGGTCGCGTTCGGTGTACAGCGGCTTGACCGCGATGCCCTCGGGGGTGTCCCAGAACAGTTCGTGGTCGGTTCTGCCGGTCCGCTCCTTGAGGGCGCCGCGCCACTGGTCCTCGGTGGTCGCGGCGCCGTCGCCGGAGCCCAGTCCGATCTCGGTGAAGTCCGGAATCCGCATCACGCCACTCCCATCCGGTCGAGGACGGAGGTGAGGACGGCGATCGCGTCGCCGCCCGCGACGACGAACTCGTCGACTCCCGCCCGTAGGTACGTATCGCGTTGTTCGCCGGGCTTGCCCGCGAGGAACACCCGTAGCGCGCCGGCCGACTTGAGGGCCTCGGCGACGGGCGCGGCGCCCTCGGCGTAGAGCTTGTCACTGGAGCAGATACAGGCGACGGTGGCGCCGCTGCGGGTGAAGGCATCGGCGGCGGTGTCCGCGGCGACGCTCACCGGGTCGTGTACGGGCTCGATCCCGCCGGCCTGGAAGAGGCCGGCGGCGAAACCGGCGCGCGCCGTGTGGGCGGCGGCGGGGCCGAGGGCGGCGAGGAACACCTTCGGGCGGGCGCCGGTGGCGGCGAGATGGGCGTCGGAGCGGGCGCGCAGCGCCTCGTAGGCGTCGTCGCGGTGGACGGACGGCAGCCCGCCGCCCGGCGGCGCGGGAGGCGTCTCGCGTTCGACGGTGGCCTGGGAGAGCTGGGGGAACTCGCTGACGCCGGTGATGGGTTCGCGGCGGGTGGCCAGCCTGCCGGAGCGCTCCGCCCAGGTGGCCGCGAGCCGCTCGCCGACGAGTCCGGCGCGCAGGGCGGCGCGCTGGCCCCCGGCGCGTTCGATCTCCTGGAACCACTCCCAGGCCGCGTGGGCGAGTTCGTCGGTGAGCCGCTCCACGTACCAGGAGCCGCCCGCCGGGTCGATGACCCGGCCGAGGTGCGACTCCTCCAGCAGGATGGTGGAGGTGTTGCGGGCGATCCTGCGGGCGAAGGTGTCGGAGAGCCCGAGGGCGTGGTCGAACGGCAGTACGGTGACGGCGTCGGCGCCGCCCACTCCGGCGGCCAGCGAGGCGACCGTGGTGCGCAGCATGTTCACCCAGGGGTCGCGGCGGGTCATCATCACCGCCGAGGTCACGGCGTGCTGGCGCTGCGCGGCGACGTGGGCGGGCGCGCCGCAGACGTCGGCGACGCGGGCCCAGAGCCTCCTGGCGGCGCGGAGTTTGGCGATGGTGAGGAACTGGTCGGCGGTGGCGGCGTAGCGGAATTCGAGCTGCCCGCAGGCGGCTTCGACGGAGAGTCCGGCGTCGGTGAGGTCGCGCAGCCAGCCGACGCCGGTCGCCAGCGAGCAGCCCAGCTCCTGCGCGTCGGAGGCACCGGCGTCGTGGTAGGGCAGGGCGTCGACGGCGATGGCGCGCAGGCCCGGGTACTCCCGGTCGCAGAGCGCGGCGAGTTCGGCGGCGCTCGCGGTGGCGTCGGCGTCCTCCCGTCCCGTGCGGGCGAGTTGGCCGACCGGGTCGGCGCCGAGGGTGCCGTGCGCGGCGGTGCGCGGCACGCCGCGCTCGTCGTAGAGCCGGAACAACTCGCGTGCGGCGGGGGCGAACGCGGCACCGGCGTCCAGGGCGAGGGGCGCCAGGTCGAGGTAGACGCCGTCGAGCGCGGCGGCGAGCCCGGACACCGGGACTCCCGTGTCGCCGACGGCGAGCCACAGCGAGGTGACGCCGGTCTCCAGGTCGGCGAGCACGGCCTCGTTGACGCGCGCCGGGTCGGCGCCCGCGTGGCGCTGACGTACGTCCCATCCGGCGACCGCGCCGCCTTCCGGCCGGCCGCCCCGGGTGAAGGGCGCGAAGCCGGGGTATCCGGGCGCGGCGACGGTGTCGTCCGCGGTGTACAGCGGACGGGTGACCAGGCCGTCCTGGAGCTTCGTGGAGAGCGCTTCCTCGGCGGCGGCTCCTTCGGCGTCGCGGCCGGACTTGCGCAGTACGCCCGTCACCAGGCTCCGCCACTGTTCGCGGGTCGCGTCGGGGAACTCTGCTGCCAGGGATAGCCCGTCATCAGGCAGGACCGTCATGGCCCAGATGGTAGGGCAGCGGCAAGACGGCGCAGCAGAGCCCGCCGCTGTGACCTACAACTCGAGGGAATCCCCTCGCAGTGCGGCGCTCCCGGCGTGCCGCACGGCAGAAGACGCGGCCGGGGGCGGCCTCGCCGGGCAGGTGCCGGACGTGGCAGGGGGTACGGAGCGGGGCAGCCGGGCCAGGTGCGGGTCGGCCGCCCCGGCGTGTCACCAGCGGCGCGCGGGCCGGTCCTGGCCGGTGCGGCCGGTGCGACCGCGGGGCGCGCGGGCGCGCGCCGGGGCGCTCCGCTCCGGCGGGCCCCGCCGCGTTCAGTTGCGTGCCACCGTCCCGTAACCCGCGGGCGATACGCTGCCCGCACCGAAGACGTGACCACCATCACATCGGTTTCCTGTCAGTTCACCGCCGGGCCACCGGGCGGAGCCACCAGGGACGAGGCCGGAGACCCTGACACATTCGGGCGATCGCCCGCACCACACGACACGCTTCGGAGCGCTTCGCAGCGCCCACCCGCAAGCTCCGATCCGTCACCGTGCCGCGTCTTCGGCGGCCGGTGCATGAACATCCTTGGATGGCGTAGTACCTCATGTCTTGGTTCGAATCTTTCGTCCTCGGGCTCGTTCAGGGACTGACCGAGTTCCTGCCCATCTCCTCCAGCGCCCATCTGCGGCTGACGGCGGCGTTCGCGGGCTGGCAGGACCCGGGGGCGGCGTTCACGGCGGTCACCCAGATCGGCACGGAGGCGGCCGTCCTGATCTATTTCAGGAAGGACATCGCGCGGATCGTCTCCGCGTGGTTCCGCTCGCTGACGAACAAGGAGTTGCGCGGCGACCACGACGCCCAGATGGGGTGGCTGGTCATCGTCGGATCGATTCCGATCGGCGTGCTCGGTATCACGCTGAAGGACCAGATCAACGGCCCGTTCCGCGATCTGCGTCTGATCGCCGTCACCCTGATCGTGATGGGCGTCGTGCTGGGCGTCGCGGACCGGCTGGCGGCCCGGGACGAGACCGGCGGCAAGCACCGGGCGGGCAAGGAGCGCAAATCGCTCAAGGACCTGAGCGTCAAGGACGGTCTGATCTTCGGGTTCTGCCAGGCCATGGCCCTGGTACCGGGCGTGTCGCGCTCCGGGGCCACGATCAGCGGCGGTCTGCTGATGGGGTACACGCGAGAGGCGGCGGCGCGCTACTCGTTCCTCCTCGCGATCCCGGCGGTGCTCGCCTCGGGCGCGTTCGAGCTGAAGGACGCGGGCGACGGCCATGTCTCCTGGGGGCCGACCGCGCTGGCGACGGTCATCGCGTTCGCGGTGGGATATGCCGTCATCGCGTGGTTCATGAAGTTCATCACGACGAAGAGCTTCATGCCGTTCGTGATCTACCGGGTGCTGCTGGGGATCGCGCTGTTCGTCCTGGTGGGAACGGACACGCTGAGCCCGCACGCGGGCGAGTCGGCGGGCTGATCCGCCGGGGCGATCCGACGGGGTGATCCGGCGGGGTGATCCGGCGGGGCCGACACCCGGCGTCGGCACATCTCACCCTCCGCGTTCCCCCACGCTTCTCCTCACCAGGCGCGGACGCCGCATCGGTCCTATTTTGGGATGGTCTGCATTCGCACCACCGAGGAGCCGCAATGAGCAACAGCCCGATGGACAAGGCCAAAGGCAAGGCCAAGGAGATGACGGGGAAAGTCACCGGCGACCGGCGCAAGGAAGCCGAGGGCAAGACCGACCAGGCCAAGGGCAAGGCGAAGGACGCCATGGACCGCGCCAAAGGCACGAAGGACTCCATGGGCGACAAGGACTGACCCCCTTTCCCCTTCTCCCTCCTGCCCCCCTCGGGCCCCCGCCGTGCACGGCGGGGG
>NZ_QQNA01000239.1 GCF_003346515.1 Streptomyces corynorhini
TGTCCTGAGGACCGATAAGGGGGCTGGTTGGCACAGGAGACGCTTTGGGGAGGGTCGGAGCACCCTGTGGCTGTCTGTGGGTGAGGGGCGGGGGGCAGTGGCCCGGGTGCCCGAACGCCCTCTCATAGCGATAGGGCAGCTCCTGGAGTGCTCCTGTGTCGGTAGCTCCGCCAAACGCACTCCCTGACACATAGCCTCCGGGGCAGGGCTTCAACGGGCCCCTCCCCGGCCGCCCGACACCCGACAGCGGGTCACGAGTCCCCGTCGGCACCCTGGACGACAGGGGGGAGCAGGGCGGCGAGGGCGCGCGAGCGGCCGGTCACTCCGCCGGGAGGGCCGAGGACCACTCCGTCAGCAGCTTCACGTACAGCGCCGGGTCGAACTGGTGCATCATGTGGTGCGCTTCCGGGCGCGACTCGTAGTCGACCTTGGCGCCAGCGGTCGCCATGATGTCCTGCGCCTTCTGTGCCTGCTCGTCGGAGAGCGACCCGACGAAATCGCCCGTCTCCGGGTCGACCGCCCGATTGTGGTGGGTGATCAGGACAGGCGTCTTGACCTGGGCCAGCATCCGGTCGTGGGGAGAGTTGAGGCCGGCGGTTCCCTCGAAGAACGCCCGCGCCCACTCGGGGTCGTACTCCTTGAAGTTCTGAGGCGGCTCCGCGCTCGCCGGGAAGAACCTCGCGAGCTTCGACGACGAAGCTTCGGCCGCAGCGCAGAAGGCGGCCCAGTCACCGATGGACCACTGGTCACCGAGGTGTTTGCTGAGCAGCTCGAAGAACGGGCCCGCTCCCTGGCGAATGTTGTGCCCGAACGCGGGGACCAGCTCGGAGGCGAAGAACGGTGCGTCCTCGCAGAGCGCGCCCCTGATCTGGCCGGGGAGCGAGTACGCCGACAGCCAGGCGGCCAGGACCCCACCGGACGAGTTCCCCGACACGATGACCGGACGCCGGATCACCAGCGAGATGAAGCGCACCAGGTCGTTCCCGAAGTTGTCCAGGCTGTACCGCTTCGGAGTCCAGGTGCTCCGTCCCTGTCCGCGCAGGTCGACGGCGAACACGTGGAAGTCCTCGGTCAGCAGCTCGATCGCCGGCTCGTAGCTCCACCAGGAGCCCGTCTGCTCGGGAATGAGCAGGAGTGCCGGCTTGTCCGGTGAGCCCGCCTCCGCGTAGTTCATCGTGATCTCACCGAGGTTCACCTGCTTCTCGGGGTAGGCGTGGGCAACAAAACCGCCGCGACCCAGCGGATTCGGATGAGTGGTTACCTTGCCGGTCATATGCGTCTCCGTATATCTCGTCCCGGTCGGGCCCGGCGCCCGGCGGAGCCGATGTGCCAGCCGTGGCCCTCGACAGCACTGTTCGATATCTCTTGTATACCTAGTGGCAGAAGTAGACTGCAACGAGATCAGGTATCGCCGAGGAGACCCACGTGAAGCCAGCAGAACTCGATGACGACGGCCGTCAGCTGCTCAACCAGCTGTTCGACAAGTGGTCTTTGCTGGTGCTGGACGGGTTGTGCGAGCGTCCCAGGCGCTTCAACGAACTTCGGCGGCAGCTGCCCGCCATCACACCGAAGTCCCTGACCACGTGCCTGCGACGGCTGGAGCGCAACGGCATGGTCGAGCGTGTGGTCGTGTCCACGGATCCGGTGGCGATCGAGTACAGCGTCACCCGCCTGGGCCGGACCCTGCGGTCCCCCCTTCAAGCCATGCTGGAATGGTTCGTCGAGCACCTCGACGAAGTCGAAAGCGCCCGCTCCGACTACGACGAGCAACGTCTGCCCGGCTGACACACCCGCCGCGTCATCGCACAGGACAGCGCCGACGCCATGCCGACCCCCAGCACGAGGAAGAGCAGGCGGCGATCCCCGGGCCCGCCCACCAGCCTTCAACAACCGTTTCGAATCAGGCGTGTCGCGCCCTGGCCACATGCAGGAACTCGGCCCACCCGCTGGGAGAGATGTGCCGCGTGAGGCGGATGCGACATCTCCTGGAGTCCTTCTGTGCCGGTAGCTCCGCGAAAGGCACTCCCCGACACAAGAACCCCATCCAGAGCCCCAACGGGCCCTTCCCCGGCTCCTCCCAGGCTCTTTCCGGGCCGCTTGGTGCTCGTGTGGCACTCAGCAGCGGGTGGTGACCAGCGGGGCATGAGTCCCAGCTCACAGCGGACGGTCAGGCGCTGAGCCGGGGCCGGGCCACCCCATGCAACTGCCGCGTGCCCCGCAGGGCGAACCGGCCCGGCGGCCAGCAGCCGGGCCGGGCAACGATCCTGGCTTCCCTGGGAACCCTTTCCCCGGGCCGCCCCTCCCGCGTACCTGCACTTGCGCCGCAGGGGCGGGTGTCAAGGGTGGAGCGAAGCGGAATCGGCGGAGCCGACGCGACGAAGGAGCGCCCTTTACTCCCGGCCCGGAGGCGCGAAACTCAAACCGGAGAGGGGCGGCCCCCGCCCGTCATGAATGGTGCTGGTTCAGCTCGCTTACCTCTTGGTACTGACCCGCAGAACGCAGTGGATGGTGA
>NZ_QQNA01000024.1 GCF_003346515.1 Streptomyces corynorhini
ACGCTCCCCGGGTGACCGACACCACCACCCACGAGGGCGAACCGCACAGCGGCGCGCTCGGCTCCCGCCTCAACTGGCTGCGCGCCGCTGTGCGGTTCGCCCTCGTGGGTGGTGGTGTCGGTCACCCGGGGAGCGTCTCACGGCCGGGCCGGCCGGGGCCGGTGGCGCGGGACCGGGCGGTGATGTGGCTGCTCACCGTCCCCCGTAAGGGCCCTGACGCGGTGGATTGTCCGGGCCGCGGCCGGGCGGGTGGTGGTGGACCGGGCTGTGTGGCTGTCAGTGGCGGCCCGTATTCTCTGTGACCATGCTCGACGACCAAACGACAGCAGCGACCTGGCCGACCGCCTACCCCGAGGGGTACGCGGTCGTCGACGTCGAGACCACCGGACTCGCCCGCGACGACCGGATAGTCTCCGCTGCCGTCTACCGGCTGGATTTCCGGGGGAACGTCGAGGACCACTGGTACACGCTGGTCAACCCGGAGCGGGATCCGGGGCCGGTGTGGATCCACGGTCTGACGACCGATGTCCTGGCGGGCGCCCCGCTCTTCCCCGAGATCGCCGGCGCGTTGGCGGAGCGGCTCGACGGCCGGGTGCTGGTGGCGCACAACGCGATCTTCGACTGGTCGATGATCGCCAGGGAGTACGCGCGCGCGGAGCGCACCGCGCCCACCCGGCAGCGGCTGTGCACCATCGCGCTCTCCAAGGAGCTGGGGCTGCCGCTGCCCAACCACAAACTGGAGACGCTCGCCGCGCACTTCGGTGTCGTGCAGGAGCGCGCGCACCACGCGCTGGACGACGCGCGGGTGCTGGCCGAGTCGTTCCGGCCCAGCCTGCACGCGGCGGCCAGGAGCGGGGTACGGCTGCCGCTGCTGGAGTGCCGACCGCTCACCGAGTGGTCCGACGCGCCCGCGGCGCCCCGGGTCGGCTATCAGGCGTCGTACCGGCAGTCGAGCTGGCGGGCCTCGCGCAAGCGACCGGCCTGCCCGTATCCGAACCCGGGGCGGTACGAGCCGGGCGGGCGGCTGCGGCAGGGGATGCGGGTGGCGTTCTCGGGCGACACCTCCGTCGACCGTGAGCTGCTGGAGGACCGGGCCGTGGAGGCGGGGCTGCACGTCGCGACGAGTGTGTCGCGGCTGACCAGTCTGCTGGTGACCAACGACCAGCACTCCGCCACGTCGAAGACGGTCAAGGCGGCCTCGTTCGGGACACCGGTGATCGACGAGGCGGCCTTCACCCAGCTGCTGCGGGACGTGGCACCGGCGGCCGGGCAGGGATGAACCGGGCCGCCGGGGGGCCGAACGACGGGATGAGCTGACAGCCCCTCATGTCACACGGCGCCCGGCGCACGGGCGCCGGAGGCCGCCGGAGGCCGCCCGTACGGCCGACTGAAATGTCCACCCCCCGTCCCGGTGCCCGATTCCCGCCGAGTAACGTCGACGGCGTGTACCGCTTCCTGTTGTCCCGGCAGTGGGTGATCCTCACCCTTCTTGGCCTCGCCCTCATCCCCACGATGATCGAGCTGGGCTTCTGGCAGTTGCACCGGCACGAGCACAAGGTCGCGCAGAACGCCCTGATCTCGGGCAATCTCCGGGCCGAGCCCGTCCCGGTCACGGAGCTGACGTCCCCCGGGCACACCGTCCCGCGCGCCGACTACTGGCGCACGGTCACCGCGACCGGCAACTTCGACACCGCGCACGAGGTGGTCGTACGCCGCAGGACCTCCAACGACGACCGGGTCGGCTACCACGTCCTCGTCCCGTTCGTCCTGAAGGACGGCCGGGCGGTCCTGGTGAACCGCGGCTGGTTCCCGGCCGACGGCGACCAGTACGCCTTCCCGGACATCCCCGCGCCGCCGAAGGGCGAGGTCACCATCGCCGGACGGCTCAAGGCCGACGAGACGGCGGCGGCCTCCGGCATCAAGGACGTCAAGGACCTGCCGCCGCGCCAGGTCATGCTGATCAACAGCGAACAGCGGCAGCGGGCGCTGGACCGTACGGTCCTCGGCGGCTACATCGAGCTGACCTCCCCGGTACCGGACGGCGGCAGCCCCGAGCCGATCCAGCGGCCCGACGACAGCTCGATCGGGCCGCACATGGCGTACGCCGTCCAGTGGTGGCTGTTCGTCGCCGCCGTGCCCGTCGGCTGGCTGATCCTCGTACGGAACGAGAAGCGCGAGCGGGCCGAGGCCGCCAGGAAGAAGGCCGACGAGGCGCTGTCCGAGCAGGAGCCCGTACCCGCGAGCGCCTGACCCGCCCGGGTGATCCGGCCGCTCGGTCACCCGACGCGCCGAACCGCTGCTTAGCGCCCGTGTACTGCGGGAACAGCCTTGGCGTGACTCAACGCATCGAGGACTACGCACTCATCGGCGATCTCCAGACCGCCGCCCTGGTCGGCAGGAACGGCTCCATCGACTGGCTGTGCCTTCCTCGCTTCGACTCCGCCGCCTGTTTCGCCGCGCTGCTCGGCACCGAGGACAACGGCCACTGGCGGCTCGCCCCCGCCGGGGCCCGCGCGTGCACCCGGCGCGGCTACGTCGGCGAGTCGCTGGTCCTGGAGTCCGTGTGGGAGACCAGGACCGGCACCGTCAAGGTCACCGACTTCATGCCGCAGCGCGATGTGGCGCCCGAGATCATGCGGATCGTGGAGGGCGTCAGTGGCACGGTGGAGATGTCCGCCACCCTCCGGCTGCGCTTCGACTTCGGTTCCGTGGTGCCGTGGATGCGCCGCTCGCAGGGCCACCGGGTGGCCGTCGCCGGGCCCGACTCGGTCTGGCTGCGCAGCGAGCCCAAGGTCAAGACGTGGGGGCAGCACTTCAGCACCTGTTCGTCGTTCTCCGTGACCGCGGGCGAGAAGGTGGCGTTCGTCCTCACCTGGCACCCCTCCCACGAGCCCCGGCCGCCGCGCGTCGACCCGTACGAGTCGCTGGAGCGCAGCCTGGAGGACTGGCGGGAATGGGCGGCGCGCTGCCGGTACGAGGGGCCGCACCGCGCGGCCGTGATGCGCTCGCTCATCACGCTCAAGGCGCTGACCTACGGCCCGACGGGCGGCATCGTCGCCGCTCCCACCACCTCGCTGCCGGAGGAGTTGGGCGGCGTACGGAACTGGGACTACCGGTACTGCTGGCTGCGCGACTCCACGCTGGTGCTGGGCGCGCTGGTGTCGGCGGGATATCTGGCCGAGGCGGCGGCGTGGCGGGACTGGCTGCTGCGCGCCGTCGCCGGTGACCCGGCCGATCTGCAGATCATGTACGGGCTGGGCGGTGAGCGCAGGCTGCCCGAGGTCGAGCTGCCGTGGCTGAGCGGCTACGCGCGCTCCGCGCCGGTGCGCACCGGCAACGACGCGGTCAAACAGCTCCAGCTCGACGTGTACGGCGAGGTGATGGACTCGCTGAACGTGGCGCGCACGGCAGGTCTGGTCGGGAAGCCGCACGCGTGGAACCTCCAGCTCAGCCTGTTGGGGTTCCTGGAGTCGAAGTGGCGTGAGCCGGACGAGGGGCTGTGGGAGATCCGGGGCCCGCGCCGGCACTTCACGCACTCCAAGGTGATGGCGTGGGTCGCCGCCGACCGGGCCGTCCGGACGCTGGAGGCCGATCCGACGCTCGGCGGTGACATCGGGCGGTGGCGGGCGATGCGGGACGAGGTGCACCGGGAGGTGTGCGAGAAGGGGTACGACCCGGTGCGCAACACCTTCACCCAGTCGTACGGCTCCGCCGAGCTGGACGCGGCGACCCTGCTGATCCCCCGGGTCGGCTTTCTGCCGCCGGACGATCCGCGGGTGATCGGCACGGTCGACGCGGTACGGGCCGAGCTGGGCCACGGGGGGCTGCTGCGCCGCTACACCACCACCGGGAGCGGGGTGGACGGCCTGCCGGGCGGTGAGGGAACGTTTCTGGTCTGTTCGTTCTGGCTGGCCGACGCGCTCCATATGACGGGGCGCGCCGAGGAGGCGGCCGAGCTGTTCGAGCGGCTGCTGGCTCTCCGCAATGACGTGGGGCTGCTCTCCGAGGAGTACGACCCGGTGGCCGGACGCCAACTGGGCAACTATCCGCAGGCGTTCAGCCATATCGGCCTGGTGGTCACGGCGCTGACCCTGGCCGGGTACGACACCGCGGGAGGCGACGTGGGCGGTGACGTGGGCGGTGACACGGCGGCGGGCGGCACGGCAGGATAGGGGCCATGGATCTTGGACTAAAGGACCGGGTGTACGTGGTCACCGGCGCCTCGCGCGGCCTGGGCCGCGCGGCGGCGGGGGCGCTCGGCGCGGACGGCGCGCGGGTCGTCGTCTCCGGGCGGGACGCGGGAAGCGTCGAGAGGGCGGCGTCGGAGATCGGCCCCGACGCGTACGGGCTGGCCGTCGACAACGCCGACCCGGCCGCCGCCCAGCGGCTGATCGGCGCGGCCCGGGAGCGGTTCGGGCGCTTCGACGGCATCCTGATCAGCGTGGGCGGCCCGCCGCCCGGCACGGCCGCGGGCAACACGGACGAGCAGTGGCAGTCGGCGTTCGAGTCGGTGTTCCTGGGGGCGGTACGGCTGGCCCGCGCCGCCGCCGCCGAGCTGGGCGAGGGCGGGGTCATCGGCTTCGTGCTGTCCGGCTCGGTGCACGAGCCGATCCCGGGCCTGACCATCTCCAACGGTCTGCGCCCCGGCCTGGCCGGGTTCGCCAAGTCGCTCGCCGAGGAGCTGGGGCCGCGCGGCATCCGGGTGATCGGTCTGCTGCCCGCCCGGATCGACACGGACCGGGTCAGGGAGCTGGACGCGCTGGGCGGCGACCCGGTGGCGGCGCGGGCGGCCCAGGAGGAGCGGATTCCGCTGCGCCGCTACGGGACGCCGGAGGAGTTCGGCCGGACGGCGGCGTTCCTGCTCTCGCCCGCCGCCTCGTATCTGACGGGTCTGATGCTGCCGGTGGACGGCGGCGCGCGCCGGGGGTTCTGACGACACAGGGGGCGGGGCGTACGGGCCGTCTGCCCGCACGCCCCGTAGTTCCCGCCCACCCCCGTAGGCCCTGTCCGGTCAGCTGACGCGTTCCGCCCGGTGCCGGGCCGCGCGCAGCCGTACCTCCGCCGGGAGCGACGCCAGCCCCGCCGAGTCGCGCGCGTGCGCCAGCGCCTCGTCGCCGAGGCGGCGCAGCGTGTCGGCCGGAGCCGCGTGCGGCTCCAGGAGCAGGCGTACGCGGGCGGCCGGGCCGGTGCGGCGGCCCGTCAGCCGGACCCGGGCGCGGGCCACCCCGTCGAGGGAGCGCGCGTCGTCCTCCATCGCCTCTTCGAGCGCCCGGCCGCGCAGCGCGGCGCCCTCGCCGTCGCCGCTGTCCACCAGCACCTCCGACAGCCGGGCGCGCCGGGTCTGGGCCAGCAGCCACCACAGGGCCAGGACGACGAGGACCGCGAGTACGGCGATCACGACCGGCCACCACCAGTCCGTGCCGTGCCAGCGCTCGCGGTCGGCCCGGCTGAGCAGCACGTCACGCGGTCCGCGGTACGGCCACCAGGAGGGCACCGGCCAGGCCAGCCCGCGCGCCAGCACGATCCCGCCCGCGCAGAGCAGGATCAGGCCGGCGAGGGCCAGCAGTACGCGGTTGACCGGTCGGAGCATCCTGTCATCCCTTCCTCACGGGCCTGCGGACACGGACCGTCAGGGCGGGCCGTCTGTCGAGGCCCAGTTCGCCGATGCCGGCGGTCAGGGTCCGTTCGAGATCGTCCTGTACGGCGTCCAGTTCACGGAAGTGCGACACGGCCCGCGCGACCGCCTTGGAGCGGCGCAGCCGCACCTGTGCGGACTGGACGCCGGAGACCTCCATGGCCCGGTCGCGCAAGGCGAGTTCGGCGGCCTCCCGGTCGAGCCCGGCGCGTACGTGCGGGGAGTCGCGGCGCATGGGGAGCAGCGCGCGCAGTCCGGGGGTGAGGGCGAGGGCGAGCAGCCACACGCCGAGGGCCATGGCGACGGCGGCGGCGACCAGCATCCAGGTCTGGTCGAGCGGCTGCCGGGCGAGCTGGTCGGCGAGCCCGCGGCGCCAGGACATCGCGGGGTGGCCGGCCCGTACCGCCGCGACGTCGTAGAGCAGCAGTCCGGTGGCGCCGAGTGTGACCAGGGCGGTGAGCGCGGCGGGGATCCGGCGGGTGGACCAGAAGCGGTGGGCCTTGGCGGCCGGTTCCTCGTCGTAGTCGGCGAGGGTGGGTACGGACGCGTGGGGGGTGCCGGGGTCCGCCGCGTCGAGGGCGGTGCCGCCGCCGCGGTCCGTGTCGTCGTCCGGCCACTCGTCCCGTCCCGGGCCTGGTGCGGTTCCGCTCATCGGATCCTCCCCCGGTCGGCGGCGCGCGAGGAGTCGGAGTGCAGCCGCTCGACGCGTACCGCCACCTCGCGCACGTCCAGGCCCGCCAGCGTCGTGACGCGGTGGGCGACCTGGCCGCGTACCGCGCCGCACCGCGCGCCGATGTCGACGGGGTACTCCAGCTCGACCCCGATCCGTACCCGCACGCTCCCGTGGTGCACCGTGACGGTCGCGTGGGGCGGGGAGCCGTCCTCGGGCACGCTGTCGAGGGCTTCGCGCGCGGCGCGCGCGGCGATCTTGGCGACGACCCGGTCGGCGATCACCGTCGCCCCGCGTTCGGCCGCCGCCACCCGGTCACCGGCCACGCGGGATCACCGCCGCCGGTCGTCGCGGTCGCGGCCGCGGAAGAGGTCGCCGGGTTCCAGATCGCCGTCCACGAACCTGCCGACCACGAATCCGACCACGCCCAACGCGGCCACCAGCACAAAGGCTCCGAAGCCGCCGAAGTATCCGGCGAACCCGAGCGCCATACCGGCCAACAGGCCGACCACCGCCATGCTCATGATGTGCTCCTCTTCGGCTGTACGGGCCGGCCGCACGCGGCCTCCACCGGCCACGCGCGCACCGCTACTGGATCCGGGAGTCCGTGTCCTCGTCGTCGTCCTCGTCGGGCAGCTTGACGTCGCTGACCGCGATATTGACCTCCACCACTTCCAGCCCGGTCATGCGCTCGACCGCGGCGATGACGTTCTCCCGTACGGCGGCGGCGACTTCGGTGATGGCGACGCCGTAGTCGACGACGATCTCCAGGTCGAGCGCGGTCTGCACCTCGCCGACCTCGGCCTTGACGCCCCGGCTGGGCGTCCTGCCGCTGCCGGCGCCGGGGACCCGGTCGCGCACGGCGCCGAAGGTGCGCGAGATGCCGCTGCCCATGGCGTGCACGCCCAGCACATCGCGGGCGGCGAGACCGGCGATCTTCTCGACGACGCCGTCGGCGATGGTGGTGCGGCCTCGGGCGGCGGGGTCGCCGCCGCCGCGCTTGGTGACGGGCGTGGACCCGCCCTGGTCGCCGGAGAGTTTGCGGTCGGCGGACGCGGACTGGTTGCGCGGTGCGGTCTCTGACATCGCCATTCATCCCTTTCCGGGGCGCCCTCGCGGGCGGTGGGGGACTCCGCTGCCCACATTAGGTGTGCTTGCCCGGTCCCGCGCCGTGGATACGGCAGAGTGGAGGAATGACGACTGCGCGGGGCACCGAAGGATGGACGGCCGAGGTGCGGCGGCGGCTTGCCCCTGGGCGGCTGCTTCCGCTGGGCGAGGCGGCGGACGGCGCGTGGCTGGCGGAACGGGCGGCGCGGGCGGCGCTGCGGCGCGCGGCGGCCGGGGTGCCGGGCGCCGTCCTCGACGCCGGGGTGCGGATCGGCCCCGCGGAGGGGCGGGCGCACGGCGAGCCCGTGGTGGAGCCGCCGCCGAGCGCGCTGCCGCCCGGTCCGCTGCGGATCGACGCGCGGTTCACCGCCGTGGGTTACCCGGCGGGCGCCGCGACGGCGGGCGAGTCGCTGCCGGCCGTGGCAGAGCGGCTGCGCGCGGCGCTGTCGGCCTGTGCCCGGGAGGTGCTGGGCCTCACGGTGACGGAGGTCGATCTGCGGGTGACGGGGCTGCTGGCGGAGGTCCAGGACGAACCGGCGGAGCCCGTTGCTCCGCTCGGGGGACGGGCGCTCTCGCCGGACGACGCCACGGGGCGCGCGGTGGCCGCCGTGCCCGGGGTCGCGTATCTGACCGGTGTGCTGGGCGCTCCCGTGGTGAGCGCTCCGGGCCAGGTACGGGTCGAACTGGCGACGGCGGCGGGCCACCACCCGCCGGCCGTCGCACGGGCGGTGCGCGCCGGGCTGACGCGCGCGCTGCCCGGCGCCCCGTCGGTCGCCGTCCTGGTCACGGCGGTGGAGGCGGCGCCCGCGCCGTGACGCGGGCGCGCGGCGCGCGCGGGGCGCGGGCCGTGGGAGCGCGCGCCGGTCAGTCGCCGAGCCCCGCGAGGTCGCGCAGCCGACGGGCCTGGGCGGCGCGTTCGGCGGCGCGCTGGGCCTCGAAGGAACGGGTGGCGACACCCTGGAGGAGCGCCTTGGTCTCGATCAGCGCGTCCCTCGGCGCGGCCAGCAGCGCGGCGGCCAGGTCCCGTACGGCGGCGTCCAGTTCCTCCGCGGGTACGACCAGATTGGCGAGGCCGGTGCGCTCCGCCTCCGCCGCCTGGACGAAGCGGCCCGTGGCGCAGATCTCCAGCGCGCGTGCGTAGCCGACCAGCCCCACCAGGGGGTGGGTGCCGGTGAGGTCGGGGACCAGGCCGAGGCTGGTCTCGCGCATGGCGAACTGCGCGTCGGTCGTGAGGATCCGCAGGTCGCAGGAGAGGGCGAGCTGGAAGCCCGCCCCTATCGCGTGTCCCTGGACGGCAGCGATCGACACCAGGTCGCTGCGGCGTGGCCACAGGAAGGCGTCCTGGTAGCCGGCGATGGCCGCGTCGAGTTCCTCGTCGGAGCTGCGTGCGAGATCGCCGAACGACGGCTCGCCGTCGAACCCCTCGGGGGTGAACGCCCGCCGGTCGAGTCCCGCGGAGAAGGACGTGCCCTCTGCGCGCAGCACCACGACCCGCACGCTGCCCGGCAGCGACCTGCCGGCTTCCGTCAACGCCCGCCACAGAGCGGGAGACTGGACGTTGCGCTTCGCCGGGTTGGTCAGTGTCACCGTGGCAACGGCGTCCTCGACGGTGAGCCGTACGCCGTCCTTGTCCCGTACGGGTTCCGGCACTGCCGCTGGTTCCTGTACGGGTTCGGGCGAAGTCATGGGGCGCCTCCGGTTCGGGCAGTCGGCTGGCTGAGTGACTGCACAGTAACCACTGGGACGACCGGGTGGTCGTGCCGGGTGGCCACCATCCGAACCGGCGGCCGGTGCCACGGGGACACCGGGGAGGAACCGCGCCCGACGGTCAGGTCAGGCCGACGCGGCCTTCTTGCCTCGCGTAGCCCCGCCGCGTCCCCGCAGCGTGACTCCGGACTCGCTGAGCATCCGGTGGACGAATCCATAGGAACGGCCGGTTTCCTCGGCCAGTGCCCGGATGCTCGCACCGTTGTCGTACTTCTTCTTCAGGTCTGCCGCGAGCTTGTCGCGCGCGGCGCCGGTTACCCGGCTGCCCTTCTTCAGAGTCTCGGCCACCCGTGCCTCCTCATGGGAAGTGCGCTCTGGACTTCTCATGATCACCCCTAGCGGGCTTCCTGGCCACCCATTCGGCAAGGTCCGTACGACGACCTTGCGCGGAATTCAGGCTTCGAGCACGACAGGAGTCACGCATTTCCGACGTGACGGGGGCCACATCCGTCCGACACTCCGAACGAAGTGCCAGGTCAAGGCGCGTCTGCACGGGAAAAGCGCGGATCATGGCCCGAACTGCCCGATCGGTCACGCACCACGCCGACGGTACGAGACGTACTCACACAGATGAAGGATCACCACTGAGCCGAATGATCCATACGGTGTGGATCACACGTCGGCGTCCCTCCCGCCGCACACCCACCGCGCACCGGGCGTCACCACCCGTCAGGCGAGGGCGACCAGATCCGCGTAGTCCGCGCCCCAGAGGTCCTCGACCCCGTCGGGCAGCAGGATGATCCGCTCGGGCTCCAGCGCGTGGACGGCGCCCTCGTCGTGCGTGACGAGGATGACGGCGCCCTTGTAGGTGCGCAGCGCGCCGAGGATCTCCTCGCGGCTGGCGGGGTCCAGGTTGTTGGTGGGCTCGTCGAGGAGCAGCACGTTGGCCGAGGAGACGACCAGGGTGGCCAGCGCCAGCCGGGTCTTCTCGCCGCCGGAGAGCACGCCGGCGGGCTTGTCGACGTCGTCGCCTGAGAAGAGGAAGGAGCCCAGCGTCTTGCGCACCTCGACCAGGTCGAGGTCGGGGGCGGAGGAGCGCATGTTCTCCAGGACGGAGCGCTCCGGGTCGAGGGTCTCGTGTTCCTGGGCGTAGTACCCGAGCTTGAGCCCGTGGCCCGGGGTCACCTGTCCGGTGTCCGGCTTCTCGACCCCGGCCAGCAGCCGCAGCAGCGTGGTCTTGCCCGCGCCGTTGAGGCCGAGGATGACGACGCGCGAGCCCTTGTCGATGGCGAGGTCGACGTCGGTGAAGATCTCCAGCGAGCCGTAGGACTTGGACAGCCCCTCGGCGGTCAGTGGCGTCTTGCCGCAGGGCGAGGGCTCCGGGAAGCGCAGTTTGGCGACCTTGTCGGACTGGCGTACCTGCTCAAGACCGGACAGCAGCCGTTCGGCGCGGCGGGCCATGTTCTGCGCGGCGACCGTCTTGGTGGCCTTGGCGCGCATCTTGTCGGCCTGCGAGTTGAGGGAGGCGGCCTTCTTCTCCGCGTTGGCGCGCTCGCGCTTGCGGCGCTTCTCGTCCGACTCGCGCTGCTGCTGGTAGAGCTTCCAGCCCATGTTGTAGACGTCGATCTGGGAGCGGTTGGCGTCCAGGTAGAAGACCTTGTTGACGACGGTCTCGACCAGCTCGACATCGTGGGAGATCACGATGAAGCCGCCGCGGTACGTCTTGAGGTACTCGCGCAGCCAGACGATCGAGTCCGCGTCAAGGTGGTTGGTGGGCTCGTCGAGGAGCAGGGTGTCGGCGTCCGAGAAGAGGATGCGGGCCAGCTCGACGCGGCGGCGCTGACCGCCGGAGAGCGTGTGCAGGGGCTGGCCGAGCACCCGGTCGGGCAGGCCGAGCGCGGCGGCGATGGTGGCGGCCTCGGCCTCGGCGGCGTATCCGCCCTTGGTGAGGAACTCCGTCTCCAGACGCTCGTACTTCTTCATCGCCTTCTCGCGGGTGGCGCCCTGTCCGTTCGCCATCCGGTCCTCGTTCTCGCGCATCTTCTTCAGCACGGAGTCGAGGTCGCGGGCGGAGAGGATCCGGTCGCGGGCGAGGACGTCGAGGTCGCCGGTGCGCGGGTCCTGCGGCAGATAGCCGACCTCGCCCGAGCGGGTGATGGTCCCGGCGGCGGGCAGGCCCTCGCCCGCGAGGCACTTGGTGAGCGTCGTCTTGCCCGCTCCGTTGCGGCCGACCAGGCCGATGCGGTCGCCCTTGGCGATGCGGAACGAGGCGGACTCGATGAGGATGCGGGCGCCGGCGCGCAGCTCTACGCCGGTTGCGGTGATCACGGAAAGACTCCAGGGCGGTATGGACGGCGGAAGAGGGCAGGCGGAGGAGATTCTTCGACGCCGGCTAATGCACAAGGAGAAATGCCATACGGCTCAGTCTACCGGCCCGCGCAACTGCTTTCCCCGGCCCGGCGCGTACGCCGATATTCTGCGCGGGGCGACGGGCCGCTGGGGCCGTCGGAACGGAGAGTGGTGGCACATGCGGTTCGATGACGACGCCGAACTGGACACGTCGGAGGTCCAGGACGAGCGCGGTGGCGGTGTCCCGGGCGGGGCGGCCACGGTCGGGGGCGGCATCGTCGGGGTCGTGGTCCTGCTGATCGGTCTCTACTTCGGGGTGGGCCCCGAGCAGCTCGGGCTCTCCTCGGGCGGCTCCTCCCCCGCGCGGGGCGCCGCGGCCACCGACGGCGTCAACGAGAACTGCAAAAGCGGGCGGGACGCCAACACGCGCGAGGACTGCCGGATCGTCGCGGTCGTCAACAGCGTGCAGGACTTCTGGCGCGCGGAGTACCAGCGGCGCGGCGAGCGCTACACGGACGCGGACACGAAGTTCTTCACCGATCGGGTCAGCACCGGCTGCGGCGCGGCGACCTCGGCGGTCGGGCCCTTCTACTGCCCGGCCGACAAGATGGCCTATCTGGACCTCGGCTTCTTCCAGGAGCTGAAGACCACGTTCGGCGCGAGCGGCGGGCCGTTCGCCCAGGCGTACGTGGTGGCGCACGAGTACGGGCACCACGTGCAGAACCTGAAGGGCACGCTGGGCCGGGCGCACGACGGCGGCAAGGGCCCGGACAGCAACGCGGTCAAGGTGGAGCTGCAGGCCGACTGCTACGCCGGGGTCTGGACCCACCACGCGACGACGACACCGTCCCCGTCCACCGGGAAGCCGCTGCTCAGCAGCCTCACGGACGAGGACATCCAGGACGGCCTGGACGCGGCGGCGGCCGTCGGTGACGACCGGATCCAGGAGAAGTTCCAGGGCAAGGTCACCCCGGAGTCCTGGACCCACGGGTCGGCGGCGCAGCGCCAGGAGTGGTTCCGTACCGGCTACAGCACGGGCGACGTGGCGCGCTGCGACACGTTCCGCTGACGTACGCGCCCGGACCGGAGCGGCCGGAGCGGCCG
>NZ_QQNA01000240.1 GCF_003346515.1 Streptomyces corynorhini
GCCTCGGGGGCGGGCGGGCGGCCCTGGGGCGTCGCGCGCGCCTCGTCCGCCGTGACCGCCGTGCGCCAGCCGTGCCGGTCGAGGGCGCGGGCCAGCGCCCGCACCATCTCGGGGTCGAACTGGGTGCCCGCGCACCGTTCCAGCTCGGCCACGGCGTCGGGCACCGGCCGGCCGCGCCGGTAGGAGCGGGTCGAGGTCATCGCGTCGAACGCGTCGGCCACGGCCACCACCCGGGCGAACTCGGGAATGCGGTCCCCGGCCAGCCCGTACGGATAGCCGCTGCCGTCCAGCCGCTCATGGTGGTGCAGGATCGCCGAGCGGGCCTCGCCGAGGAAGCCGATGCCGCGCACCATCTCGTGCCCGTACTCGGGATGCAGCTCGATCACCCGCCGCTCCTCGGGGGTCAGCGGCCCGTCCTTGCGCAGTACCCGGGTCGGGACGCCGAGTTTGCCGACGTCGTGCAGGATCCCGGCGAAGCGGAGCGTCTCGACGCGTTCGCGCTCCATGCCCATTTCGCGCGCGATCAGCACGGAGGCGTGCCCGACCCGCTCGCTGTGTCCCCGGGTGTAGGTGTCCTTGATGTCGACGGCCTGCACGAGCGCCCTGATGGTCGCCTGGTGGGCGGCGCGCTCGCGGTGGTACTGGGCGAAGACCCAGCTGGAGATGTACATGGGGAGCAGGACGAGGAGCGCGGAGAGCGGGCCGTACGGGCTGCGCCACAGGACCGCCATCATCAGCCCGGCCAGCCCGTGCGCGGCGTGCGGGGCGAGCGAGCGGGAGAGCAGTCCGCGCCAGGCGGTACGGGCGGGCAGCCGTTCGGCGGTGACGAGGATGCCGCCGTCCAGCGCGCAGAGCACGAGGCAGAAGGTGAGGGCCGCGGCGCCCGCGGGCAGCAGGACGTACGGGAAGTCGGGCACGGTCAGTCCGTACCCGCCGCCGCCCAGGGCGACGGGGCCGCCGAAGACCACCTGCGCCCGCGCGGCCGCCCAGGTGGCGACGGCGAGCTGGGCGGCGCGCCAGACGCGGCGCGCGGTCCTCGGCCGCCGCTCGACCGGGCCGCACAGCGCGCCAGGCACCGCGACCAGCGCGGCGGCGGCGGGCGGCAGGAGCAGCGCGGCGGCGAGGAGCACGGGGAAGAACGACCCGGCGGTGACCGGTACGGTCCCGCTCACCGGCCGGCCCAGGAGGCGGCTGCGGGCGGGCAGCTCGCAGAAGGCGTAGACGGTGGCCAGCAGGGCGACCGCCCGCCACGGGGTGGAGCCGTCCAGCGCCGGGTGCACGCAGGCCGCCGCGCACAGCGCGACGCCCAGGATGTACGC
The DNA here is from genome assembly GCF_003346515.1 of Streptomyces corynorhini. GTDB lineage: Bacteria > Actinomycetota > Actinomycetes > Streptomycetales > Streptomycetaceae > Streptomyces > Streptomyces corynorhini. The sequence goes on from NZ_QQNA01000240.1 coordinate 1,320, forward strand.
CCGTGCCACACCCGGTATGGCCCTCACGCGTCCTCGCCCCCCTCGGCCCGGCCCGGAACAGAGCGTCAGGCTAGCGAGTCAGGGGGCGATGATCGGCCGAATGGAGCTGATTAGCACCTTCGAGTGACAAGCGTGCTATGGGGTGTACGCCGGAGTGCGCGCACCCGCTGCTCGCTACTCCTTGGCGAGGCGGGGAAAGTCCGCGCCCGCGGGCGACACCTCGTGCGCCGGGGTGTCGCGCGGCTCGGGCGCGGGCGTCTCGGCGGTCACGGCCACGTCGTGCTCGGGCACGGCCTGGCCCGACCTGATGAGATCGATCCTGCCCATGACCTTGGAGCGCAGGTCGGTGGGTACGTCGTCCGAGCCGCAGCACCGTTTGACCAGCTTCTTCACGGCCTGTTCGAGGCCGTACTTCTCCAGGCACGGGGAGCACTCCTCGAAGTGGACCTCGAACTTGGTGCAGTCGCTGTCGGGCATCTCGTGGTCGAGGAACTCGTACAGGTGGTCGAGGACCTCGGCGCAATCCGTCTCATGCGGCTCTCCGCAGCTCATGAGCCCGAACCTTTCCGATCATCCGACGACTCTCCGACACCCGCCGGAACGAGCCCGCGGTCACGGGCGTAGTCCTCCAGCATGCCGCGCAGTTGGCGACGGCCGCGGTGAAGTCGTGACATCACCGTACCGATGGGTGTCCCCATGATGTCCGCGATCTCCTTGTACGCAAAGCCCTCGACGTCGGCGAGATACACGGCGATGCGGAACTCTTCGGGAATCGCCTGCAGCGCGGACTTCACATCGGAGTCCGGCAGGTGGTCGAGCGCCTGCGACTCGGCGGAGCGCAGACCCGTCGACATGTGCGACTCGGCGCGCGCCAGCTGCCAGTCCTCGATCTCCTCGGCGGCGCTGCGCTGGGGCTCACGCTGCTTCTTGCGGTACGAGTTGATGAATGTGTTGGTGAGGATGCGGTACATCCACGCCTTGAGGTTGGTCCCTTCGCGGAACTGGTGGAAGGAGGCGTACGCCTTGGCATAGGTCTCCTGCACGAGGTCCTCGGCGTCGGCCGGATTGCGCGTCATGCGCAGCGCGGCCGAGTACATCTGATCGAGGTAGCCCAGCGCGTCCCGCTCGAACCGGGCATTGCGCTCGGCGGTGGTCTCCTCGATCCGGCCGTCGTCGGTCGCTCCGTCGGTCCCTGTGACCGGACCCACCTCCTCCAACGCTGTGGCGGATCCGAATGCGGACCCACTCGAATCGGAGAATAGTCGACCTTGTCGCGACGGGGCCTGTCGGTCCGCTCCGCCGGCCGCCTTGGCGGCGCCGGTCTTGGCCGCGGAAAGCACGGTCCACTCCAGGTCAGTGGCGTCTGAGCGGCGCGGGCAGATGGTCGAACCCATACGACGGACTCCCTCTCGATGCGCGATGTACCGGTGTGCCCTTGACAACAGACACACCGTGCTCAACATTCCCGCAGCCCGTCCAGCCAGGCCGCCACCGACCGGGTGATCAGCTCCAGCGCCTCGTCCTGCGTGTACGGCGCCCGTTTCGGTACGGCGAAACCGTGATCGCCGTACGGGATCCCCACCAGCTCGTACGGGACGCTCCCGGAGGCCGGGTCCGGGTAGGCGGAGGGCTTTCCGAAGGGGTCGTTCCCGCCCTGGACGACGAGAGCGGGCACGCCGGTCTCCAGCAGTTCGGCGGCCCGGGACTTCTCGGGCCTGCCCGGCGGGTGCAGCGGGAAGCTCAGCGCCAGCACGGCGTGCGCGCCCAGCTCGCGCGCCGTGCGGCAGGCCACGCGCGCCCCGGCGCTGCGCCCGCCCGCGACGACCGGCGGCCCGGCCGCGGCGAGCGCGGGCCACAGCGCCCGCCAGGCCGTGTCCAGGGTCTTCGGCGCGGGCGCCACCTTCTTGCCCGCCACCCGCCAGGGCTGCTCCACCAGGGCGACGGTGACCCCGCGCGCGGGCAGCGCGGCGGCCAGCGCGCGCAGATCGCGCGCCTCGACGCCGCCGCCCGCACCGTGCCCGAGGGCGAGGACGAGCCGGGGCCGCCCGGCGCGGTGCCAGGTGACGCGGGCGTCGCCCGCGGGGGTGTCGACGGTCTGGCTGTCTGTGGTCACCCGGCCCATCCTGCCGCCCGGGGCGTGATCTTCAGAAGAGCGTGCTCTCCTCGGGCGCGGCAAGCTCCGCCAGCAGCTCGGGGCCGTTGTTGCGGACATTGCTGACGGCCGTCGCCACGGGATAGGCCCGCATCAGCCCGGTCGGCGGGGGCGCGAGCAGCCCCCTCAGCTCCTCCGGGTCGGTACGGGCCGGATCGAGCCAGGCGTCCCAGCGGTCCGGGGTCAGCATCAACGGCATCCGGGGGTGGATGTCGGCGAGCGCCCCCGGCCCCTCGGCCGGAGCGACCGCCAGCGGTGCGGTCTCCGCCTCGGTGGTGAGGACCGAGCAGGTCGCCCACCAGGCCGCCGGGTGGTCGGGCGGCAGCGTCGGGTCGCGCCAGAACTCGTACACCCCGGCCAGCGCCATCACCGAGCCGTCGGCGGGGGTGACGAAGTACGGCTGCTTGCGCGAGCGCTTCTTCTTCCCCTGCTCCTCCAGCTGCCGTTCGTCGGAGCCGGTGACCCACTCGTAGTACCCGTCGGCGGGCAGGACGCAGCGCCGCGCGGCGAACGCCCGGCGGAACGAGGGCTTCTCGTGCACGGTCTCCGACCGTGCGTTGATCATGCGGGCGGCGCCCTCGGGGCTCTTCGCCCAGGAGGGCACCAGCCCCCACTTGAGCCGCCGCAGCTGCCGGACCGGCCGGGGATCGGGCGCCTCTTTGAGAGGACGCTCCAAAACGGCGTAGACCTCTTTGGTGGGCGCCACGTTCCAGTCGGGGGCGAGGGTCTCGGCGGGCTCCCACTTCTCGATCCCGAAGACCTCTTGCAGGTCCTCGGGGCGCCGACTCGCCGCGTACCGTCCGCACATGCTTCCTCAGCCCCCTTCGAACTGTCCTGTGTACGGCCTGTGCGTACCGCTCCCCCAGGAACGGCCGGCGGCGGGTGAGCGTCTTTCACCCGTACCGCGTATGAGTGCCAGACTGCCACGACGCACCCCCAGTTGAGGAGCCCGGAGAAATGGCCAGCATCGACCCCGCCTCGCTCGGCGAACTCTGGGACCGCGTCTTCGGCAGTCAGCCGGAGCCGGACCAGTGGCTGGTGATCGTGACGGCGGTCGTCGCGCTCGTCGCCGTCGTACCGCACGTCCTCTGGCGGCTCACCCGTAACGCGATCACCATCGCCCACGAGGGCGGGCACGGGCTCATAGCCCTGGTCACCGGGCGTCGGCTGGACGGGATCCGGCTGCACTCGGACACCTCGGGGCTGACGGTGAGCCGGGGCAGGCCCACCGGGATCGGCATGATCCTCACGGCGGCGGCGGGCTACACCGCGCCGCCGCTGCTCGGCCTCGGCGGTGCCTGGCTGCTCTCCGCGCACCACATCACCCTGCTGCTGTGGCTCGCCACGGCGCTGCTGCTGGTGATGCTGGTGATGATCCGCAACGCGTACGGCGCGCTCACGGTGATCGTGACCGGGGCCGTGTTCCTGCTCATATCCTGGCTGACCGGCCCCGAGGTCCAGTCGGCGTTCGCGTACACCGCCGTGTGGTTCCTGCTGCTGGGGGGCGTACGCCCGGCGTTCGAGCTGCAGTCCAGGCGCCGCGGGGGCGGCGCCGGGGACTCGGACGCGGACCAGCTGGGCCGGCTGACGCACACGCCGCCCCTGGTGTGGCTGCTCTTCTTCCACGCCGTGTCGCTCTGCTCGCTCATCGGAGGCGGGCGCTGGCTGCTGGACCTGTAGCCCGTTATCACCTTGCGATTACGCCCCGGTTTCAGCGTATTTGATCAGGATCAGGGCCCGTCAGGAACCACTAAAGTGTGGGCCATGACCGAAAGCTCCCCGCACCCCGCCCTCTGGCCCGCCCCCTACGCGAGCGGGGCCGTCGAAGCGACGGTCACCGTGCCCGGATCCAAATCGGTCACCAACCGCGGGCTCGTCCTCGCCGCGCTGGCCGCCGAGCCCGGCTGGCTGCGCCGCCCGCTGCGCTCGCGCGACACGCTGCTGATGGCCGAGGCGCTGCGGGCCATGGGCGTCGGCATCGAGGAGACCGTCTCGTCCAGCTCCACCGGCGACGGCACCACGGGCGAGGCGTGGCGGGTGATCCCCTCGGGACTGCACGGCCCGGTCACGGTCGACGTCGGCAACGCCGGTACGGTGATGCGCTTCCTGCCGCCGGTGGCGACGCTGGCCGACGGCCCGGTGCGGTTCGACGGCGACCCGCGCTCCTACGAGCGTCCGCTGCACAGCGTCATCGACGCGCTGCGCGTCCTCGGCGCCCGGATCGACGACGACGGCCGGGGCTCGCTGCCGCTGACCGTGCACGGCGGCGGCGCGCTGGACGGCGGCGCGGTGGAGATCGACGCCTCCGCGTCCTCCCAGTTCGTCTCGGCGCTGCTGCTGTCGGGCGCGCGCTTCAACCAGGGCGTGGAGGTGCGGCACGTGGGCTCCGTACTGCCCTCGATGCCGCACATCCGGATGACGGTCGACATGCTGCGCGGGGTCGGCGCCCAGGTGGACGAGCCGGAGACCGGCGGCGAGCCCAATGTCTGGCGGGTCTCCAGCGGCGCGCTGCTCGGCCGGGATCTGACCGTCGAGCCCGACCTCTCCAACGCGCAGCCGTTCCTGGCGGCGGCGCTGGTCACCGGCGGTCGCGTCAGCGTCCCCGACTGGCCGGTCAGGACCACCCAGCCGGGTGACGCGCTGCGCGAGATCTTCACCGCGATGGGCGGCCTCTGCGAGTTCACGGAGACCGCCGAGTCGACCAGCCTCACCTTCACCGGCACCGGGCGGATCCACGGCGTCGACCTCGATCTGAGCGAGGTCGGTGAGCTGACCCCGGGCATCGCGGCCGTCGCCGCGCTCGCGGACTCGCCCTCGACGCTGCGCGGGGTCGCCCACCTGCGGCTGCACGAGACCGACCGGCTGGCCGCGCTCACCAAGGAGATCAACGAGCTGGGCGGCGATGTCACCGAGACCGCCGACGGGCTGCACATCCGCCCGCGTCCGCTGCACGGCGGCGTGTTCCACACGTACGAGGACCACCGCATGGCCACGGCCGGTTCGATCATCGGTCTGGTGGTGAAGGGGGTGGAGATCGAGAACGTAGGCACGACCGCCAAGACCCTGCCCGATTTCCCCCGGATGTGGACGGACATGCTCGCGGGAGCGGGATCGGGAGCCTGACGCGATGCGGCGCTACGGCAAGAACCCGGACGAGGACGACATCCGCACCCGGCCCAACCCCAAGGGCAACCGCCCGCGCACCAACATCAGGCCCAAGCACGAGGACGCGGCCGAGGGCATGGTCCTCACCGTCGACCGGGGCCGGCTGACCTGTCTCGTCGAGGACCGGGTGGTCCTCGCGATGAAGGCGCGCGAGCTGGGCCGCAAGGCCGCCGTAGTGGGTGACCAGGTCTTCCTCGTGGGCGATCTGTCCGGCAAGAAGGACACGCTGGCGCGGATCGTACGGATCGAGAAGCGCCGCTCGGTGCTCCGGCGCACGGCGGACGACGACGATCCGTACGAGCGCGTGGTCGTCGCCAACGCCGACCAGCTGGCGATCGTCACCGCGCTCGCCGACCCCGAGCCGCGCCCCCGGCTGATCGACCGCTGTCTGGTCGCGGCGTTCGACGCGGGGCTCGAACCGCTGCTGGTGCTCACCAAGTCGGACCTGGCGTCGGCGGACGAGCTGCTGGAGACGTACCGGACGCTCGGCATCCGCTATGTCGTCACCCGCCGCGACGAGCTGGTCAGCGGCCATGCGGCCGATCTGGTGCGTGAGTATCTGGACGGCAGGATGACGGCGTTCGTCGGCCACTCGGGCGTCGGCAAGACGACCCTGGTCAACGCGCTCGTACCGGACGACCGGCACCGCGTCACCGGCGACGTCAACGCGGTCACCGGACGCGGCAGGCACACCACCACCTCGGCGCTCGCGCTGCCGCTGGCGAAGGCGGAGGGCTGGGTGATCGACACGCCCGGCATCCGCTCCTTCGGCCTGCACCACGTCGATCCGTCCCGGGTCATCCTCGCCTTCCCCGACCTGGTGCCCGGCACGGAGGGCTGTCCGCGCGCGTGCGGCCACGACGAGCCGGACTGCGCGCTCGACGCGTGGGTGGCCGAGGGCCACGCCGAACCCGCCCGGCTGTACTCACTGCGGCGACTCCTCGCCACGCGGGAACGGCGCGAGGGCGACTGAGTGGCGTACGTTTGCGATCACCATGTGTTGGTAAAGCCATAATCACACCAGACGGGACCAAGACCCTGTAGCCGGACAGGGCCTGGCACACCAGGGGTCACGGATACAGGGAGGCTCTTGACGATGGCGTGGCTGCTGGTTGTGGTCGCCGGAATCCTGGAGACGGGTTTCGCCGTCTGTCTCAAGCTCTCCCACGGATTCACCCGGCTGTGGCCGACGGTCGCCTTCGCCGCGTTCGCGCTCGGCAGCTTCGGGCTGCTGACGCTGGCGCTGCGCAAGCTGGACGTCGGCCCCGCGTACGCCGTGTGGACGGGGATCGGCGCGGCGGGCACGGCGATCTACGGGATGGTCTTCCTCGGCGACCTCGTCTCCGTGCTCAAACTCGTCTCCATCTCACTGGTGATCGTCGGCGTCATCGGACTCCAGCTCTCGGGCTCGGCGCACTGAGCAGCGCGGACGGCACCGCGGTGACGGCCGTACGGACCAGCGGTGCCACGGAGTCCCCGCCGGGGGCGACGAGGTGGGCGAGCGCGAGCCGCACCGCCAGCTCGCAGCGGTGCAGCAGCTCGGCGCGGCCCTGATCGATACGGCTGCGGTCCAGCGCCGCCGCCGACCGGTCCCGTACCAGCGTCACCAGCTCCGCGGCGGCGGGCGGTCCCGCGTCGGCGCGGCGCTGGGCCGGTACGACGGACGGCGCCGCGGTGGGCCGTACCGGCCGGGGCTCGGGCAGCCACGTCCCCCAGCAGCCGGTCAGCAGCGCGCGCAGCAGCGGCCGGGCCCTGCCTTCGCCGACGGTCCACTCGGCGACGGAGACCAGCCGGTCGGCGGCGTCCACCCGCTCCCGCAGCAACCGTTCCACTCCGTGCAGATAGCGGTCCGCCTCGCGGCGCAGCAGCGCACGGGCCAGCCCGTCCTTGCTGCCGAATTCGTTGTAGAGGGTCTGCCTGGACAGACCGGCGGCCGACGCCACGTCGACCATCCTGACCGTGGACCAGGGCTGCTCGTCGAGGGCCGAGAGGGCGGCGTCGAGCAGGGCTTCACGCGCTGATGGCATCGTTGTCTCCGGGACCGTTCGGCTCGGGGGGCGCGGATCTGTGGCGGCTGGCTCGGGGGCTGCGGCTGGCGTACGGGGATGGCCGCCGTACGGGGACGACGGTGGCTGCGGGGATGCCGGGTGCCCGGCGCGGGGCTGGGCTGGGCTGGGCTGGAATATGCGCTCAGAGTTGACGGGTCGTCGCTGTCTGTCAAGACCGTCGACGGCTTCACGCCGGATCGGCCGCTTCCCACGGAGCGGACCGCGTGGCCGGGGGCGGCGCCCGGTCGATACTGTGACGCCCATGCCCGATTACCACGATGACCTGCGTCTCGCCCATGTCCTGGCGGACGCCGCCGACGCCGTGACCATGGACCGGTTCAAGGCGCTGGATCTCAAGGTCGAGACCAAACCGGACATGACTCCGGTCAGCGAGGCCGACAAGGCCGCCGAGGAGCTGATCCGGGGCAACCTTCAGCGGGCGCGACCGCGCGACGCGATCCTGGGCGAGGAGTACGGCGTCGAGGGCACGGGTCCGCGCCGCTGGGTCGTGGACCCGATCGACGGCACCAAGAACTACGTGCGCGGCGTGCCGGTGTGGGCGACGCTGATCTCGCTGATGGTGGCGGCCGAGGGCGGTTACGAGCCGGTCGTCGGCGTGGTCTCCGCCCCGGCGCTCGGCCGCCGCTGGTGGGCGGCGAAGGGCGGCGGCGCGTACACGGGGCGCAGCCTGACGTCGGCGACGCCGCTGCGCGTCTCGAACGTGTCGCGGATCAAGGACGCGTCGTTCGCGTACTCGTCACTGACCGGCTGGGAGGAGCAGGGGCGGCTGGACGGCTTCCTGGATCTGACCCGGGCCTGCTGGCGCACCCGGGGCTACGGCGACTTCTGGCCGTACATGATGGTGGCCGAGGGCTCGGTGGACATCTGCGCGGAGCCCGAGCTGTCGCTGTGGGACATGGCGGCGCCCGCGATCGTCGTGGCGGAGGCGGGCGGCAGCTTCACCGGTCTGGACGGGCGCCCCGGGCCGCACAGCGGCAACGCGGCGGCGTCGAACGGGGTGCTCCACGAGGAGCTGCTCGGCTATCTGAACCAGCGCTACTGAGCCGCGGCGGGAGCGCGGTCGGACCGCGCCCTGGTCGGTGACGTGCCGTGGTGGCGCCGGGTCACGGCGCCCGCGGTCGCGCCTCACGGTCGCGCTCCGTGGTCGCGCTCCGCGGTCGCGCGGCGACGCGTACGGTCCCGTGCGGCGCGTGCCGGGGCGTTTGTCGGATTCGCGCACGCCCCCGCCCTCACTCCCAGCGACCCTTGCCGACCGCGCCCAACAGTGCCACTCTGAGAGTCCCCCCACTTGTGAACTTGTGAATCGTTTCTCGAAACTCCTCACACCGCTTCGCGAGCGGTTCACCTAGGAGGTGGCTCCACGCCATGCTCGTCCGTGACGCCATGAGTTCGGTGGTCCTGACCATCGGCCCCACGCACACCCTCCGCCAGGCGGCCAGGCTGATGTCGGCGCGCCGCGTCGGCGCCGCCGTCGTCCTCGACACCGACCACTGCGGCATCGGGATTCTCACCGAGCGGGACATCCTCAACTCGCTCGGTGCGGGGCAGAGCCCCGACACGGAGACGGCCTGCTCGCACACCACCAACGCCGTCGTCTTCGCCGCGCCGGCCTGGACGCTGGAGGAGGCCGCTGCGGCGATGTCGACCGGTGGCTTCCGGCATCTGATCGTCCTCGACGAACGGGAGCCCGTCGGCATCGTCTCGGTGCGCGACATCATTCGCTGCTGGGCTCCCGCGCGGCGGGAGGCGGCCGTACTGGCAGGCGCCTGAGAGACCGTACCGGCCGTTGCCCGGGAGCACGGCGAAAGGGGCCGGATCCCCTTGAGGACCCGGCCCCTTCGCTCTCGGCGAGGACCGTCAGCCGCGCAGGGCCTGGACGGCGGCCTCCAGTCGCTTGCCGAAGTCACCGTCCGCCTGACGGAAGTTGTTCACCGCGCGCTCGGCGATGTCGTCGCGCGAGACCTTCGAGATGAAACCGGCGAGGTTGTCGACCAGCCGGGCCTTCTCGTCCTCGGACAGCAGGCGGTAGAGGTTGCCCGCCTGGACGAAGTCGCTGTCCTCGGAGTGGCTCGGGGCCTCGTGGTTGCCCGTACCGCCCGCGACCGGGACGGACTGCCACAGCGGCCGGTCCGTCTGGAAGGGGCCGCCGAAGCTGTTCGGCTCGTAGTTCTTCGCGCCCTTGTGACGGCCGTCGTACAGGAAGCCGTCCCGGCTGTTCGTCCGCGCCTCGGTGGCGTGCGGACGGTTCACCGGCAGGTGGTCGGCGTTGATGCCGACGCGGTAGCGGTGGGCGTCGCCGTAGGCGAAGAGGCGGCCCTGGAGCATCTTGTCGGGGGACGGGCCGATGCCGGGCACGAAGTGGGCCGGCGAGAAGATCGACTGCTCGACCTCGGCGAAGATGTTCTCCGGGTTCCGGTTCAGCTCCAGCTTGCCGATCTCGACCGGCGGGTAGTCCTCGTGCGGCCAGACCTTGGTCAGGTCGAACGGGTTGAAGCGGTAGTTGGCCGCGTCCGCCGCCGGCATGACCTGGACCTGCACCGTCCAGGACGGGAAGTCACCGCGCTCGATGGACTCGCGCAGGTCGCGCTGGTGGGAGTCGGCGTCCTCACCGGCGAGCTTGTCGGCCTCGGCCTGGGTGAGGTTCTTGATGCCCTGGTCGGTCTTGAAGTGGTACTTGACCCAGAAGACCTCGCCGGCCTCGTTGTTCCACTGGTACGTGTGCGATCCGTACCCGTTCATGTGGCGCAGCGTCGCCGGGATGCCGCGGTCGCCGAACAGCCAGGTCACCTGGTGGGTGGACTCGGGCGACAGACCCCAGAAGTCCCAGACGTTGTCCGCCTCCTGCGAGCCGGTGTACGGGTCGCGCTTCTGGGTGTGGATGAAGTCGGGGAACTTGATGGCGTCCTTGATGAAGAACACCGGGGTGTTGTTGCCGACGAGGTCGTAGTTGCCCTCTTCGGTGTAGAACTTCAGCGCGAAGCCGCGGGGGTCACGCACCGCGTCGGCCGAGCCGAGGTTGCCCGCCACGGTGGAGAAGCGCAGGAACGTCTCGGTCTGCTTGCCGACCTCGGAGAGGAACTTCGCCCGGGTCCACTGGGAGACGTCGCGGGTCAGCGTGAACGTGCCGTACGCGCCGGCGCCCCTGGCATGCACGATGCGCTCCGGGATGCGCTCACGGTTGAAGTGCGCCAGCTTCTCCAGCAGTGCCTGGTCCTGGACCAGAACGGGACCACCGACGCCCGCGGTCTCGCTGTTCTGGTTGTCGGCGACCGGCGCTCCGGCCTCCGTGGTGAGCGGTCCCTGCGTCACGTGCGCCTCCTGCGTCATTTACTGCAGTTCCTGTCCCTTGGCGATTGCCGACCTCGATCCTACAATGGACTAAGTCCAAGTCAAGCAAACATCCAAAGTCGCACTGGTTCGGGACCTGGGTCCCCTCACTGTTAGGCTGGCCCTCATGAGTGACCTGTTGGAACGACTTCGCGGACGCGGCTGGCGCATGACGTCTCAGCGGCGCGTGGTGGCCGAGGTCCTCGACGGGGACCACGTACATCTGACGGCCGACGAGGTGCACGCGCGGGCCGTCGCCCGGCTCCCGGAGATCTCCCGGGCGACCGTCTACAACACGCTGGGCGAGATGGTCACGCTCGGCGAGGTCATCGAGGTCTCCACGGACCGCCGCGCCAAGCGGTACGACCCGAACGCGCACCGGCCGCACCACCACTTGGTGTGCGCCCAGTGCGGTGCCATCCGCGATGTCCACCCCGCGGGCGACCCACTGGCGGACCTGCCCCAGGGGGAACGTTTCGGCTTCACGATCACGGGCGTCGAGGTGACCTACCGGGGCACCTGTCCGAACTGCGTGTCCGCGTAAGAGGCCGCGCGGAGACCTTTCCCGAGAGCGCGTCGGTGCGCACCGCGCCGACGCGCTTTTCCGCGTCCGCGTATGCCGTGCTCGCGAGGGCGCCGCGCACCAGTACACGCCGCATATGCCGAAGGCCCGGATCCTTT
>NZ_QQNA01000241.1 GCF_003346515.1 Streptomyces corynorhini
GTCGCCGATGTCGGGCTCGCCGAACTGCCGGCGCTGGCCGCGCTGCGCGACCGGCTGACCCTCCACGAACAGCGGCCGGGCGGCTGGCAGGTGTGGCGTCACCCCGGCGAGCCCGACATCGGCGACATGGGCGCGCTGGCCCGCGCGATGGGATCGCCGGTCCTCTCCGGCTTCGTCATGGCGGGCGAGTGCGTGGCGGTGGAGGGCGCGGCGCCGCGCGGCGGCTCCTGGTACGCCTGCCTGGGACAGGAGCCGATGGCCCGCCACCTCGCCGTGAGCGGCCTGCTCCTGGAGGAGCTGTTCCTCCCGGCGCGGGACGCGGCGCGGCGGGCCGTCGAATGGGCCGTGGAGGCGGGCGCCACGGTCGATCCGGGCGGGCTGCTCGACGTGCTGCACGTGCCGCGGCCGGAATCCGGCGCCGAGGAGCTGTTCTCCCGGCTCCTCGACGGCCTCGGGATCCCCGCCTTCCCGGCGGTACAGGACCGGACCGGTACGGGGTGAGGTGACCCCGCCCCGTACACCCCGTTCAACTGCCGTCTATGTCGGGTCTGTCCATGGTCTACGCGCGATGCGCGCGTGACGTTTTCCGGCCCTTTGGCGCAGTAGTGGTCAGTACCGGTCAGTACTGACCAGTACGGGTCCGCGACAGGAGACGTGCGCATGAGCCTGGTGAAGCTGATCGACCAAGCCGATGAGCGAGGGCTCGCCGCGAGCGGGCTGGCCTGCCTCGAACGCTGTCTGCCGCTGCCGGTCGAGAACGCCGACGTCTTCCGGCCACTGTGGGCGGGCATCGGCAGCGGCGGCCAGGAGTGGCCCGGCCGACTCGCCGCCGCCCGGCTCGCCCTCGACCAGGTCGTCGCCGCGCGGAAGGCCCCCGGCGCCGACGCGGACCCGACCGCCCCCGACGTCACCGCCGCGCTCGTCACGACCCTGCTCGGCTCCGCCCCCGGGCAGTGGGCGGCGGGGCCGCTGCGCACCTGGGCCGACACCTGCTCCGTCGTCGCGCTGGAGGTCCACCAGAAGCTCGACGCGGTCGGCGACGAGAGCGGCGCCCCGGCCGCCGCCGAACGCCTGAGCCGCTGCCGCGAGGACGCGGCAGCCGTACCGGACGCGGTGGAGGGCGCCGAGACCGGCGACGCCGTCGGCGTCGGTCCGCTGCTCGCCGGTGAACTGCGCCGCCAGATCCGCATCCTGGAGATCCTCGCCGAGACGGACGGCCCCGCCGGGCTGCGCCTGGCCATGGACCTGTCCACGGAGGGCCGGCGGGTACTGCGCGCGGTGGTCGCGCGCCGCGCCAGAGCCCGCGGCTGAGACCCGCGCGGCCGGACCCCGGCGCCGGACGTCGACGTCGGACCCCAGCTTCGGGCCTCGGCGCCGAGTGCCCTGCGGCGCGGGCGCGGGCGCGGGTGCGGGCGCGGGCCACGGAGACCGAAGGTGACATGCCGTCACTCCGGCGCTCCCGCCCGCGCGGGACGACCGGACGTACGGCGGTCCGCGCCGCCGGTACGGGCGCTCGCACCCGCCCCCGTTATGTTTTTCGCGGTC
>NZ_QQNA01000242.1 GCF_003346515.1 Streptomyces corynorhini
TGGCACGGCTGACGGGCGCCGCCTCGCCTCCTCCGAGGAGCGGCGCCCGTCAGCCGTGCCAGGAGCGCCACAGCGCCGCGTAGGCGCCGTCCGCCGCCACCAGTTCGTCGTGGCTGCCCAGCTCGCTGATCCGGCCGTCCTCGACCACCGCGATCACATCCGCGTCGTGCGCCGTGTGCAGCCGGTGGGCGATCGCCACGACCGTACGGCCGTCCAGCACCCGGGCCAGTGAGCGCTCCAGGTGCCGGGCCGCCCTCGGGTCGAGCAGCGACGTCGCCTCGTCCAGCACCAGCGTGTGCGGGTCCGCCAGCACCAGCCGGGCCAGGGCGATCTGCTGTGCCTGGGCCGGGGTCAGAGCCGTGCCGCCGGAGCCGACCTCGGTGTCCATGCCGCCGTCCAGCGCCCGCGCCCAGCCGTCCGCGTCGACCGCTTCCAGAGCCGCCCACAGCTCGGCGTCCGTCGCTCCCGCGCGGGCCAGTCGCAGATTGTCGCGCAACGAGCCGACGAACACGTGGTGTTCCTGGTTGACCAGCGCGACGTGTTCCCGTACCCGCTCCGCCGGCATCCGGGACAGCTCGGCGCCGCCCAGGGAGACCCGGCCCTCGCGCGGGCCGTAGATACCGGCGAGCAGCCGCCCCAGCGTCGACTTGCCCGCGCCCGAAGGACCGACCAGCGCCAGCCTGGTGCCGGGGCTGACGTCCAGCGTCACCCCGTGCAGTACGTCGACACCCTCCCGATAGCCGAAGTTCACCCGGTCCGCGCTGACGTCCCGCCCCCGGGGTACGACCGAGGGGTCGCCCGCGGCGGGCTCGATGTCGCGGACGCCCACCAGACGCGCGATCGACACCTGGGCCACCTGGAGTTCGTCGTACCAGCGCAGGATCAGCCCCACCGGGTCCACCAGCATCTGCGCGAACAGCGCGCCCGTCGTCAGCTGGCCGACGGTGATCCAGCCCTGGAGGACGAAGAAGCCGCCCATCACCAGCACGGCGAGGAAGATCGTCACATGGGTGAGGTTGATGACCGGGAACAGCACCGACCGCAGCGAGAGCGTGTACCGCTCCCAGGCCGTCCACTCCTTGACGCGCCGCTCGGACAGCGCCACACGCCGCCCGCCGAGGCGGTGCGCCTCCACGGTCCTGCCCGCGTCGACGGTCTCGGCGAGCATCGCCGCGACCGCCGCGTACCCGGCCGCCTCCGAGCGGTACGCCGAGGGCGCCCGCCGGAAGTACCAGCGGCACCCGGCGACCAGCAGCGGCAGCGCCACCAGCACCGCGAGGGCCAGCGGCGGCGCCGTGACCGTCAGGGCCCCGAGCAGCAGCACCGCCCAGACGATGCCGATGGCGAGCTGTGGCACGGCCTCCCGCATCGCGTTCGCCAGCCGGTCGATGTCCGTGGTGATCCGGGAGAGCAGATCGCCGGTGCCCGCCCGCTCCAGCACCCCGGGCGGCAGCCCCACGGACCTGACGAGGAAGTCCTCGCGCAGATCCGCGAGCATCTCCTCGCCCAGCATCGCGCCGCGCAGCCGCACCGTCCGGGTGAAGAGCGTCTGGATCACCAGCGCGACCGCGAAGACCGCCGCGACGCGCTCCATGTGCAGCTCGCGCGCGCCGCTGGAGAGGTCCTCGACGATGCCGCCGAGCAGATAGGGGCCGACCATCGAGGCGATCACCGAGACCGCGTTGACGACGACCAGCACGATGAAGGCCCCGCGATGCCGCTTCAGCAGCTCGCCGATGTAGGCCCGTACGGTCGCGGGCGTACCGACGGGCAGGGTCGTCGCCGACTCGGGGGTCGCGGGGTCGTAGGACGGAGGCGCCACGCCGATCATGCTGTTTCCTCGATCTCTTCCCGTGTCCGCGCCGGAGTCGGCGTGATGATCTGTCTCTCGTCGGCGGGCCGCGCTTCCACTCCTCCGGGACGCTCGTCGTCCGTCTCGCGCGTGACGACCTCCCGGTAGGCGGGGTCGCCCGCCATCAGCTCACGGTGTGTCCCGACCGCGGCGACCTTGCCGCCATGGACGAAGGCGACGCTGTCGGCGTGGTCCAGCAGCAGCGGCGAGGAGGCCAGCACGACCGTCGTACGGCCGGTGCGCAGCTCCTTCACGCCCCGCGCGATCCGGGCCTCGGTGTGCGAGTCCACGGCGGAGGTCGGCTCGTCGAGCACCAGCACCTCGGGGTCGGTGACCAGCGAACGGGCCAGCGCGAGACGCTGGCGCTGCCCGCCGGACAGCGACCGGCCGCGCTCGGTGATCCGGGAGCGCATCGCGTCCCCGCTGCCGTCCACCGACGCCTGGACCAGCGCGTCGAGGACATCGCCGCACTGCGCCGCCGTCAGCGCCTTGTCGGCGTCGACCGCGCCGGAGGACGGCACATCCAGCAGCTCGGCCAGCGTCCCGGAGAGCAGCATCGGGTCCTTGTCCTGGACGAGCACACTGGCCCGCGCCGCGTCCAGCGGCAGCTCGTCCAGCGGCACCCCGCCGAGCCGTACCGACGGGCCGGGTTCCGCCTCGGTCGCGTGCCCGCCGAGCCGCTCGGCCAGCCGCCCCGCCGCGTCCGGGTCGCCGCACACCACGGCGGTCAACTGCCCGGCGATCACCCGCAGTCCGCTGGCCGGGTCGTACATCTCGCCGGTCGGCCGCGCGTCGTCGAGGCCGCCTCGCTCGTCGTCGTACGCCGTACGCCGCAGCGCCAGCACCCGGGCCGCGCGCTTCGCCGAGGGCCGGGAGAAGGAGTACGCCATGGCGATCTCCTCGAAGTTCCGGAGCGGGAAGAGCAGCAGTGTCACCGCGCTGTACACGGTCACCAGCGCCCCGACGCCGATCCGGCCGTCCAGCGCGAGATGGGCTCCGTACCAGACGACCGAGATCATCAGGGCTCCCGGCAGCGCCACCTGCACGGCCGAGATCAGGGCCCACATCCGCGCGCTGCGCACGGCGGCCTCGCGCACCTCCTGCGAGGCCCGGCGGTAGCGGCGCAGGAACAGCTCCTCGCCGCCGATGCCGCGCAGCACCCGCAGTCCTGCCACGGTGTCCGAGGCCAGCTCGGTGGCCTTGCCCGCCTTCTCGCGCTGGATGTCGGCCCGCTGGGTGGCGCGGGGGAGCAGCGGCAGTACGGAGAGGGCCAGCACCGGAATGCCGCAGGCGATCAGGAGCCCCAGCTCCGGCAGGTAGATCACCAGGCCGACGCAGGTGAAGGCGATCGCGATGACGGCGGCCAGGAAGCGCGAGAGCGCCTCCACGAACCAGCCGATCTTCTCGACGTCCCCGGTGGAGACGGCGACGACCTCACCGGCCGCGACCCGCCGGGTCAGCGCGGAGCCGAGTTCGGCGGTCTTGCGGGCCAGCAGCTGCTGGACCCGGGCGGCGGCGGTGATCCAGTTGGTGATGGCCGCGCGGTGCAGCATCGTGTCACCGACGGTGATGGCGGCGCCGGTCAGCGCGATCAGCCCGCCGGCGACGGCCAGCCGGGGACCCGAGCGGTCGATCACCGCCTGGATGGCGAGCCCGGCTCCCACGGGGAGCCCGGCGAGGCCCGCGAAGTGCACCAGTCCCCAGCACAGGGCCTTGAGCTGGCCGCCCAGTTGACCCCGCCCGAGCCACAGGAGGAACCGCGGGCCCGACCGGGTGTCGGGGATCCCGGGATCGGGGTACGGAAGGTCGCGAATCTGCATGTCGCCCCATGACTCGTGGAGTGGCCCAAACCGTGCAAGGTTCGCTCCGACCGGGGGGCCGGGGCAATGGGTTTTCCGCGCCGGGCGTCACTTCGAGCCAGAGCGGGCCGTGCGGCCCACCGGCCGCGGCCCCCAACTGGCGGGTCGCGGCCCACCAGTTGTCAGCAGCGGGGCTCGGGGCCGCCGGACACCAGGGTCGTGAGCAGCCCGCCGAGCACCTCGCGCTGCGCGGGCGTCAGCGGGGCGAGGACGTCCTCCGCGGCCGACCTGCGGGCGGCGCGCAGCGACCGCAGGGCGGCCCTTCCGGCGTCGGTCACCTCGACGCGCACCACCCTGCGGTTGGTCGGGTCGGGGACGCGGCTGGCCCAGCCGCCGGTCTCCAGGCCGTCGACCAGGGTCGTCACGGCGCGGGGCACGACTTCGAGCCGTCGCGCGAGATCGGCCATCCGGGGCGGGTCCTCGTACAGGGCGAGGGTGCGCAGCAGCCGGGCCTGGGCCGGGGTGATGCCGATCGGCTCCAGCTGGTGCTTCTGGATGCGCTGGAGCCGGCGGGTCAGCCGCAGGAGCTGTTCGGCCAGCACGCCGTCGGCGTCGGGGGTACTCATGACGGAATAATATCAGGACCACACTCATTATGAGCATAGGTAACAATGAGCTAGGCTCTGCTCCGTCCGGCCCGCCAGGGGGTCCCGTCCGTACGGCGACCCCGTCCGTACGGCGACCCCGTCCGTACGACGGTCCCCGCGCCGCGGCCGACCCTGCACGTTTCCCGAAGGAGCCCATGAAACCCGAATCACCCACCTGGACACCCTCGCCCCGCCGCGTCGCGCCGGGGCAGCCGGAGCCGCCCGCCCAGCTGCGGCGCATCTTCGGACTCTTCCGCCCCTACCGCGGCCGGCTCGCCCTCGTCGGGCTGCTCGTCGGCGCCTCCTCGCTGGTGACGGTCGCCTCGCCCTTCCTGCTGCGCGAGATCCTCGACACCGCGATCCCACAGGGCCGTACCGGCCTGCTCACCCTGCTCGCGCTCGGCATGATCCTCACCGCGGTCGTCAACAGCGTCTTCGGCGTCCTGCAGACCCTGATCTCCACGACGGTCGGCCAGCGCGTCATGCACGATCTGCGCACCGGCGTCTACGACCGCCTCCAACAGATGCCGCTCGCCTTCTTCACCAGGACGCGGACCGGCGAGGTGCAGTCCCGTATCGCCAACGACATCGGCGGTATGCAGGCGACCGTCACCTCGACCGCGACCTCCCTGGTCTCCAACCTCACGGCCGTGATCGCCTCGGTCGTCGCGATGATCGCGCTGGACTGGCGGCTCACGGTCGTCTCGATGATCCTGCTGCCGGTCTTCGTCCTGATCAGCCGCAGGGTCGGCCGCGAACGCAAGCGGATCACCACCGACCGCCAGCGGCAGCTGGCCACGATGTCCGCCACCGTCACCGAGTCCCTCTCGGTGAGCGGCATCCTCCTCGGCCGCACCATGGGCCGGTCGGACTCCCTCACCAAGTCCTTCGCCGACGAGTCCGACCGGCTGGTCGGGCTGGAGGTGCGCTCCAGCATGGCGGGCCGCTGGCGCATGTCGAGCATCACCATCGTCATGGCCGCCATGCCCGCCGTCATCTACTGGGCCGCGGGCATCGCGCTGGGCGGCGGCGGTACGGCCGTCTCCCTCGGTACGCTCGTCGCCTTCGTCTCGCTCCAGCAGGGTCTGTTCCGGCCCGCCGTGAGTCTGCTCTCCACGGGAGTGGACATGCAGACCTCGCTCGCCCTCTTCCAGCGGATCTTCGAGTACCTGGACCTGCCCGTCGACATCACCGAGGCCGAGCGGCCGGTCAGGCTCGACAAGATCCGCGGCGAAGTGCGCTTCGACGCCGTCGACTTCAGTTACGAGGAGAAGCGCGACGAGGAGAAGCGCGACGAGGAGAAGCGCGACGAGGAGAAGCGCGAAGAGGAGCGGGCCGACGCGACGGAGGGGAACGGGAGAGCCGCGGCCCGGACGCTCAGCGGCGTCGACCTGACGGTCCCCGCGGGCACCGCGCTGGCCGTCGTCGGGCCCACCGGCTCCGGCAAGTCCACGCTCAGCTATCTCGTCCCCCGGCTGTACGACGTGACGGGCGGCCGGGTCCTCCTCGACGGTGTCGACGTACGCGACCTGGACTTCGACACGCTGGCCCGCGCGGTCGGCGTCGTCTCCCAGGAGACCTACCTCTTCCACGCCTCGGTCGCGGAGAACCTGCGCTTCGCCAAGCCGGACGCCACCCAGGAGGAGTTGGAGGCGGCCGCCGGGGCCGCCCAGATCCACGACCACATCGCCTCGCTCCCCGACGGCTACGACACCCTGGTCGGCGAGCGCGGCTACCGCTTCTCCGGCGGCGAGAAGCAGCGCCTCGCGATCGCCCGCACGATCCTGCGCGATCCGCCCGTACTGATCCTCGACGAGGCGACCAGCGCGCTGGACACCCGCACCGAACACGCCGTGCAGCAGGCCATCGACGCGCTCTCCGAGGGGCGCACCACGATCACCATCGCCCACCGGCTCTCGACCATCAGGGACGCCGACCAGATCGTGGTCCTCGACGGCGGCGTCGTCGAGGAGCGGGGCACGCACGACGAGCTGCTGCGGCAGGACGGCCGCTACGCCGCCCTGGTCCGCAGGGACAGCCGGGCCGCCCATGACACCGCCGCGCCCGCCGCCGGGGAGCTGGCGCCGGCCGCGCTGTGAACGCGGCGGTGCCGCCACTCCCTGGGACGGGGAGTGACGGCACCGTGTCGGGCGGGAGTGCGTCAGACGAGCCAACCCACGAAGTGGACGATGCCGGCGAGCAGGTTGGTGAGGACGTTCATCGAGACTTTCTCCTTGTGCGTGTGGTGCGTGATGCGTCGTGAGGACAGCGCGGTGGCGGTCTGCAGCCCGTCGTTCGCGCACCGTAAGCATCTCGCCACGGAGCGCGCCGAAACAGGGGATTCTCGTACGATCACACGTTCCGGCGAACATCCGATCCCGCGTTCGTATGTTCCTACCCCGGGTGGCGTGCCGTCCGTGTGCCCCTCCGTGTCGCCGCGCCCCAACTGCCCGGATCGGTGATCACGCCGGGTTAGCGTGCGCGCATGAGCAGACCCCGTCTGACCCGTCGTGGCCGGATCGCCCTGAGCGCGAGCGCGGTGCTCGTCGCGGTGGCCGCGGTGCTGGTGCCCGTACTCACGCTGACCGGCGGGGACGACGAGGCGCGGCGGACGGCACTCGTCGTCCCGGAGGGCCGCCGCGCCGCTCAGGTCTACGCCGCCGTGGACGAGGCCCTGCGGCTGCCCGGGGGCACCGCGGCGAAGGCGGCGCTGACGGCGGAGCTGCCGCTGCCGAAGGCCGCCCGGGGCAATCCCGAGGGCTATCTGTTCCCGGCGACGTACCCGGTCGAGGCGGCCACGACCCCGGCCGGTCTGCTGCGCTACATGGTCTCCACGGCACACGACCGGTTCGGCTCCGGGCGGGGCGCCGCCGGGTCCCGCCCGTCCCGGGACCTGGCCGACGCGGCGACCTACCGCAAGGTCGTCCTGGCCAGCATCGTGCAGGCCGAGGCCGATACACCGGCCGACATGGGCAAGGTGGCCCGCGTCGTCCACAACCGGCTCGCGCTGGGCATGCCGCTGCAGATGGACTCGACGCTCAACTACGCGCTGGACCGCTCCACCCTGGACACCAGCCACCGCGACACGAAGACCGACAGCCCGTTCAACACGTACCGGCACAAGGGGCTGCCGCCCGCCCCGATCGGCAATCCGGGGGAGGAGGCGATGCGCGCGGTGGCCGATCCGCCCGCCGGGGACTGGCTGTACTTCGTCACCGTGAAGCCGGGGGACACCCGCTTCACCCACCGGTACGCGGAACACCGCAGGAACGTCGAGGAGTTCAACCGGAACAGGGCCGGGGCGAGCGCGGCGCGGTGACCGCGCGGCCGGTGCCGACCGGCGGATTCCGTCAGACTGTTGCTGCTGTTGCTGCTGTTGCTGCTGTTGCTGCTGTTGCTGCTGTTGCTGCTGTGGCCGCTGTGGCCGCTGCGCTGTCCTGGGCCGTCGGCGCCGTACGTGCCAGGAGCGCTCCGATCTCCCGGACCGCCGCCCGGCCCGCCCGGTTCGCGCCGATCGTGGAGGCCGACGGCCCGTAGCCGACGAGGTGGACCCGGTCGTCCCGTACCGCACGCGTCCCGTCGACCCGGATGCCGCCGCCCCGCTCCCGCAGCCCCAGCGGCGCCAGATGGCCTATGGCCGCGCGGAACCCGGTCGCCCAGAGGATCACATCGGCGGCCACCGTCCGGCCGTCGGCCCAGGCGACGCCCTCCGGGGTGATCCGGTCGAACATCGGCAGCCGGTCGAGCACCCCCTCCTCGCGCGCCCGCGCGACGGCCTCGGTGACGGGCAGCCCGGTGACGGACACCACGCTCCGCGGGGGCAGCCCCCGGCGCACCCGCTCCTCGACCAGGGCGACGGCCGCCCGCCCCGACTCCTCGTCGAAGGGGCCCTCGCGGAAGACGGGCGGCCGACGCGTCACCCAGGTGGTGCCGGCCGCCACCCGCGCGATCTCCATCAGATGCTGGGTACCGGAGGCCCCGCCGCCCACCACGACCACGCGCAGCCCGGCGAACCGCGCGGGCCCCGGGTAGTCCGCCGTGTGCAACTGGCGTCCCCGGAAGCTCTCCTGTCCCGGATAACGCGGCACGAACGGCCGGTCCCAGGTCCCCGTGGCGTTGATCAGCGCCCGCGTCGACCACGTCCCCTCGGACGTCTCCACCCGCAGTCGGCCCCCCACGCCCTCCCGCACCGCCGAGACCCGCACCGGCCGGTGGACCCGCAGGTCGAAACGGTCTTCGTACGCGGTGAAGTACGCCCCGATCACCTCGGCGGACGGCCGGTCGTCGTCGGCCTCTGCCGTGATCAGCTCCATGCCGGGCAGCGCGTACATGCCGTGGACCTTGCCGTACGTCAGCGACGGCCAGCGGAACTGCCAGGCGCCGCCGGGCCGTGGCGCGTGGTCGAGCACGACGAACTCCCGGTCAGGTGCCAGCCCCGAGCGCCGCAGGTGGTGGGCGGCGGAGAGCCCGGCCTGTCCGGCGCCGACGACCACGACATCGATCTCCCGTACCCCAAAGTCGTTCACGTTTCTACTAACCGTTCGGGGTGCGGGAACCTTCCCGTCAGGCCGACGCATGTCCCGGCGGCGGGCGGACGGCGGTACGGGAGAATGACCGTATGCCCGACGCGTTCACCACCACGGTCCTGCACATCACCACCGGTAGCGACGAGTCCGTGACCGATCTGACCCATGAGTGCGAGACCTTCCTCAGGCGGTCCGCACAGGGGCGCGACGGCCTCCTCAACGTCTTCGTCCCGCACGCCACCGCCGGAATCGCCGTCCTCGAAACCGGCGCGGGCAGCGACGACGACCTCCTCGCCGCCCTCCGTGACCTCCTCCCCGCCGACCACCGCTGGCGCCACCGCCACGGCAGCCCCGGCCACGGCAGGGACCACGTCCTCCCCGCTCTCGTACCGCCGCACGCCACCCTGCCCGTCATCGGCGGCCGGCTGGAGCTGGGCACCTGGCAGTCGGTCTGCCTGGTGGACACCAACGTGGACAACGCCGACCGTCAGGTGCGGCTGAGTTTTCTCGGTTAGACGGACGCGGCCCCGGGGGAGGGACGTGGTCGCGCGATCCGCGTCCCTCCACCCGCTTTGCCCTGCCGTAACGCCGTGCGGCTAGTTTGTGTGCAGGACAGATACGCGGGCCCGTGGTGGCAGAGGTACACGGGGGACGAGAGGTCGGGAAGAGTGTCGCTGCGCGGAGGTGATCCAGCTGAGATCGGCGGTTATCCGCTTGAGGCTCGGCTCGGCTCGGGGGGCATGGGAACGGTCTTTCTGGGCCGTACCCCCTCGGGGCGGCCTGTCGCGATCAAACTGATCCACCAGCAGTTCGCGGGGGACGACGAGTTCCGTATCCGTTTCCGGCAGGAGGTGGCGGCGGCGCGGCGGGTGAGCGGCGCGTTCACCGCCGCCGTGGTCGACGCCGCCCCCGAGGCCGAGCAGCCGTGGATGGCGACGACCTATATCGAGGGGCACACGCTGGCCCAGCGCATCGCGGCGAGTGGTCCGCTGGACGGGGAGGAGCTGTGGCGGCTCGCCATCGGGCTGGCCGAGGCGCTGCGCGACATCCACCGGGTGGGGGTCGTCCACCGTGATCTGAAGCCCTCGAACGTGGTGCTCTCGCCGGAGGGGCCGCGCGTCATCGACTTCGGTATCTCACGCGCCGTGGACCAGCAGACGCTGACGATGACGGGGCGGGTCATCGGTACACCGCCCTTCATGTCGCCGGAGCAGCTGCGGGCGCCGCGGGGTGTGGGGCCGCGGTCCGATGTCTTCTCGCTGGGGACGCTGCTGGTGTACGCGGCGACGGGCCACGGGCCCTTCGACGCGGACAGCCCGTACATGACGGCGTATCAGGTGGTGCACGAGGAGCCGTCGCTGAGTGCCGTGCCGGTGCTCCTGCGC
This sequence comes from Streptomyces corynorhini, assembly GCF_003346515.1. Lineage (GTDB taxonomy): Bacteria > Actinomycetota > Actinomycetes > Streptomycetales > Streptomycetaceae > Streptomyces > Streptomyces corynorhini. The sequence goes on from NZ_QQNA01000242.1 coordinate 10,210, forward strand.
GCGGTCGTCGAGCCGTGCCTGGCCAAGGAGCCCGAGGGGCGCCCCTCGGCGGACGAACTCCTGGTGTTGCTGCGGGACCTGCCGGCCGACCTCGGCGGGAGCGACACGCACGGGGCCGGTGCGCGCGGGCCCGTCGCGGGCCGCACCCGCGACATGATCACCCAGCATCACTTCGCGACGCCGGCCACCCCGGCGCCCACCACCCCGGCCACCGTCTCGACCGCGCTCTCGACCGCGCTCCCCGCCACGGCCCCGGCCGGTCCCGACACCGGGAGCGCCGGTGCCACCGTGGGCCGCCGACTGCGTCGCCGATGGCGGCCCGTGCTCGCGGCCGCGGTCGCGGTAGCGGCGATCGGCGGGGGAATCACCGCGCTGGAGACGGGCGTCATCGGGGGGAAGAACGGCGGCCACGAGGACAACAAGGACAACATCGTGACGGCGCCGATGGCCGCGCTCCCCGACGGCTTCGAGCCGTGGCGCGAGACGGTGCGGGGCGGTCGCGACGACATCCCCGACGAACTGCGTTGCGTCGCGCGCGGCGACGCGCTGTTCTGCGGGGGCGGCGGTGTGGTCGCGACCCGGATCAAGGTCTCGGACGGCTCGCACGTGTGGACGGCGAAGAGCCCTGGCGTCCCCGTCCAGGGCATGCACCTGGTCGGCGCCACCGACGACACGGTGCTCGGTTACCGCTTCGCCGCCGAGGACGCCCCGCAGGACCCGCCCGGCGAGGTCGTGGCCGTCGACGCGGACAGCGGCCGGGAGCTGTGGTCCGTGCAGTCCGGCGCCCAGTCGACGGCCGTCACGGGCCGGACACAGGACGCCGTCGTGGTCGGCTCCACCGTGGTGACGGTCGACGCCTCCAACTCCCGCTTCGAGGCCAGGGACGCGCACAGCGGGACGGTGTCCTGGAAGACACGGTTCCCCGAGAGCAGGCAGTGCGCTCCGGTCGCGGCGGGCGGGCGGCTCCTCGCGATGTGTGCGACGCGCGCGGAGGTGGACGCCCTGGAGGTGCGCCACCCCACGCTGTACACGCTCGACCGCGCCTCGGGGGCACTGGGCAGGCCCCTCGCGGTGGACGGCCCCGCCGTGCCGATGGGCGTCGCGGACGGCAGTCTCGTACTCCTCCAGGTGCGCATGGAGGGTACGGCGTCGGCCGGCTACGACGGGGTGGCGCGGGTCTCCCCGGCCTCGCGGAAGGTCACGTACTCCCCGCTGGCCAAGACGTATCCGGGGACGCCGGGCATGGCGGACGGCACCCTCTACGTGAGCAGGCAGACCGGTCTCGTCACGGCGTTCGACCCCGCCACCGGCCGGGAGAAGTGGTCCCGGCAGACGGGTGTCGAGGGCGCGTCGGGTCCCGTGGCGGGAGCCGGAGCGCTGTATTTCAGCTCGGCCACCGGCCGGGTGGTCGCGCTGTCCGAGAGCGGTGGCAAACCCCTGTGGACCACGGATCCGCAGGCCGACGGTCTGACGGGCGACCACGGTTCGAGCGCCCGCGTGACCGTCGCGGGGCGTGCGGTGGTCGTGGCCGCGGCCGAGAACACGCTCTTCGCCTTCGACACGCAGAGGCCGCCGAAGTCGGGCTGACCCGGCGGACCCGGCCGCCGCCTGCCTCGGCGTGGGGACACGTCAGCGCCGATCGGCGAGGAAGGCCGCTCGTCGTCCTCAGGGCACCAGGACGGCGCGTACGCCCGGGACTTCGGGAGCGGACCACGCGGTTTCGGTCGCGCCGCGGACCGGCACCGACCGACCGGCCTCGATCGGAACGCGGCGACGCGGCGCCCCTCCCTCCGACGAGGACGGGGCCGACCGACACCCGTGGCCGTGTCATCGCGGCGCCGATCTCCCGTCCCGTGCCACGCGCCGCAGGCACGCCGGGTGCGGCGCCGGTCCGAAGACCGCCCGCCAGCCCGCCGGGACGGCGCCCCAGGCCGGCCAGAGGGACAGCCGGCCCCGGTCGTTCTCCAGGACCAGATGGGTGTCCAGGCCCTCGGGCCCGGGATCGAAGGGTCCGGGCTGCCGGGTCACGCGTCCAGCTCCCTCGTCCGAGCCGTCAGTACGGCGGCGATGTCGTCCAGGTGGGGCCCTCGCAGCAACTGCGGGTGCGTGCAGTCGAGATCGAGGTTGACGATCCGGCCGCTCACATGGGGGCGCCAGGACTCCCGGTCGAGCCAGTCCTCGGCGCGGGGCGCCGCTGCGGTGAAGAAGAGCAGGTCTCCCTCGTAGCGGCGGTGCCGGTGCTCGCGCATCATGCGGGCGTGGTTGGGCACGATGTCGACGATCCGCGCCAGCGTGCGGTCGCCGAGCCCGGCGAGCGGACTGCCCGCCCGGCGCAGGGTCGCGACGACATCGTCCGGGGTGTTCTCGTCCGTACGGTCGAAGCCCGCCATGCGCAGGACGGCGGTGAGCGCGTCCCCCTCCTCGGGCGCCGGACGCTCCCGCCACTGCTCGGCGGGGAACGCGTCGAGCAGCGCGAGGAGTTCGACCTTCTCACCGGCCTCCTGGAGCAGGACGGCCACGGTGTGCGCGAGGACGCCGCCGACGGACCAGCCCAGCAGCCGGTACGGGCCGTGCGGCCGGACCGCGCGGATCTGCCGTACGTAGTCCGCCGCCTCCTCGTGGAGCGTGCGCGGCAGTGCCTCGTCGCCGGTCAGCCCGCGCGCCTGGACGCCGTACACCGGCTGGTCCCGGCCGAGGCGGGCGGCGAGCCCCGCGTAGCACCAGGCGATCCCGCCCGCCGGATGGATCGCGAACAGCGCAGGGCGCTCGCCCCCGGCACGCAGCGGCAGCACGACGCCGAGGGCGTCCGAGGCCGCCGGCCCCGTGCTGTCGAGGCGCGCGGCGAGCGCCGCCGGGGTCGGCGCCTCGAACAGGGAGCCGATGGTCAGCTCGGTGCCGAACTCCTCCCGTACGCGGGCCACCAGCCGCACCGCGAGCAGCGAGGTGCCGCCCAGGTCGAAGAAGGCGTCGTCGGGGCCGACCCGCTCCGCCTCCAGTACCTGCGCGAACAGCCGGGTCAGCGCCTCCTCGCGGGGACCGGACGGCCGCCGCGCGCCCCCGCCGCCGGTGAAGACGGGGGCCGGTAGTTCCCGGCGCTCCAGCTTGCCGCTGGGGCCGAGCGGGAACGCGTCCAGCGCGACGACGGCCGAGGGCACCATGTGCTCAGGCAGTACGGGCGCCAACGCGGCCCGCAGCGCGGCCGGATCGGCCCTGCCCGTCACATAGCCGACCAGCCGCTGTTCGCCCGGCCGGTCCTCGCGCACCACCGCGCACGCGCCGTCGACTCCGTCCAGGGCCGCCAACGCCGTCTCGATCTCGCCGAGTTCGATGCGCTGGCCGCGCAACTTCACCTGATGGTCGGTGCGTCCGAGGTACTCCACCTCGCCCCGTCCCGTCCAGCGGGCCAGGTCGCCCGTGCGGTACATCCGGCCGCCGGGCGGGCCGAACGGGTCGGCGACGAACCGGCACGCGGTCAGCTCCGGCCGGTTCAGATAGCCGTCGGCGAGCTGCCGCCCGGCGAGATACAGCTCGCCCGCGACGCCCGGCGGGCACGGCTGGAGCGCCGCGTCGAGCACGTACAGCCGGGTGTTCCACACCGGCCCCCCGATCGGCACCGGCCCCGGGGCGCCGGGCACGCAGGCGTGGTAGGTGACATCGACGGCGGCCTCCGTCGGCCCGTACAGGTTGTGCAGCCGCGCACCGGGCAGCGCGGACCCGAAGGCGTTCACCGTCTCGCGGGGCAGCGCCTCACCGCTGGCGAAGACGAGCCGCAGGCTCCCGCACGACCCCGCGTCCGCCTCGGACAGGAAGACCTGGAGCATCGACGGGACGAAGTGGCAGACGGTCACGGCCTGTTCGTGGATCAGCCGGGCCAGATAGCCGGGATCCTTGTGACCGCCGGGCTCCGCCACGACCAGCGTCGCGCCCACGCGCAGCGGCCAGAAGAACTCCCACACCGACACGTCGAACGACGACGGTGTCTTCTGGAGCACCCGGTCACCGGCCGTGAGACGGTAGGTGTCCTGCATCCAGCGCAGCCGGTTGTCGATCGCCGCGTGCGGGACGACGACCCCCTTGGGGCGGCCCGTGGAACCCGACGTGTAGATCAGGTACGCGGGGTGGTCCCGGGTGAGCGGCCGGGCCGGGTCGATCCGGGGATAGCCGGAGACGTCGAGACCGTCCAGCACCACCAGCGGCGTCCCGGCGTCCGCCGGAAGGCGGCCCGCGCGGTCGACGACGGCGCACACCGGCGCCGCGTCCTGGAGCATGTACGTGAGCCGCCCGGCCGGATAGTCCGGGTCGAGCGGAAGATACGCGGCCCCCGCCTTCACCACGGCGAGCAGCGAGACGACCAGCTCCACCGAGCGCGGCACCGACACCGCGACCACCGCGCCCGGCCCGGCGCCCAGCGTCCGCAGATGGCGGGCCAGCCGGTTGGCGCGCTCGTTCAGCCCCGCGTAGGTCAGGGAGGTGTCCCCGTACACCAGCGCGGTCGCCTCCGGGGTCAGCGCGGCCCGCGACTCGATCGGCCCGACCAGGGTCGTCGGGGGCAGTGCGCGCCCCGTGCGGTTGAACTCGTCGACCACCAGCTCGTGTTCGGCCGGAGTCGCGATGGTGTACGAGGAGAGCGGCGCGTCCGCGCCGGACCCGGCGATCCGGTGCAGCAGATGGAGGAACCGCTCCTGGTGCGCGGCGAGTTCGGCATCGTCGTACAGGGCCGGATTGCCGTCGTGGTCGACGTGGAGCCCGCGTCCGTCGGCACGGTCGTAGACGTTGACCGTCAGATCCTCCACCGGGCCCGCCGACAGATTGCGCGCCCTGGCCGGCGCGCCCGCGAAGTCCACCCCGTAGTCGAAGGGCATGACATTGACGAGCGGGCCGACCAACCCCCGGCTCTCGCCGAGCAGTCCGAGGTCCCGGCGGATGTCCTCATAGCGGTAGCGCTGGTGACGGCGCAGCTCCCGGACGCGGAGGACGACCTGTCGCACCAGCTCGTCGAAGGTGGCGGCGGGGGAGAGGTCCAGCCGCAGCGGCAGGACGTTCATCACCATGCCCGGCACCCGCAGCGCGGCCGAGCCCATGCGCCCCATCAGCGGCAGTCCGAGCACCACCTCGGACCGGTCTGTCGCCCGCGCCGTGTACAGCGCCTGCGCGGCGATCAGAACATCGGGCCAGGTCGAGCGGGTCCGGTCGGCGACCGCGCGCAGCCGCTCCTTCGTCCCGGGCTCGGGATACGCGGTGCGGCGGCGGAACGTGCGCGCGGGCAGCGCGCCGCGCCCCGCCAGCCGGGACGCCTCGGGCCGGTCGCCGCACTCCGCCGCCCAGTGCGCCCAGTGCGCCCGGTCGGCCTCGAACGCAGCCGAGGACCGGTAGGCGTCGTCCTGCGCGACGAGGTCGGCCAGCGAACCGAAGGTACGGGGCGGGGGCTCCTCGCCCCGTACGAGCGCCGTGTAGATCTCGGCGGTGCGCCGGACGAGGAGCGAGTATCCGTAGCCGTCCATGACGAGGTGGTGGATGCGCTGGTACCAGAGCCACCGGTCCTGGCCGACCCGGAACAGCGCGTGCCGGAAGAGCGGCCCCTTCGCCAGGTCGCACGGCTCGGCGAGATCGGCGCGCATCCACGCGTCGGCCCGCGCCTCCGCGCCGTCCGCGCCGTCCGTGTTGTCGGTGTGGTCCGGGTCGTCGGTGTCGTCGGTGTCGTCGGTGACGTCGGTGACGTCGGTGTGATCGGTGTAGTCCGCGTCGCCCGGATCGTGGACGGTGAGGGGAAGCTCCACGGTGGCGGCGAGGTGCTGGCGCGGTCCTCCGGGGGTGTCCACCACCCGTACCCGCAGCGCGTCGGTCTCCGCCGTGACGCGCCGCAGGGCGGTGGCGAAGAGATCCGGGTCGAGCGGCCCTTCGATGCGCAGGCACTCCGCGGTGTTCTGCGCGGGGCTGAGCGGATCGAGGGCCTGCGCGAACCACATGCCCGACTGGGCGGCCGTCAGCGGCAGTACGGTGTCGGTGTCGGAGCCCGATCCGGATCCGGGCCGCCGATCCGCGCGGCCGGTGTTCCCGGTGTCCACGGTGTTCCCGGCCGCCCCGAGGTCTCCGGAGCTTTCCGTGCCTCCGGCGTCTCCGGCGTCTCCGGTGTTCTCGGTCAGCAGCACACTCATGAGACCCCCAGCAGCGGAGCCCAGGCATCGATCGCGGGCTGCTCGGCGAGATCCGCGAACGCCGCCTCGACACCGTGGTCCCTGCGCCAGCGCTCCAGCAGCGCCATGATGCGGACCGAGTCGAGACCGTGGTCCAGGAGGTTCTCGTCGAAGGGGATGTCCGAGGGGTTCTCGCCGAGGGAGTCGGCGACATCGCTGCGGATCTGCTCCCGGGTGAGGGCCATGGGTCAGATCTCCTTGAGAAGTGTGTCGGTGGTGGTCACGACCGCACAGCGGCCGGCGGCCCAGCGCAGGGCCATGTCGTGGTCGTCGCGGGAGAAGTCGGCCACGGCGTCCGCCACGACGAACGCCCGGATGTCCCGCATCCACGCGTCGCATGCGCTGATCAGTACGCCGATGTGCGCGTACACACCGACGATCACCAGCTGGTCGCGGCCCGACTCGCGCATCAGAGCGTCGAGTTCGGTGCGGACGAACGCGCTGTACTTCCATTTCGTGAGGACCGTGTCGCCCGCCTCGGGGGCGATGGCCTCGGGAGTGGCGAGGGCCTCGGGGTCGTCCGCGACGCCCGGCCCCCAGAAGTCGAGCTGGAGCCCGCGCTCCTCGGCTGTCTGGCCGCCGCGCTGGGCCGAGTAGACGACGGGGACGCCACGCCGACGGCTCGCCTCCAGCAGCCGCGCCGTGTTGGCGAGCATGCCGGTCAGCGGTTGCTCACCTGCGGGGAAGGCGCGCAGGAAGTGGTGCTGGAGGTCGTGGACGAGCAGTACGGCATGGGCGGGATCGACGGTCCAGTCGACCCGGTTGGCGGGCAACTCGTCCTCGGTGGGGAGCGGATAGGTCGCGATGGCGGGAAGTGCCATGAGTACGAGGGCCTTTCAGGACCGCTCGGAAGCGGACGGCTCGGGGACGGACCGTTCGGGGAGGGACGGCTCGGGGACGGACGGCTCGGGGACGGACCAGGACACTTCGGGGAGGGACCGTTCGGGGACGGACGGCTGAGGGAAAGCGGAGGGCTCGGTGGAGATCCGGTCCACTGGAAACCGGTCCGTGGGGATCCCGTCCGCGAGGATCCCGTCCGTCGGCGTCTGCTCGGCGGGGCCCCGTTCCGCGGCGGACCGCAGGTGTTTCTTGCTGACCTTGCCGACGCCGGTCCGGGGGAAGGTGTCGACGAACTCGACCAGATCGGGGACCTTGTAGGCGGCGACCCCGCGCTCACGGACGAACCGTTTCACCGCCACGGCCGTCATCGGCTCCGCGTCGCCGCGCGGCACGACGTAGGCGAGGGACCGCTCGCCGAGATAGTGGTCAGGCACCGCCACGACGGACACGTCGTGCACCGACGGGTGAGCGAGGATGATGTTCTCGATCTCCTCCGGCGCGATCTTCTCCCCGCCCCGGTTGATCTGGTCCTTCGCCCGTCCCTCGACCACGAGATGGCCGGTCGCGGTACGGCGCACGATGTCTCCGGTGCGGTAGAAGCCGTCCTCGGTGAAGGAGCGCGCGTTGTGTTCGGGAGCGCGCCAGTAGCCCCGGATCGTGTACGGCCCCCGGGTCAGCAGATGCCCGGACGCGCCCTCCGGTACGTCGGCATCCGCGTCGTCGACGACACGGATCTCGTCGTCGGGGGAGATCGGCCGCCCCTGGGTGGTGACGACGGTGTCGTGGTCGTCGTCCAGCCGGGTGTAGTTCACCAGGCCCTCGGCCATTCCGAAGACCTGCGTCAGCGCGCAGCCCAGGGCCGGTTCCAGCCGTCGCGCCGCCTCCTCGCTGTACTTGGCGCCGCCGACGAGCACCCGCTCCAGGCTGGAGACGTCGTGCTCCGTCCCGGGAGCGGCGTCGGTCCACAGCAGGGCGAGCGGCGGCACCAGCCCCGTCATGGTGATCCGTTCCCGCTCGACGATCGGGAAGGCCGTCGCGGGATCGGGCGCGGGGCACAGCACCGAGGTGCCGCCCGCGTACAGCACGCCGAGCCAACCGGGTGAACTCATCGGGAAGTTGTGCGCGGCGGGCAGCGCGACGAGGAAACGGGTGTCCGCGTCGACACCGCAGATCTCGTTGGAGCCCCACAGCGAGTAGAGATAGTCGTCGTGTGTGCGCGGGATGAGTTTGGGGACCCCCGTCGTGCCACCCGACAGCTGGAGGAACGCGAGGTCGTGCGGCTCCGGTCCGCCGTCCGGCACCGGCCCGTCGCAGGCGACGTCGGCCAGGGCCGTGTGTGCGCCCGGGTCGCCGGTCACGAAGACGTACCGCAGGCTCGGGACGCTCTCCTTGACGCGGGTGGCGAGCGCGCGGTGGTCGAAGCCCGCGTGCCGGTCGGGGATCACGTAGGCGACGGCTTCTGTGAAGGAGCAGAAGTAGCGGATCTCCGTCTCCCGGTGCGCGGGGAGCGCGTACACGGGCAGCGCGCCGAGCCGCAGGAGCGCGAGCGCGGTCTCGATGAACTCGCCGGTGTTCGGCAGATGCAGGACGACCCGGTCGCCCTTGCCGATGCCGCGCGCCGCGAACCCGGCGGCCAGCCGGTCGGCCCGCTCGTCCAGCTCCCGGTAGGTCCAGGTGCGCCGCTCGGGTGCCGGGTCGACGAGGGCGATCCGGTCGGGGTGGGCGGCGGCGCGCTCGCGCAGCACTCCGCCGAACGTCTCGCCGCGCCAGTACCCGGCGGCCCGGTAGCGCTCGGCGAACTCGGGCGGCCAGGTGGGCGCGTCGTCGCGGCTCAGGGGGGTGGCGCGGGCGGTGTTCCCGGCGACGCCGGTGGCCGCGGTGTTGTCAGTGGCCGCGGTGTTGCCGGAGTGGCCAGCCTTGCCGGTGATCTCGGTGATCTCGGTGATCTCGGTGATCTCGGTGGCCTCGGTGTTGCCGGTGGTCTCGGTGGTTCCGGTGGTCTCGGTGTTGCCGGTGGTTCCGGTGGTCACAGTGCGGCTCCCACGGCGTTGAGGAACGTACGGAACTTGGCGCCCGTCTCGGCCGTCTCCGCCCGCGGTGACGACGTGGCGACCACACCGGCCCCGGCGAACAGCCGCAGGGAGCGGCCCTCGGCCTCGGCGCAGCGGATCGTCACGACCCACTCCCCGTCGCCGTCCGCGTCCTGCCAGCCGACCATTCCCGTGTACGGTCCCCGGTCGAAGGGCTCCGACTCGGCGATGACGGCACGGGCCGCGTCGGTCGGTGTGCCGCACACGGCGGGAGTGGGGTGCAGCGCGGACGCCAGGCCGAGGGCGCAGATGTCCGGGTCGGTCAGCTCACCGGTCAGGGTGGTCGACAGGTGCCACATCGCCGCCGTCCGCACCAGGGTGGGCCGCTTCGGCACGTCGAGTCCTGCGCAGTACGGGGCGAGCGCCTCGCGTACGGCGTCCACGACGAAGGCGTGTTCGTGCAGGTCCTTGGCGGACTCCAGCAGCGCGGCGGCCCGCCGCACGTCCTCGGCCAGATCGTCGGAGCGCGGCGTCGATCCGGCGAGCGGGTTGGCGGTCAGCCGGCCGTCCCGCCGGGCGACGAGCAGCTCGGGGCTGGCACCTATGAGGGTGCGGCCCGTACCACTGGGCACGGCGAAGGTGTATCCGGCGGGATCGCGGCGGGCCAGTCTGCGCAGCATGGCCGACAGGTCCGGCTCGCGCGGGGAGGTCAGTTCGAGTGTGCGGGCGAGGACCACTTTCTCGAACTCACCGGCGCGCATCCGTCCGACGGCGGCGGCGACAGCCTCGCGGTAGCGCGCCGCGGAGGGCACCTCACACACCTGCCAGGAGGCGGAGTCGTCCGCCTCCGGTACGGGCAGCGCGACGAACGGGTCCTCGCGCAGCGGCGGCGCCCACCGTACGGACTCGGGAACGGCCAGCGTGTGCGGGGCGTCGGGGGAGAACGGCAGCGAGCCCACGACGATCGGCGCGGGTTGGCCCGGCCGTCGCCGCGCGTCCAGGACGGCTCGTACCCGCCGGGTCAAGGGCCCGGTCCCTTGCGGGACTTCCTCGGCGGTACCCCGCCCCAGCAGTGTGTGGTGCGGGGAGGCGAGGAACCGGTCGTCGCCGGGACGGTACGCGCCGAGCAGGGCGGTGGCCGCCCCCGGGGTGACGTGGGGCGGAACGATCGCTTCACGCACAGTGACGGACATGGCTGTCTCCAGTGTGGGGTGGAGGGGGGAAACACGCGATTCGTGGCGGGCGGTCCGGGTCCGCGCGGAACGGGACCTCGGGCCCGGTGCGGGCCCGGGATCAGGCCCGGAGGGTGGCGCCGCCGTCGACGTAGAGGTCGTGCAGGGTGATGTGGCGGGCGCGGTCGGAGACGAGGAAGGCGACGGCGTCCGCGATGTCGGCCGGATCGGCGATCCGGCCGAGCGGGATGCCCGTACGGTGGGCCGCGAGGTCACCCTCGACGACCCGCCGCGCCGCGGCCTCCTCGGCCTCGGGGCCGGAGCCGGCCCACAGGGCGCGCTGCATGTCGGTCAGGGTCGAGCCGGGGCAGACCGTGTTGCAGCGCACACCCCGGGCGGCGACCTCCAGGCCGAGGCATTTGGTGAACATCACGGCCGCGGCCTTCGAGGCCGCGTAGGCGGCCATGCCCGCGCGCGGGATGCCCGCCGCGTTGGAGGCGACGGTCACGAAGGAGCCGCGGCCCCGCTCGGCCATCCGGCGGACGGTGGAGCGCGCCACATGGAACACGCCGTTGGTGTTGACGGCGAAGGTGGTCGCCCAGTCCTCGTCGGTCAGCTCGACGGCCTGCGAACTGCGCATGATCCCGGCGACGTTGACCGCGATGTCGAGCGGGCCGAGGGTCTCCTCGGCCTCCGCGACAAGTGCCTCGACCGCGGCGGCGTCGGTGACATCGAGTTGACGGTCCGTCACTTCTGCGCCGTGGCGCCGGGCGAGCGCCGCGACGTCGTCGGCGTCGCGATCGGTGGCGAGCACCCGGGCTCCCTGCGCCAGCAGCGCCACGACCACCGCCTCCCCGATGCCCCGGCCCGCGCCGGTCACCAGGGCGAGCCGGCCGGCCAGATCCTGTCCGGTGTGCGGGCTGGGCTGGGACGGGGCGTGCGGATGGGGCGACATGACGTGGGTGCTCCGTGGGGGTGGAGGGCGGTCGGGCGGGTACGGGGAGGGATCCCGGCGGCCCGTCGCCGCGCCGGTCCGGTGGGCGCGTGGGGGCAGGGGGCAGCAC
>NZ_QQNA01000243.1 GCF_003346515.1 Streptomyces corynorhini
GGTGGGGGAAGAGGCACGGGGAGAGGCGGGAGAAGAGGCGGGGTTGTCGTCGGCTTCGTTGTCGGCTTCGGAGGTCACGACAGGGGCCACCTGCTTTCGGCTGCTCATGGCGTGACTGTTAGGAAGGTTTCCTGTCAGTCATCGGGCAAGGTAGGCCCGTGCCCCGGGCGGCGTCAAGACCCCCGAGACGTCATGACCCCGAGACCCCTGAGACCCCGAGACGTCAGGACCCGAGACGTCGGGACCCCGGGGCGGCGACCCGATCCACTCCCTCTCGCCCTCTCGCGCACCCAGGCCGTGAGCCCCGGCGGCGCGGCGCTACTTCGCGAGGTTGGGGCCCGGCGGTATCGGCGCCGCCGCCAGCGACTGCGGAGACGTCGGGCTGGCCAGCGCCGAGGGCGCGGAGACCCCGGCCGAGGGATCCGTGACGGGGGCGCCGACCGGGTCGGCCGGGGCGGTTCCGATGATCCGGATGCCCGCCTCGTCGAAGGCGCGCTTGACGCGCCAGCGCAGTTCGCGCTCCACCGCCGTCGACTGCCCCGGCATGGTCCTGGCCGACAGCCGCACCGTCACCGACTCCAGCAGCACGGAGTCCAGGCCGAGCACCTCGACCGGGCCCCACAGCCGCTCGTTCCACGGGTCGTCCTTCGCCATCTTCCCGGCGACCTCTTCGAGGACCGCACGGACCCGCTCCAGCTCCTCCGAGGGGTGCACCATCACGTCGACGCCCGCGGTGGCCCAGCCCTGGCTGAGGTTGCCGATCCGCTTGACCTCACCGTTGCGCACGTACCAGATCTCTCCGTGCTCGCCGCGCAGCTTCGTGACCCGCAGTCCCACCTCGATCACCTCGCCCGAGGCGACGCCCGCGTCGATGGTGTCCCCGACCCCGTACTGGTCCTCCAGGATCATGAAGACGCCGGAGAGGAAGTCCGTGACGAGGTTGCGCGCGCCGAAGCCGAGCGCCACCCCGGCGACCCCGGCGGAGGCCAGCAGCGGGGCCAGGTTGATGTTGAGCGCGCCGAGCATCATCAGCGCCGCCGTGCCCAGGATCAGGAACGACGTGACCGAGCGGAGCACCGAGCCGATCGCCTCGGAGCGCTGGCGGCGCCGTTCCGCGTTGACCAGCAGCCCGCCGAGCGCGGAGCCCTCGACCGTCTGGACGCTGCGGTTCATCCGCTCGATGAGCTTGGTCAGCGCGCGCCGGATCACATGGCGCAGCACGAGCGCGATCACCAGGATCAGCACGATGCGCAGGCCGACGCTCAGCCAGGTGGCCCAGTTCTGCTCCACCCAGCTCGCCGCCTCTGTCGCCCGGCCCGCGGCCTCGTCCAGCGTGACGGTGTCGGACGGCGGGGCTGTGGCGGTCGGCAGGGCGGACCAGGACACGGCGGAAACCTCCAGATATCGCCGGGCGGGCCAACCACACTAACGGGGCAGTGCGGGTCCACCGGTGCCGCGCGGCACCGGAGAGACACTCCTCACGTGCGCCCTGTGCAAGAGCCGTACGGGTCCTTCACGACTCCTGTGCGGCCTGGCGGGAGCGTCCTGTGGTCGAAAACACTCCGAGCCCGTTACCCGGACGTGGTGGCGTTTCGACCTGGCGTAAGGAGAGACTGGAGCAGATCGTCACGGCACGAAGCCACGTGCCGCCGGCGTACAAGGAGGCATCCGTGCCGCATGTCCTGGTCCTCAACGCGTCGTACGAGCCCCTCGGCGTCGTACCGCTCCGCCGCGCGCTCGTCCTCGTTCTGGAGAACAAGGCCCTCTGTCTAGAGGAATCCGGCGCCTTCATGCACAGCGAGACCCGTGTCATCCCAGCACCCAGCGTCGTCCGGCTGAAGCGTTTCGTGCGGGTCCCCTACCGGGGGCCCGTTCCGCTGACACGCCGCGCCCTCTTCGCCCGCGACGGCGGACGCTGCATGTACTGCGGTGGCGTCGCCACCAGCGTCGATCACGTCATTCCGCGCAGCCGGGGCGGCCAGCACCGGTGGGACAACGTGGTGGCCGCCTGCCGCCGCTGCAACCACGTCAAGGCCGACCGCCATCTGCGGGAGCTGGGGTGGCGGCTCAACCACCAGCCGGCCCCGCCGTCCGGGCTGGCGTGGCGGATCATCGGCACCGGCCACCGCGATCCGCGCTGGATGCCCTATCTGCAGCCGTACGGAGCGGAGGACGCGGTGGCCCGGATCGACGGCATCTCGGCGTAGGACCCCCGTCCGCGGGTGGCGCGGCCCGGGGGTGGTGCGGCCCGCCGGGTGGCGTGTGCCGTCACCCGGCGACCGCGTACGCCTCCACCGAGAACAGCGAGTACCCGAACCGGGTCGCGCGCGCGTCCCCCTGCACCCGTACGAACCGGGTGTCCTCGGCGTCCATCCCGACCGACTCCCGCCCGCCCCTGCCGTCGTTGACGGTGGCCGCCGTACGCCAGGTGCGCCCGTCGGCGGAGACCTGGACGCGGTAGCGGCTCGCGTACGCTTCCTGCCAGCGCAGCACCACCCGGCCGACCCGCTCGGGCCGCGCCAGCTCCAGCTGCACCCACGCGCCGTCCTCGGCCGGCGAGGACCAGCGGGTCCCCGGATCGCCGTCCGTGACGGCGGAGGCCGGGAAGTCGGGCGTCTCGTCGCCCGAGGAGGAGGCGGTGGCCGTACGGGCGAGATCCGGACCGGCGATGGCGGGGGAGGCGCGTACGGTCAGAGTGCGCTCCTCACCGGCGAAGGCGAGCGGCACCTCATAGGTGCCCGCCGGCGTCCCCTTGGGGACGCTGACCTCCAGTGGAACCTTCGTATGCGAGCCGCGCGGAACGGTCGTCTCCTTGGGCACCCTCACCCGGATGCCGGACGGCGCCTTCGCGGTGAGCGCGCCCTTGACCTCAGTGGGGCGCGCGGCGGCGAGCCGCGCCTCCACCTTCTCCGGCTTCCCGCCGATCTGGGGATCCGTCTCGCTGCGGTCCAGATCGAGCAGAGCCTTCGGATCGTCGGCGAACCAGGGAACGACCGTCGGTTCCGAGGGCGGGACCGCGCCCGGCGCGCCCGACCACACGAGCCGTACCGCGTCGACCCGCAGCCCCTTCGCGTCCGACTCCGTCCAGCCGCTCGCCGAGACCTTCCCCAGCGCCCGCCAGCCCTGGCCCGGCACATGCGCCTCGACCGTCGCGCCGGTGCCCGTGCCCGGCTTGGTCATGGTGTTCAGCGTCTCGACGGGCCGGGGCCGGCCCAGGCTGACGGTGAAGGTCCTGCCGGTGCCGCCGCTCGCCCCGGCGCCGCCACCCGTCGCGCCGCCACCCGTCGTGACGCCACCCGTCGCGCCGCTCCCCGTCGTGACGCTCTCCTCCGTGACGCTCTGGTCCTCGACCCGGTCCGCGCCCGTCCACTGCGCGGACTCCTCGGCGGCCCGGTCCAGGAACGGCCCCAGGACGCCCTTGCCGACGGTGATCCGGCTGGCCGAGGCGGCCTCGCGCAGCGGCTCCAGCGCCACCGAGTACCGCCAGGCGGCCGCTCCGTCGCCCCTGGCCTGGGCGGTCAGCATGTCGACGGCCAGCTCACCCGCCCTGCCGTAGCGCGCGAGCTGGTCGAGCCAGGGCCCGATCTCCTCCTCCAGCGCGCCCCCCGCCGTCCCCGACAGCTGTTCCGGGGCCTCGCGCATCACCGTGAAAGCGGCCTTGAGCCTGGTCGCCGCCGCCTTCCCGGCCTTCGGGTCCGCGGCCGCGCGGGTCCGCCAGAACGCGTCGAGCAGCGGCTTCAGATACGCCGACTCCGACGACGGGTCGAGAATGGACGAGGCGTCGTTCCCGGCGAGCGCCCGCAGCGCCTCACGCGCCTTGCCGTCCGCTCCCGCCAGGTCGTCCATCGCGGCCTGCCACGACTCGCGCGGCTCGTAGCCGCGCGGATTCCAGGCGAAGTCCGCGGCCGTGAACAGCGGGATACGGGAGACGGACGGCTGTTCCATGGCGTTGGCGAGCAGCGCGACGGAGCCGGTGGCCACGGCCGGCTCGCGGCCGGTGTACGGGCCGAGGAAGATCCGGCCCTGGTCGTAGTCGTTGACCGGATAGTTGTCCATGGTCACCAGGGGGCGCTTGAACGCGTCGCGCGCCCCCATCAGCTCCTGGCCCGTGATGGTGCGCGGGACGACCCCCACCCCGGTCCACGCCACCTGGACGCCCGCGTCGAGCGCGCCGGAGAGCGCGGTGCGGTACGCCGTGGCGCCGTTCTGGTAGTACTCGGTCGGCATCACGGTCAGCGCCTCGGCGCCCGTGTGCCGCTCCGCGAGACGCGCCGCCACCGCGTTGGCCACGGCGGCCTGCGCCTTGGCCGCGGCCTCGGGGCCCGATCCGTAGAGACGGGCGTCCTGGGCGCAGTGCCACTCCTCGTAACTGACGTCCTGGAACTGGAGCTGGAAGGCGCGCACACCCAGCGCCCACATCGCGTCGATCTTCCGGTTGAGCGCCTTGACGTCGTCGGCCGAGCTGAGGCACATGGCCTGGGCGGGGGAGACGGCCCAGGCGAGCGTCACATGGTTGCGGCGGGCGCGTTCGGCCAGCGCGCGGAAGTCGGCGCGCTGCTCGGCGGGGTACGGGTCGCGCCAGCGCGCCTGCCGGTACGGGTCGTCGCCGGGCGCGTACAGATAGCGGTTCTGCTTGGTACGGCCCATGAAGTCGAGCTGCGCGAGCCGCTGCGAACGGGTCCAGGGCTGCCCGTAGAACCCCTCCGTCGTGCCGCGCACGGCCGTGCCCGGCCAGTCGCGCACCGTGACGCCGGGAACGCTCAGTGATTCCGCGCCCCCTGATGCCGCGCCCGCCGATCCCGCCCCCGCCGATCCCGCCCGTGCCCGGACGATCAGC
>NZ_QQNA01000244.1 GCF_003346515.1 Streptomyces corynorhini
CGCGCCGGTTCGACGCGCCCCGCGTGCTGCCGCCCGCTCCGGTGGTCGTGATCGAGGGGGTCGGCGCCGGGCGCCGGGCGCTGCGGCCGCATCTCGCCCGGCTGTGCTGGATGGACCGGGGCGACGAGGAGTCCTGGCGGCGCGGGCGCCGGCGCGACGGTCCCGCCCAGGCCGGTTTCTGGGACGGCTGGACGGTGGCGGAGGCACGCCACTTCACGTCGGACCCCTCGCGCCCGTTCGCCGACGCGCTGATACGGGAGGAGCCGACGGGGTACGAGGTGGTACCGGGGCCCGCGGCGGCCCCCAGAAAGGACCAGACCCTCACCCAGGGTGATCGGCTCGGGCCGTCCCACTGAACAGTCGGCAATCCGGTGCCACGGAGTGCCCAACTCGGCTTGACCGGGGGGCCGGACAGGTCTTACGTTCTTAATGTGCGGCTTTTCGGAGCCGCCGCGGACGCGAAGCCCCCGGTTGTTCCCCCGTGACCGGGGGCTTCGTTCTGCCCCGATCGCCGCTTTTCACCCCGCTCCTCCCGCACCTCTCCCCACCCTCGCGATCACGGTGGGTCACGGATGTGCGATCGGTTCGCGCCCTTAGTCGCATACCCTCTGCGCAGGTACGATGCCTCTCAGTGCGGTCAATTCCCGTCCGCGAGACAGTGGTTCGGCATGCCGCCGATGGGCGCCCGCCCGGCGGGACATCATGGGGGCACGGTTGGTGGGGGACCTGATGGATATCGGCACGCAGGGAACGGGAGCCCCGGCCGACCTCGCCTGGGTGCGCGGCGTGGACGCGTACACCATGGGGGCCTACCCCCAGGCGGAGGAGGAGTTCAGAGCCGCCGTCGCGCTCGACCCCGCGATGGCCGACGGCTGGCTGGGGCTGCACGCGCTGCGCGTCGACACCACCGCCGCCCTGCTCCACATGTACCGCCACCGCGACCGCTTCGGCGAGCAGCGCTCCCGCCACCGCCGCACCCTCAACTCCTGGTACTGGCTGGGCTGGTGGGTCCAACCCGTACTGGAGAGCGGCCGCGATCTGCTGCTCGCCCATGCCTCGCACTGGCTGGACGGCCGCCATGTCCCCGAGCTGGACCGGGCGTTGGCGGGGCTGCCGCCGGTGGACGCGGATCCGCAGGTGCGCTTCCTGCACGCCTGCCGCGCCTATCTGGTCAAGGACTGGGAGCAGTTGGTGCGGCACACCGAGCCGCTGGTCCACGACCCGCTGCTGGGGATCGAGGCGGGGCTCTTCGGCGGCATGGCCCGGGTCAGGCTGGAGATGTACGGGCAGGCCGAGCCGGTCCTCGCCACCTCGCTGATGCGCTGCCGCAGCGAGCAGCCGCAGCGCAAGGAGCTGCGCTACTGGCTGGCGCGCGCCCACGAGGGCACCGGCCGCAGCGCCGCCGCCCTGCCGCTCTACCGGGCCGTGCACCGGCTCGACCCCGCGTTCATGGACACCGCGGCCCGGCTCGCGGCCATCACCGACCTGGACGGCTACGAGGGCCCCGACGACCCGATGGGGCTGGCCTCGGTGGCGCTGGCCGGGCTCGGGCAGGACACCGCCGACGCGGGCGAGGCGCAACCGCCGCCCCAGGGCGAGCCGGACGGGCCGCCCGGCCTCGACCCGCTCGGCCGGGAGGCTGCCCCGCCCGGGACCGGCGGCGGCCCGGCGGGTAGCGGCCCGGCCGCCGCCGTCCCCGTACCCGGCCCCGTCCGGGAGAAGACCGCGCCACCGGCCTCCCCGCGCTTCCCGCAGGGCCCCACCGACCCCGCGCTGCTCGCGCGGGCGCTCGCCGAGCTGGAGCGGATGGTCGGCCTCGATCCGGTGAAGCGGCAGGTGAAGGCGGTCTCGGCGCAGCTGAACATGGCGCGGCTGCGGGCCGGCGCGGGGCTGCCCGTCCAGCCGCCGAAACGTCACTTTGTCTTCTCGGGTCCCTCGGGCACCGGCAAGACGACCGTCGCCCGCATCCTGGGCCGGATCTTCTACGCCCTCGGGCTGCTCGGCGGGGACCATCTGGTCGAGGCCCAACGGTCCGACCTGGTGGGCGAGTTCCTCGGCCAGACCGCGGTGAAGGCGAACGAGCTGATCGACTCGGCGATCGGCGGGGTGCTGTTCGTGGACGAGGCGTACAGCCTCTCCAACTCCGGCTACAGCAAGGGCGACGCCTACGGCGACGAGGCCCTTCAGGTGCTGCTCAAGCGCGCCGAGGACAACCGTGACCATCTGGTGGTCATACTCGCGGGCTATCCCGAGGGCATGGACCGGCTGCTGGCCACCAACCCGGGGCTCTCCTCGCGCTTCACCAGCCGGGTGGACTTCCCCAGCTACCGGCCGCTCGAACTGACCGCGATCGGCGGGGTGCTGGCGGCGGAGAACGGCGACGTCTGGGACGAGGAGTCCACGGACGAGCTGCGCTCGATCAGCGGGCACGTGGTCGACCAGGGGTGGATCGACGAGCTGGGCAACGGGCGCTTCGTGCGCACCCTGTACGAGAAGAGCTGCGCCTACCGCGATCTGCGGCTGTCCGGCTACGGCTCCACGCCCACCCGGGACGATCTGGCGACGCTGCGGCTGCCGGATCTGATGCAGGCGTACGGGGAGGTCCTGTCGGGCCGCGGTCCGGTCGACCGCGGCCCCCAGGAGTGACGGCCGGGACCGCACGGCTCAGCCGTGGTCCCGGCCGCCGTCCGTCAGCGGGCCAGGACCTGGTCCGCCCGGTCGGTGCGCTGCTCCCCCACCAGGGACGCCTGCGGGACGTCCTGCCGGTGGGAGGGGTCCCGTACCTCTCCGACGAGCATCTCCAGCACGTCCTCCAGGGCGACGAGCCCCAGCACCCGCCCGGACGCGTCCGCGACCTGGGCGAGATGGGTGGCGGCGCGGCGCATCACGGTGAGCGCGTCGTCCAGCGGGAGTTCCGCCCGCAGGGTGGCCATCGGCCGCCAGACGTGCTGCGGCACGGCGCGCTCCCCGGCCTCCAGATCGAGGACGTCCTTGACGTGCAGGAAGCCCATGAAGGCGCCGCTGCCCTCCGCGCAGACCGGGAAGCGGGAGAAGCCGGTCCGCACGGTCAGCTCCTCGATCTCGCGCGGGGTGACCGCGGGGGTCACCGTCACCAGGGAGGCACGGGTGAGCAGGACGTCGGTGACCGGACGGCTGCCCAGCTCCAACGCGTCCTCCAGCCGCTCCTGCGCCTCCGGTTCGAGCAGTCCCGCCTGGCCGGAGTCCTCGACGAGCCGGTTGAGCTGCTCGCTGGTGAAGACCGCCTCGACCTCGTCCTTGGGCTCGACGCGGAAGGCCCGCAGCACCAGCCGGGCGCAGGCGCCGAGACCGGCCGTGACCGGGCGGCAGAGCCGCGCGAAGCCGACCAGTCCGGGGCTGAGCCAGAGCGCGGTCCTCTCCGGCGCGGCCATGGCGAGGTTCTTGGGGACCATCTCGCCGATGACCAGGTGCAGGAAGACCACCAGGGCCAGGGCTATGACGTAGCCCAGCGGATGGATCAGCCCCTCGGGCAGCCGTACCGCTTCGAAGACGGGCTCCAGCAGGTGCGCGACGGTGGGCTCCGCGACGGCGCCCAGGGTCAGCGAGCAGACCGTGATGCCGAACTGGGCCGCCGCCATCATCTGCGGCAGGTTCTCCAGCCCGTACAGCGCCTGCCGGGCCCGGGTGGAGCCGCGCGCGGCGTGCGGTTCGATCTGGCTGCGGCGTACGGAGACGAGCGCGAACTCGGCTCCGACGAAGAAGCCGTTGGCCAGCACCAGCAGCAGGGCGAAGAGGAGTTGCAGGACGCTCATCGGCCGCCCTCCGCCATCGCTCCGACGCGGGCGGCCACCGGCTCGCGCACGTCCGGTGCGAGCGCGGCCACCGTCCCGTACGGACGGTCCGCCGCCCCGAACCCGTCGGGCCCGCCGGGGTGCGGGTCGGCCGGTCCGTCCGAGGGCCGGTCGGGCGGGGTGCCCGCCGGGGTGTCGGTGGTCCGTACGAGGCGGACGCGTTCGGCCCGGTAGCGGTCCACCTGGCGGACCGAGAGCCGCCAGCCGGGCAGCTCGGCGCGGTCGCCGGGGGCCGGGATGCGGCCGAGCAGATCGGCGACCAGACCGGCCAGGGTCTCGTAGGGCCCCTCCGGCACGTCGAGTCCGATCCTGCGCAGGGTCAGCACCCGGCAGCTGCCGTCGGCCTCCCAGGCGGGCCTGCCGTCCTCGGGCGCGGCGGGCGCCAGGTCGGGCCGGCTCTCGTGCTCGTCGTCGTGCTCGTCGCGGACCTCGCCGACCAGCTCCTCGATGATGTCCTCCAGGGTGACGACGCCGGCCGTGCCGCCGTACTCGTCGACCACGACGGCTATCGGCTGCTCGCTGCGCAGCCGCTCCAGCAGCTGCTGCACGGGCAGCGTCTCGGGCACCAGCAGCGCCGGGACGGCGATCCGCCCGGCCGGCGTGCGCAGTCGCTCCGCCACGGGCACGGCGAGGGCGTCCTTGAGGTGGATCATGCCGACGATCTCGTCGATGCGCTCCCGGTAGACGGGGAAGCGCGACAGGCCGGTGGCGCGGGTGAGGTTGAGGACGTCCGCCGCGGTCGCGTCGGACTGGAGGGCGCTGACCTTCACCCGGGGCGTCATCACGTGCTGCGCGGTGAGCCGGCCGAGCGAGAGGGTCCGTACGAACAGGTCGGCGGTGTCCTGTTCGAGGGTGCCGGCCCGTGCGGAGTGGCGGGCCAGGGAGACGAGTTCGCCGGGGGTGCGGGCCGAGGCGAGTTCGTCGGTCGGTTCCACGCCGAACAGCCGGACGAGCCGGTTGGCGACGGTGTTGAGCAGCGAGATCACCGGCCGGAAGACGGCCGAGAAGCGGTGCTGCGGTCCTGCCACGAACCGGGCGACCTGGAGCGGTCTGGAGACCGCCCAGTTCTTGGGGACGAGTTCGCCGATCACCATCTGGACGGCGGAGGCCAGCAGCATGCCGATCACCACCGCGATCCCGGAGACGGCGCCCGAGGGCAGTCCGGTCGCGGAGAGCGGGCCGTCGAGGAGCCGCGCGAGCGCGGGCTCGGCGAGCATGCCGACGACGAGCGAGGTGATGGTGATGCCCAGCTGGGTGCCGGAGAGCTGGAAGGAGAGTTCCCGCAGGGCCTTGACGACGGTGCGGGCGCGGCGGTCTCCGGCCGCGGCGGCGCGCTCGGCGTCGGGGCGGTCCACCGTGATGAGGCCGAATTCGGCCGCCACGAAGAAGCCGTTGGCCAGGATGAGAAGGAACGCTGCGGCGAGCAGCAGAAGGGGGATGATCATGCCGCCGCCTCTTCGAAGGGGGCGGCGCAGGTACTACCGGACGATCCGTCCATTGCTGGAGGGAGTCACTCCTCGGGTCGCAGGATGCCCCGCGGGCCGGTCTCGGCCGTCGGGTGCGGGGCGGGGCGCACTCGGCGCCTTGGCGACCAGAGTAATCAAGAGCGGGCGGCCGGGGGCAGTGGTGTGTGGGGCAACTGGCTCAGCCGCCGCCCGGGAGCGGCCCCGGCCGCTCCGTCGCGACGGCGGTGCGCGATTCGCTGAGGGCGCGCAGCGCGCGGGCGTCGCGCAGGGCGTGGGCCCTGGCCACACCGGGCTGAATGCCCAGGACGGGCATGCTGGAGCCGTCGTTGAGGTCGAGGAAGACCCAGGCGTCGCCGGGCCGCAGATTGACCCGCAGGATCTCGGCCCACTCCAGTCGGCGGGTCCTGGTGATATTGACGACAGTGATCCCGGTCTCGTCGGCGACGACCTTGGGGCGGCTGAGCAGCACCAGCACGCCGGAGAAGAGCAGGGCCGTGAGGACGAAGCTCAGCCGCTCCCCCGGGTGCAGGCCGTCGAGGAGCATGCCGATGGCCGAGACGGCCACGAACAGGGCGGCCCCCGCCGTCAGCAGTACGGCCCTGGTGCGGGTCGGCCGGAAGGTGACCGGCAGGGCGGACGGCGCGGTCCTGGGCGCGGGGGCGGGGGCTGCCATGGGTTTCGCTCTTCCCTGTGGAGTGGGTGCGGGGCTCCGGGAGGCCCTCAGAGACGGCAGGCGTGGATGGCCGTGGTGAGGATGGCGCGGGCGCCCAGGTCGTAGAGGTCGTCCATGATCCGCTGCGCCTCCTTGGCGGGGACCATCGCGCGGACGGCCACCCAGCCCTCGTTGTGCAGCGGGGAGATGGTCGGGGACTCCAGCCCGGGGGTGAGGGCCACGGCGCGCTCCAGGTGCTCGGCGCGGCAGTCGTAGTCCATCATCACGTACGTCCGGGCGACGAGGACGCCCTGGAGCCGGCGCAGGAACTGGCGCACCTTGGGCTCGTCGGCGTCGGCGCCGGTGCGCCGGATGACGATGGCCTCGGAGGTCATGATCGGCTCGCCGATCACCTCCAGGCCCGCGTTGCGCAGCGAGGTGCCGGTCTCCACCACGTCGGCGATGATCTGGGCGACGCCCAGCTCGATGGCGGTCTCGACGGCGCCGTCCAGGTGGACCACCGAGGCGTCGACGCCGTGGTCCGCGAGGTGCTGGGCGACGATGCCCTCGTACGAGGTGGCGACGGTCATGCCGCCGAAGTCGCCGACGCCGGTGGCGGTGCCGGGGCGGGTCGCGTAGCGGAAGGTGGAGCGGGCGAAGCCGAGCGGCAGGATCTCCTCCGCCTCGGCCTCGGAGTCCAGCAGCAGATCGCGTCCGGTGATGCCGATGTCGAGCTTGCCGGAACTCACGTAGATCGCGATGTCGCGGGGGCGCAGGTAGAAGAACTCGACCTGGTTGTCCGGGTCGACGAGGACGAGTTCCTTGCTCTCCTTGCGCTGCTGGTAGCCGGCCTCATGGAGCATCGCCGACGCCGGTCCCGAGAGTGAACCCTTGTTGGGGATGGCGATGCGCAGCATGAGGTCGGCTTCCTTTTTTGTCGTGCGGTGAGTCGTGCGGTACGGGGAGAAAGGTGCTCGTACAGGCTCAGAGGTGGGCGTACACGTCGTCAAGTGAGATTCCGCGCGCGACCATCATCACCTGGACGTGGTAGAGGAGCTGGGAGATCTCCTCGGCGGCGGCTTCCTTGCCCTCGTGCTCGGCGGCCATCCAGACCTCGGCCGCCTCTTCCACGACCTTCTTGCCGATGGCATGCACACCTTTTCCGACCAGTTCGGCGGTACGGGAGGTGGCGGGGTCGCCGTGGGCGGCCTTCTGCTGGAGCTCGCTGAACAGCTCCTCGAACGTCTTATTCGGCATGGTGGGGCCTACTTTACGCGGCCCGCGGCGGCCTGCTGGCGCCAGGGTTCCGCGATGGTGCGCAGGGTCGTGGCGGTGGCGACGGCGGCGGTGACCGCTTCGTGGCCCTTGTCCTCGTGGGAGCCTTCGAGGCCCGCCCGGTCCAGGGCCTGCTCCTCGGTGTCGCAGGTCAGGACGCCGAATCCGATCGGGACTCCGGTGTCGACGGAGACCTGGGTGAGGCCCTGGGTGACGCCCTGGCACACATACTCGAAGTGCGGGGTGCCGCCGCGCACGACCACGCCGAGGGCCACGACCGCGTCGTATCCCCGGCCGGCCAGCACCTTGGCGACGACGGGCAGTTCGAAGCTGCCGGGGACCCGCAGCAGGGTCGGCTCGTCGATGCCGAGGTCGCGCAGGGCGCGCAGGGCGCCGTCGACGAGACCGTCCATGATCTTCTCGTGCCACTGCGCCGCGATCACGGCGACCCGGAGGTCTCCGCAGTTCCGCACGCTCAGCTCGGGTGCGCCTTTGCCGCTCACGTCTCTCCTCGGGGGTGGTGTCGGTCGGTCACTGGTTGCCGCAGGTGGTGGCCGCGGCCGGGTCGAGCCAGGGCAGGTCGTGGCCCATCCGGTCGCGCTTGGTGCGCAGATAGCGGAGGTTGTGCTCGCCCGCCTGGACAGGCATCGGCTCGCGGCCGAGGACGCGCAGTCCGTGCCGGACGAGCGCGGTGGTCTTCTCCGGGTTGTTGGTCATCAGCCGCAGGCTGCGTACCCCGAGGTCGTCGAGGATCCGCGCGCCCGCCGCGTAGTCGCGGGCGTCGGCGGGCAGGCCCAGTTCGAGATTGGCGTCGAGGGTGTCCCGGCCGCGCTCCTGGAGTTCGTAGGCGCGCAGCTTGGACAGCAGGCCGATGCCGCGGCCCTCGTGTCCGCGCAGATAGACGACGACGCCCCGGCCTTCGGCGGTGACGCGCTCCATGGACGCCTGGAGCTGGGGGCCGCAGTCGCAGCGCTGCGAGCTGAAGATGTCGCCGGTCAGGCACTCGGAGTGGACCCGTACGAGGAGGTCCTCGCCGTCGCCGATCTCCCCGTGCACGAGGGCGACGTGTTCGACGCCGTCGACCGCCGAGCGGTAGCCGTACGCGGTGAACTCGCCGTACGCCGTGGGCAGCCGGACCTCGGCCTCGCGGCGGACGGAGGGCTCGGTGGCGCGGCGATGGGCGATCAGGTCCTCGATGGAGATGATCGTCAGGCCGTGCTTGCGGGCGAACGGGATCAGCTCGGGCAGCCGCAGCATCACCCCGTCCTCACCGGCGATCTCCACGATGGCCCCGGCGGGCCGCAGCCCGGCCAGCCGCGCCAGGTCGACGGCCGCCTCGGTGTGGCCGTTGCGGGCGAGCACCCCGCCGGGCTTGGCGCGCAGCGGGAAGACATGGCCGGGCCGGACGAAGTCGGCGGGCTCGGCGTCGCCCGCGGCGAGCAGCCGCAGCGTGGTGGCCCGGTCGGCGGCGGAGATGCCGGTGGTGACGCCGTGGGCGGCGGAGGCGTCGACGGAGACGGTGAACGCCGTGCGCATCGACTCGGTGTTGTGGCCGACCATCTGCGGGAGTTCGAGCCGGTCCAGCTCCGGTCCCTCCATGGGGGCGCAGATCAGGCCGCGGCACTCGCTCATCATGAAGGCGATGATCTCGGGGGTGGCCTTCTCGGCCGCGATGACGAGGTCACCCTCGTTCTCGCGGTCCTCGTCGTCGACGACGACGACGGGGCGACCGGCCGCGATGTCGCGTACGGCCTGCTCCACCGGGTCGAGGGAGAGGTCCTCCGCGTTGTCCTTGGAGTACCACGTGAGGGGTCGGGGGCTGGAGGTCATGCTGCTGCTCCTTCCAGGGACGGGGCGCCGGCGCGGGAGCGCTGCCACCAGTCGCGCAGGCCCCACAGGACGAGCGCGAGGTAGATCACGTACACGAGACCGGAGAAGGCGAGCCCGCCGCTGAAGGCGAGCGGTACGCCGACGATGTCGACGAGCAGCCAGGCGAACCAGAATTCGACGAGTCCGCGGGCCTGGGCGACCATCGCGGCGAGGGTGCCGACGAAGATGTACGCGTCGGGCCAGGGGTTCCAGGACAGTTCGGGTACGGCGGTGAACAGGCCGCCGACCGCGAGGGTGCCCAGGGCGGTCCCGGCCAGCAGGACGCCGCGCTCGCGCCAGGAGGCGAACCGTACGGCGATCGAGCCGTCCTGCGCCTGCTGCCTGCCGCGCTGCCACTGGCGCCAGCCCCACAGCGCCACGCCCATGACCAGCAGCTGCTTGCCGATCCCGCCGCTGAGGTGGGCGGAGGCGTAGGCACCGACCAGGATGACGCCGGAGAGGAACTGGGCGGGCCAGGTCCAGATCGAGCGGCGCCAGCCGAGCGCGAGGGCGGCCAGGCCGATGGTGTTGCCGATCATGTCGGACCACAGGATGTGCTGACCGAAGGCCGTGAATGCCTCACCGTTCAGCCAGGAGAGGGTGTTCACCGTTCGGGCTCCTCGGCCGGGGCCGGCCGGCCGGGGGCCAGCAGCCTTTCGACGTATTTCGCGATGACGTCGACTTCGAGGTTGACCGGGTCGCCCGGTCCCTTGATGCCGAGGGTGGTCAGCGCGAGGGTGGTGGGGATGAGGCTGATGGTGAAGTAGTCGGCGCCCGCCTCGACCACGGTGAGGCTGACGCCGTCCACGGTGATCGAGCCCTTCTCCACGACGTAGCGGCTCAGGGCGGCGGGCAGCGAGACCTTGACGATCTCCCAGTGCTCGGAGGGGGTGCGCGCGACGACGGTGCCGGTGCCGTCGACATGGCCCTGGACGATGTGTCCGCCGAGCCGGCCGCCGACGGCCATGGGCCGCTCCAGGTTGACCCGGGAGCCGGTCGCCAGGGCGCCGAGGCTGGAGCGGTTCAGCGTCTCGGCCATCACATCGGCGGTGAACTCGCCGTCCCCGTGGTCCACGACCGTGAGACAGACGCCGTTGACGGCGATGGAGTCCCCGTGCCCGGCGCCCTCGGTGACGAGGGGGCCGCGCAGCCGGAAGCGGGAGGCGTCGCCGAGGTTCTCGACGGCGGTGACCTCACCCAGCTCTTCGATGATTCCGGTGAACACTCAACGCTCCTTGGGGGCGGTGGAAACGACGGTGGGGACGGCGGTGCCGGGAACGGCGGCGGGCCCGGCGGCCGGAGCGAGCGGGACCGCGGTGATCCGCAGGTCGGGTCCGATCCGTACGGCGTCGGTCATCCGCAGGCGCAACGCCTCGGTGATCGTGCTGATTCCGGCGTCGGCCAGGGCGGTGGGCCCGGCGCCGAGCAGGGCGGGGGCGAGATAGCCGACGACCTTGTCGACGGCTCCGGCCGCGACGAAGGAACCGGCCAGCGCCGGGCCCCCTTCGAGGAGGACGGAGCGCACGCCCCGCGCGTACAGGGCGGCCAGCAGCGCGGGGATGTCCAGGCCGCGGCCGGACCTGGGCAGCCGTACGACCTCGGGCAGCGCGCCCGCGTCGGCGTCCTCGGCGACGGCGACCAGGGTGGGCGCGGCGTCGTCGAGCACCCGGGCGCCGGGCCGCACGGCGGTGGCGTCGGTGTCCACGACGACGCGCAGCGGCTGGACCACGTCCACCCCGGAGCCGTCCACGCCGGAGCCGTCCGCCCCGGCGGGGCGGGCCGCGAGGTGCGGGTCGTCGGCGCGGGCGGTGCCGGAGCCGACCACGACGGCGTCGGCCTCGGCGCGCAGCCGGTGCACGTCGGCGCGCGCCTCGGCGGAGGTGATCCAGCGGCTGGTGGAGTCGGCGGCGGCGCTGCGTCCGTCGAGGGTGGCCGCGTACTTCCAGGTGACGTGGGGGCGGCCGAGCCGTACGGAGGTGAGCCAGGCGGCGTTGCCCTCCCGCGCCTCGTCGGCGAGCAGCCCCCGCTCGACGGCGACCCCGGCGGCCCGCAGGATCTCGGCGCCGCCCCTGGCCCGCGGATTGGGGTCGGCGACCGCGTACACGACGCGGGCGACACCCGCGTCGATGAGCGCGCGGGCGCAGGGGGCGGTCCTGCCGGTGTGGGCACAGGGTTCGAGCGTGACGTACGCGGTGGCGCCCCGGGCCAGGTCACCGGCCGCGCGCAGGGCGTGCACCTCGGCGTGCGGGCCGCCGGCGCGGCGGTGGAACCCCTCGCCCACGGGCTGCCCCGCGGCGTCCAGGATCACGCATCCGACGACCGGGTTGGGGCTGGTGGAGCCCAGTCCGCGCGCGGCCAGTGCGACGGCGCGCCGCATGGCGTCCGCGTCGGTGACGGCTTCGGCTTCCGTGGCCACCGGGTCTCCTGCCTCTTCGGGCACGGACTCCGGGGCCTGTCGATGACGACAGATGAAGCGGGAACGCACACGGGGGGCGTCATGGCCGGAGATCCCGTCCGTCCAAGGACCGGTCGCCGGACACCGACGCGCCCGTGAGGGCCCGCCGCGCACTGCCTCCCATCCGGACTTTCACCGTCGGTCCAGGAATCTCACCTGGTCAACCGGCCGCTGGCTGCGGACGGGTCGCGGACTATAACCGCCGGTTCGGAATTGCACCGACCCCGGAGTGCGCTGCTGCTGTTACCCGCCCAGTGTGCCACGCGCGATCGTCGGCCATCCGGGTGACCTTTGTGGCGTCACTCACAGAGTGCCGGTTGTCTCACGGAGTGAACAGTTCGTCCTGTGCCGCTTCCCGCGCCGTCAGCAGCGCACCGCGCAGGACGGCCGCGCCGCCGAGCGTCCCGGCCCGTACCTCCGTGCGCAGCGGGGACATGAGCGCGAGCCGGTCCTCGACGCGGGCGGCCAGCGCCGCGCCGCCCGCGTGGCCGACCTCACCGGCGAGCACGATCCGGCCGGGGTCGAGGACCGCGCTGACCGCCGCCGTACCGATGGCCAACCGGTCGGCGAGCGCGTCGAGGAAGGCTCCGGCGGCGTCCTGCCGCCCGGACGCGGGCCGCCCGGACGCGGGCCGTCCGCCGGGCGCCGCGGACCGCACGTCGGCGACCGCGGCGCGCACCAGGGCCGTGGCGGGCGGCTCCTGGGGGCCCGCGGCGGCCGATACGCCGTACGCGGCGGCGAGTTCGGCGACGGCGGCGGAGCCCGCCAGGGAGTGGAAGCCGCCCTCGCAGCCCGCCGCCGAGGGCAGCCGCGCGGTGCCGGGTACGGGCAGGAAGCCGATCTCGCCCGCGCCGCCGGAGGCGCCCTTGCGGAGCTTGCCGTCGAGCACGACGGCGGCGCCGACGCCGAGCCCCAGCCAGAGCAGGACGAAGGTGTCCTGCCCTCTGGCCGCGCCGAGGCGCTGCTCGGCGAGGGCGGCGAGGTTGGTCTCGTTCTCCACCAGGACGGTGGCGGGCAGCCGTTCCTGGAGCGCGGCGACCAGCCGCCGGTGCCAGGCGGGCAGCCCGGTGGTCTCGCGCAGTTCGCCGGAGACCGGGTCGACCAGTCCGGGGGCGCCGACGCCGACGCTGTGCAGGGGTTCGGCGCCGGCCTCGCGCGCCGTGCGTTCCAGCAGGGCGACGGCCTGTTCGACGGCGGCTTCCGTGGCGGTCTCGCTGCCGATGGGCGCGGTGGCCTCGGCGAGGGTGGTGCCGAGCAGGTCGGCGACGACGACGGAGACGCTGTGGGTCCTGACGTCGAGGGCCGCGAGGTGGGCGCGGTCCGCGGCGATCCCGTACAGCCGGGCGTTGGGCCCCCGGCGCCGGTCGCCGGTCTCCCCGACCACCCTGACCAGGCCGGAGTCCTGGAGCCGCTCCACCAGATCGGCGACGGTGGGGCGGGAGAGCCCGGTCAGCGTCTTGAGCTGGCTCGCCGTCAGGGGGCCTTCCCGCTGGAGCAGTCCGAGGGCCAGCCGGTCGTTGATCACCCGGGCGGTACTCGGAGATGCGGCCATGCCGGGATCCTTCCAGATGAGCCGCCGCGGCTGCGACGGGGGCCGGGAGCGGGACCGGGAGCGGGACCGGGCGGTCCCGTATCGGGCTCCGGGCGGGGCCTATTTATCAGGCAGGGTTCCTGATAGTTTACTCCGCGCGCCGGAGGTCGGCGCGCCACCCGAAGGGAACAAGACGGAGATGCCGGCTGAAATGGTCTACGACAAAGAGCGGTTGCGACGGGCCAGGTTCGCCGTCGCCGCCGTCTTCTGTGTGCACGGCGCGGTCACCGGCAGCTTCGCCACCCGGGTCCCCTGGATCCAGGAGCACGCGGGGCTGAGCGCGGGCCAGCTCGGGGTGGCGCTCGCCTTCCCCGCGATCGGCTCGGTGACCGCGATGCCACTGGCGGGTGCGATCAGCCACCGCTTCGGGAGCCGTACGGCGCTGCGCGGACTGCTCGCGCTGTGGACACTCGCGCTGATCCTGCCGTCCCTCGCGCCGGATCTGGTCACGCTGTGCGCGGCGCTGTTCGTGTACGGGGCCGCCGCCGGCATGTCCGACGTGGCGATGAACGCCATCGGTCTGGAGACCGAGTCCCGGCTCGGCAAGTCGATCATCTCCAGCCTGCACGGCATGTGGAGCGTGGGCGCGCTGATCGGCTCGGCGGCCGGGGCGCTCGCGGCGCATCTGGGCTCCGACGCCCGGCTGCACCATCTGCTGGCCGCTCTCACTCTCACCGTGTTCGGCGCCGCCGCCTGCCAGGGTGTGCTGGACAGCCGTCCGGCGGCCGACGAGGAGCCGCCGCCCCGGTTCGCGCTGCCGCCGAGGTCCGCGCTGCTCATCGGCGCGATCGGGTTCTGCGCCGTCTTCGCCGAGGGCGCGAGCCTGGACTGGTCCGCCGTCTTCCTGCGGGACATCCTGGACACCTCGCCCGGGGTGGCCGCCGCCTCGACCACGGCCTTCGCGCTCACGATGGCCGTCGCGCGGCTCGTGGGCGACAAGGTGATCGACCGGTTCGGCGCCGTGCGGACCACGCGGACCGGCGGGGTGCTGGCGGCGGCGGGCGGGGTCCTCGTCGTCGTGGCCCCGCATCCGGTGGTCGCCATGGGCGGCTTCGGACTGCTCGGGCTCGGGATCGCCACGGTCGTACCACTCGCCTTCGCGGCGGCGGCGCGCTCCGGCCCGAACGCGAGCCAGGCCATCGCGGGCGTGGCCACCATCACGTACACCTCCGGGCTGATCGCGCCCTCCGCGATCGGCGCGGTCGCCGACGCCACCTCGCTGGTGGTCTCCTTCGGTCTGGTGACCCTGCTCGCCTGCGGTCTGGTGGCGGGCGCCGGGGTGCTGCGCTCCGGCGGTACGAAGGCGCGGGGGTCGACGGGCGCGGCGGCGGGCTCGGGCGGCGGCGTGGAAATGAGCCCGGCGGGCGACTGAGGGGACGGCGGGCGGACGGGCGGACGCGGCGTCCGGCGGCGGGCCGAGCGCGACCAAGGGCCGTCCGGAACAGCCCGCGGCGGGCCGAGCGCGACCAAGGGCCGTCCGGGACAGCCCTTAATATGAGCTGATCTTTTTCGGCCATGACTGACGTGGAGCCCCTCATGAATCTCGGCGTGCGCTGGACCCTGCACGGAGACGGGCGCACGCCCGCGCCCGGCGCCGTCGTACGCCCCGACGAACGGCTCTCCTGGCCCCGTACGGCGGGGCTCGGCGCCCAGCACGTGGTGGCGATGTTCGGCGCGTCCTTCGTCGCGCCGGTTCTGATGGGGCTGGACCCCAACCTCGCGATCATGATGTCCGGCGTCGCGACGGTGATCTTCCTGCTGGCGACCCGGGGCCGGGTGCCCAGCTATCTGGGCTGCTCGCTCTCGTTCGTCGGCGTGGCCGCCACCATCCGGGCCTCGGGCGGCGACAGCGCCACCGTCACCGGCGCGATCCTGGTGGTCGGCGCCGCGCTCTTCCTGGTGGGGCTGGTGGTCAGGCGCTTCGGCGCCCGGGTCGTCCATGTCGCGATGCCCCCGGTGGTGACCGGCGCCGTCGTCATGCTGATCGGCTTCAACCTGGCGCCGGTCACGGCCGCCACGTACTGGCCGCAGGACCAGTGGACGGCGCTGCTGGTGATGGTCTTCACCGGGCTCGCCGTGGTCTGTCTGCGCGGCTTCTGGTCCCGGATCGCGATCTTCCTCGGGCTGGTCTTCGGGTACGGCGTCTCCTGGCTGTTCGACCGGGTCTTCGGCCGGATCCACTCGACGACCGGCGGCGCGGAGGCGGTCGACCACTGGCGGCTCGATCTGTCGGGCGTCGGCAGGGCCGACTGGATCGGGCTGCCGAGCTTCCACGCGCCGAGCTTCGAGTGGTCCGCGATCCTCGTCGCGCTGCCGGTCGTCATCGCGCTGATCGCGGAGAACGCCGGGCATGTGAAGGCCGTCGGCGAGATGACCGGCGACCCCCTCGACGACGAGCTGGGAACGGCGATCGCCGCCGACGGCGCCGCCTCGATGCTCTCCACGGCCGTGGGCGGTCCGCCCAACACCACGTACTCCGAGAACATCGGCGTCATGGCCGCCACCCGCGTCTACTCCACCGCCGCCTACTGGGCCGCCGCCGGCTTCGCCCTGCTCTTCGGGCTCTGCCCCAAGTTCGGCGCGGTCGTCGCCGCGATCCCCGGCGGGGTGCTCGGCGGGATCACCGTCATCCTGTACGGCATGATCGGGCTGCTCGGCGCGCAGATCTGGACCAACGCCGGGGTGGATCTGCGCAATCCGCTCAATCTGGTGCCGACGGCGGCCGGGATCATCATCGGGGTCGGCGGGGTGAGCCTGCGGATCAGCGACACCTTCGAGATCGGCGGGATCGCGCTCGGCACCATCGTGGTCGTCACCGGCTACCACGTCCTGCGCGCCTTCGCGCCCGCGCACCTCAAGGAGCAGACGCCGCTGCTGGACTCCGGCACCTCGGCCTACGACAAGGATGCGTGAGCGTCGGCCGGGTCAGTCCTCGGGGAGTTCGACCGGGGCGAGCGCGTCGAACAGGTCGCCGGGCCCCGGGTTGGTGGCGTCGGTGGCGCCGCCGAAGTGGCGCATCACGCCCCACACCGCGTTGAGCGCGGTCTGCACGGCGCCCTCCGCCCAGCCCGCCGTCCACGAGATGTCGTCCCCCGCCAGGAAGATCCCCCGGCGGCCGGGAGGCAGCCGGTCCTGCATGAAGTGGGTGAACAGCCGCCGCTGGTAGCGGTAGTGGCCGGGCAGGTTCGCCTTGAAGGCGCCCATGAACCAGGGCTCGTTCTCCCAGGACACGGTCACCGGGGTGCCGATGACATGGCGTCGGATGTCGACCTTCGGATAGATCTCGCCCAGCGAGTTGAGCATGACCTCCATCCGTTCCTCGGCGGAGAGCGGCAGCCATTTGAGGCTGTCGTCGCACCAGGTGTACGAGAGGCAGATGACGGCGGGCCGGTCGGGACCGTTGTCGAGCAGATAGGTGCCGCGGGTCATCCGGTCGGTGAGCGTCATCGACATCGTGTCGCGCCCGGTCGGCTCGCCCCGGTCGTCCACGGCCTCGTCCAGCCAGAACGGCCGGTCCACGGGGACGAACAGCTTGGACGACTCCATGTAGTGGGTGCGCTCCATCGCCGTCCAGTGGTCGATCGGGAAGAGCGTGTCGTCGCAGGCGATCCGGGACAGCAGCAGCCAGGACTGCGCGGTGAAGACCGCCGCCCGGTAGGTGCGGATGGCGCCCGAGGCGTCCGTGACGGTGATCCGGTCTCCCGCGGTGCGGTGCAGCCGGGTGACGGCGGGGCGGGGCGCGCCGTCGTGCAGCGAGGAGAGCGAGGTGCCCGCGGGCCAGTGGGTGATCTTGCCCGGCGCGCGCTCCCACAGCCGCAGCGGCAGCTGGGCGCTGCCGCCGACGATGGAGCGGTGATGGTCGTCGGCCTCCGTGTAGACCACCCGCAGGATCTCCAGGATGGAGTGCGGGAAGTCGGTGTCCCAGCCGCCGGTCCCGAAGCCGACCTGGCCGAAGATCTCCCGGTGACGGAAGGAGGCGAAGGCAGGCGAGGAGCAGAGGAAGCCGTAGAAGGTCTGGTCGTCGAGCTTCTCGACCAGCCGCGCCCAGATCTCCCGGATCCGCGGGACGTCGCGCTCGCGCAGCGCCCGGTTCATGTCGGAGAAGTCGGCGCCCTCTTCGAGACAGGTGTGCCAGGCGTCCATGACGTCACGGAAGACCTGCGGCAGGTCGTCGGCGGTCCTGGCGTAGTGGGAGGTGCCCTTCAGGTCGATGACGGTCGAAGGGGTGTCAGGGGCGAGCGGGTTGGGGAACGGCCGGGTGCGCAGGCCCACCAGGTCGATGTAGTGCTGGAGCGCGGTGGAGGAGGGCGGGAAGCGCATCGCCCCCATCTCGGCGGTCAGTTCGGGATCGCACCCGTCGAAGCCCACCGTGCGCAGCCGGCCGCCGATGCGGTCGGCCTCGTACACGACGGGCTTGAGGCCCATCTTCATCAGCTCGTACGCGGTGACCATCCCGGAGAGCCCGCCGCCGATGACGGCGACCTCGGCGCCGTGCTCGGTCGCCGGTATCTGGCCGAGCCCGGCGGGGTGGGCGAGGAAGTCGTCGTACGGGTAGGGGAAGTCGGGGCCGACCATGGTGATGGGCGGCGGCTCGCGGCGGTCGCGCTCCGGCCGGGGGTGGCTGCCGGAGGCGGGCGGCGTGGGCGTCATGGGGTACGGACTCCTCGCGGAACGAACAGGCGGAACGAGCGGTGGGGGGTCAGACGAGGGAGCCGTACAGACCGGGGCGGCGGTCCCGCAGATACGGGTTGGCCGCGCGCGAGGCACTCAGCAGTACGGGATCGACGTCGCCGACGAGCAGTTCCGCACCGCGGCCCGCGCGCACCCGGGTCGCGCCGTCGGGCGCGGCCAGACAGCTCAGCCCGACGAACTCGAACTCGCCTTCCGTGCCGGTCCTGTTCACGTACGCCACGTACATCTGGTTCTCGAACGCCCGGACCGGTACGACGGATTCGGCGACGAACTGGAAGGGGTGCATCTGCGCGGTGGGCACGAGCAGCAGATCGGTGCCCGCGAGCGCGTGGGCCCGTACGTTCTCCGGGAACTCCACGTCGTAGCAGATCATGAGGCCGATCCGGACTCCCGCCAGTTCGGCCTGGACGACCGCCTGCTCCCCCGGGGTGAACCACTCGTGTTCGAAGCAGCCGAAGAGATGGGTCTTGCGGTAGTTGGCGAGCCGCGCACCGTCGGGGCCGATCAGCTGCGCGGCGTTGAAGATCCGCTCTCCGGCGCGCTCGGGGTAGCCGTAGACGACCGCGAGTGCGTGCCGGAGAGCGATCGCGGCGACGGCCTCGGCGGCCGGACCGTCCGCCGGTTCGGCGAGCCGGGGAACGGCGTCGCCGATGGCGTACCCGGTCAGGAACAGCTCGGGGCAGACCAGCAGCCCGGCTCCGGCGGCCGCGGCGCGCGCGGCCGCCGCCTCCAGGGCGTCCAGGTTAGCGGCCACCGCGCCGGGGTGGCCGGAACTCTGGAGCAGGGCGGTGCGCAGGGGCGGCATGACGGACCTCGGGCGTGACGGAAGGGACGGCCGGGGCCGCCGGGAGGAGGGGGAGGGGCAACACGTCGACCGTACGGTTCCGGTCCGTTCACCGGCAAGACACGCTCGTTGCGCACCCTGCGTCGATCTGTTGCGCCTTTCCCGCTCAGGTCAGCGATTTGTTGCCGGCGGGACCGCGCCGCTCCCCCGCGCCCGGCGGCGGGTGGCGTCGAGGGTGCCCAGCAGGGTCAGCGCGTGGGCGTCCGGGCTGCCGGGCGGCGCGTGGTAGATCACGAGCTGCTGGCCGTGCGCTCCGCGTACGTCGAAGGAGTGGTAGGTCAGCGAGAGGGGACCGACCTCGGGGTGGACGAGTTCCTTGGCCTCGTCGTGGCTCTTGCCGTGGACGCTCTGCGCCGCCCAGAGCGCGGCGAACTCCTCGCTCGACGCGGTCAGCGTCCGTACGACGCCGCGCAGCCGCGGGTAGTGCGGGACGAGGCCGGTGCTCTGGCGCAGGTTGGCCACCGCGGCCTCGGCGGCCCGCTGCCACTGGGCGTAGAAGCTCCGTCCCGCGGGATCCAGGAAGATCATCCGGGCGAGGTTGTCCGCCCGGTCGAACGGGGAGAACAGCGCGTCCGCCACGGGGTTGGCGGCCAGCAGGTCCAGCGCCGGGTTGAGCACGAACGCCGGGGTGTGCGGGTAGCCGTCCAGCAGCAGGCGCAGCGCGCCGCCGACGCTCTCGCGCGGCAGCGCCCGGGGCTCGGCGGGCACGGCGCCCGCCAGCCGGTACAGATGGTCGCGGGCCTCGTCGGTCAGGCGCAGCGCCGCGCTGATCGCGTCGAGGACCTGCGGGGAGGGGCTGGACTCGCGTCCCTGTTCCAGGCGGGCGTAGTAGTCGGCGTTCATCCCGGCGAGCACGGCGACCTCCTCGCGCCGCAGACCGGCCACGCGCCGCTGCCCGTACGACACGAGTCCCACCTCGCCGGGCAGCAGGCGGGCGCGGTGGGCGCGCAGGAAGTCACCGAGGTCGTTACCGCTCATCCCGCCAGGCTAGACGAGTCATTCCGAAGTCCCGTCTGCTCGGCGGCGCCCAGCACGCACGCTCGCCGCAATGACTCGTCCAGGCGCCGCGCCCCGGCCGTGCCTGGGTGTGCCGTGCCCAGGCACCACACGTCGTGGCCCGGCGGGGCGGGCCCGCCCAGACTTCCCGGGACACCGAGGAAAGAGCCGGAGGGAACGGGCATGACAGAGCACACCAAGATCATCGCGGTCACGGGGGCGAGCAGCGGTATCGGCGCGGCGGCGGCGCGGCGGCTGGCGCGGGACGGCCACCGCGTCCTGCTGGGCGCCCGCCGCACCGACCGTCTGGAGCGGCTGGCCGAGGAGATCGCGCGGGACGGCGGACTGGCGGTCTTCCGGCCGCTGGACGTGACCGACGGCGCGGACGTGCGGGCGTTCGTCGAGGCCGCGCGCGAGGAGTTCGGGCGGCTCGACGTCCTGGTGAACAACGCCGGGGTGATGCCGCTGTCGCCGCTGGAGGCGACGCGGACCGACGAGTGGGACCGCATGATCGACGTGAACGTGCGCGGTGTCCTGCACGGGGTCGCCGCCGCGCTGCCGGTGATGCGCCGACAGGGCGGCGGCCACATCGTGAACATCGCCTCCGTCGGCGCCTACGAGGTCTCCCCCACGGCGGCCGTCTACTGCGCCACCAAGTTCGCCGTCCGCGCGCTCTCCGAGGGGCTGCGCCAGGAGTCGGCCGGGGACATCCGCGTCACCCTCGTCTCCCCCGGCGTGACCGAGTCCGAGCTGGCCGACTCCATCGCCGATCCGGTGGCCCGGGAGGCCATGCGGGCCTACCGCGCGGTCGCACTGCCCGCCGAAGCCGTCGCGGACGCCATCGCCTACGCCGTCGCGCAGCCCGCCTGGGTCGATGTGAACGAGATCGTGGTCCGCCCCGCGGCGAGCGCCCAGTGACCCGCCCGCGGTCGGAAGGAGCCGGGGCGAACGTCACCGCCGAGGAGTACGACCGGCTGTCGCGGCGACTGCGCGACCTGGAGGACAAGGAGGCCCTGCGCGCGCTCATGATCCGGGGCTGGAGGGCGCTGGACCGCAGGGACTGGGACGTCTGGATCCGCTGCTGGGCGCCGGACGCCGTGCTGGAGTTCGGCCCCTGGGGGGAGATCCACGGGAGGGAGGCGGTACGGGACCGGGTGGCGGCGGCGGAGTCCCCGTACCCGGGCATGCAGCACCACATCCTCAACATGGCCTTCGAGGTGACGGGCGACCGGGCGACCGGCGTCGGCTACATGTGGTTCGTCGCCGTCACCGAACCGGGGAGGACCTCCGCGCCGTACTCGATGGGCGGGCCCTACGACTGGGAGTTCGTCCGGGGCCCCGAGGGGTGGCTGCTGTCCCGTCAGCGGCTGGGGGTTCTGTGGACCCAGGGCGAGGACACCGTGCGCGCGTTCGCCTAGGGCCTCTCGTTTGGATCATGCCGGGCTCGCGAGCCCTGGCACCGCGCCTCGCCGCGTTGTCGTCGGTCACCTACGCTCCGCGTGGGCTCCCTCCTCCGCCTTGCGATCCACGGCACCAGACCCCGCTCCCTCATCCGGCCTGATCCAAACGAAAGACCCTAGGGCGTGCGGGGCTTCGAACGCGGTCCCGGGCGAGCCCGTCGGGATCCGGCCGGGCTCGCGTGGCCCCGGCCGGGCTCGCGTGGCCCGGCCGGATCCCGATGTCAGCCCGGCGCGCCCGAGGAGTGGCGGCGCAGCAGCGGGGAGAGGACGAGCACCGACTTGGTGCGCTCCACGTACGGCTCGCCCGCGATGCGTTCGAGGACCTGCTCGAAGTGGCGCATGTCGGCGGCGAAGACCTGCGCGATGGCGTCGGCCTCCCCGGTGACGGTGGAGGCGGCGACCACCTCCGGCATCCGGTCGAGGCTCCGGTGGATGACCTCGGGCGAGGTGTTGCGGCCGCAGTAGATCTCGATGAACCCCTCGGTGTTCCAGCCGAGCGCCGCCGGGTCGACCCGTACGGTGAAGCCGGTGATCGCCCCGGTGGCGCGCAGCCGGTCGACGCGCCGCTTCACGGCGGGCGCGGACAGGCCGACGCGGGAGCCGATGTCGGCGTAGGTGCGGCGGGCGTCCTCGGCGAGGGCGTGGACGATGCGTTCGTCGAGATCGTTGAGTCGCACGGCTGGTGGTTCTTTTCTGCGCGGTGACCGGTCGGGGGCGGCGCGGGCCGGGGCCTCGGTGCCGTCCCCGAAGTAGACCACGCGTTCGGCCGGGTCAGGGTCCCGGCTACCCGGCGGCCAGCAGGCCCGTCCGCAGCCGGGCGGTGATCCGGGTCAGCAGGCGCGAGACCTGCATCTGGGAGACGCCGAGTTCGGCTCCGATCTCGGCCTGCGTCATCTCGTCGCCGAACCTCATCCGCAGGATGCGCCGCTCCCGGTCGCTCAGCGCGGCGAGGAGCGGCTTCAGCGACTCGACGTCCTCGACCGTCTCCAGCGCCGCGTCGGGCCCGCCCAGCCGGTCGGCCAGCGCGGGCGGCCCGTCGGACGTGTCGTCGGCGGGGAGGTCGATCGACCCCGCCGTGTAGCCGTTGCCGGCGACGATGCCCTCGACGATCTCCTCCTCGTCCAGGCCGAGATGGTGCGCGAGCTGTGCGGTGGTCGGCGCGCGGTCGAGGCGCTGGGACAGCTCGTCGGTGGCCTTGGCCAGGTCGAGGCGCAGCTCCTGGAGCCTGCGCGGTACGTGCACGGCCCAGCTGGTGTCCCGGAAGAACCGCTTGATCTCCCCGGTGACGTAGGGGACGGCGAAGGTCGCGAACTCCACCTCGCGGCTGAGTTCGAAGCGGTCGATCGCCTTGATCAGGCCGATGGTGCCGACCTGGACGATGTCGTCCATCTGGTCGGCGCGGTGCCGGAAGCGGGTGGCGGCGTAGCGCACGAGCGCGAGGTTCAGCTCGATGAGGGTGTTGCGCACGTAACTGTGTTCGCGCGTGCCTTCCTCCAGCAGTGCCAGCCGGGCGAAGAAGAGCCTCGACAGCTCCCGGGCGTCCCGGGGTGCCACCTCGGCGGGGCGGGGGACATGGGGCAGGTCCAGCTCCGCCGCCCCGGCCCCCGGGCGGCTTCCGTACCCCGTGCGTCCGGTCGTGACCGTACTCGCCGTGGACACTTCGGCCTCCCCTGCTCCGTCTGCCGGTACGCCGTTGAGGGCGCGTGTACCCCGTCCGGGCGTGCTCATGCCCGTCGGACCGGCATCGGTATATGCCGGACCGGGCCGTCGCGGGTGGCGACGGCCCGGTCGGGCGGGCAGGGGCGGGGGTCAGCTCCAGCTGGCGTGCAGCGGCTTTCCCTCGGCGTATCCGGCGGCGCTCTGGACGCCGACGATGGCCTTCTCGGCGAACTCCTCCAGGGAGTTGGCGCCCGCGTAGGTGCACGAGGAGCGCACCCCCGCGATGATCGAGTCGATCAGGTCCTCGACGCCCGGACGGGTCGGGTCGAGGAACATCCGGGAGGTGGAGATGCCCTCCTCGAACAGCGCCTTGCGCGCCCGGTCGTAGGCGGACTCCTCGCTCGTACGGTTGCGTACGGCGCGGGCCGAGGCCATGCCGAAGGACTCCTTGTAGAGGCGGCCGTCGGAGGACTGCTGGAGGTCGCCCGGGGACTCGTACGTCCCGGCGAACCAGGAGCCGATCATGACGTTCGAGGCGCCCGCGGCGAGCGCCATGGCGACGTCGCGGGGGTGGCGGACGCCGCCGTCGGCCCAGACGTGCTTGCCGTACGCGCGGGCCTCGGCCGCGCACTCCAGGACGGCGGAGAACTGCGGCCGGCCGACGCCGGTCATCATGCGGGTGGTGCACATGGCGCCGGGTCCGACGCCGACCTTGATGATGTCGGCGCCCGCCTCGACCAGGTCCCGTACGCCCCGGGCGGAGACGATGTTGCCCGCGACGATCGGCACCTTCGGGTCGAGGGCGCGCACCGCCTTGACCGCGGCGATCATCGACTCCTGGTGGCCGTGGGCCGTGTCGACGACGAGGGTGTCGACGCCCGCGTCGAGCAGCTGCGCCGCCTTGCCCGCGACATCGCCGTTGACGCCGACGGCGGCGGCGATCCGCAGTGTGCCCGAGGCGTCGGTGGCGGGCGTGTAGAGGGTCGCGCGCAGGGCGCCCTTACGGGTGAGGATGCCGACCAGCCGGCCGTCGGCGTCGACGGCGGGGGCGAGCTTGCGGTTGGCGTTGTCGAGGGTGTGGAACGCCTCGCCCGGGTCCATGTCCGCCGCGATCAGCACCAGGTCCTTCGACATGACCTCGGAGAGCTGGGTGAAGCGGTCGACGCCGGTCAGGTCGTGATCGGTGACGATCCCGACCGGCCGGTTCTCTCCGTCGACGACGACGCCCGCGCCGTGCGCCCGCTTGGGCAGCAGGGACAGCGCGTCCCCCACGGTCTGCAGGGGGGCCAGCACGATCGGGGTGTCGAGTACCAGGTGGCGGGTCTTGATCCAGGAGATGACGTCGGTGACGACCTCGTTCGGGATGTCCTGCGGGATGACGACGAGTCCGCCGCGCCGGGCGACGGTCTCGGCCATCCGGCGGCCGGCGATCGCGGTCATGTTCGCGACGACGAGGGGGATGGTGGTGCCGGTGCCGTCCTGCGCGGAGAGGTCCACCGCCTGGCGGGAGCCTACGGCCGACCGGCTCGGCACCATGAAGACGTCGTCGTACGTCAGGTCGTACGGCGGCTGCTGGTCATTGAGGAAACGCACGTGCTGAACATCCCAGTCGATCGGAGTTGCCCCGGTCGGTGGAGCCGGGGAAAACGCACGTACTCGATTGTCCCATGCGGGGCCGCGTACAGGTCCCGGGACGAACCTCCAGGTCGGAGCGGGTGCGCTCGTACGATTCCACCAGGGCTGCCCGGCCCGTGCGGACCGGTCGGTCGGGCCAGGACCGGCGCGCCCCGGCTCTCATGCTCCCGTTCTCACGCCCCGGTGCCCGCGCCCCGGTTCCCATGCCCCGGCTCTCACGCCTCGCCGGGGTCGGCGCGCTCCAGGGCGGGCTTGGGCGCGGGCGTGAACTCCGTCAGCAGGAAGTCGGCCGCCGCCGTGTCCGTGACCAGGCTGGTCACCAGGCCCGATCTCAGGACGGCGCCGATCGCCTCGGCCTTGCGCAGCCCGCCCGCGATCGCCACGACCTCGGGTATCCGGCGCAGCCGGTCGGCCTCCACCGTGATGCACCGCTCGCCCAGGTCGCGGCCGACGAGCCGCCCGTCGGCGTCGAAAAGGTGCGCGGACATCTCGGCGGCGACACCGAGCGTCGAGTAGTGCGTGCGCTCCTCGTCGGTGAGCATGTCGTGGACCGTGGAGATGCCCGGCTCCCAGGAGCCGATGGAGACGGCCGCGACGGTGACCTTGTCGAAGTACGCGAAGGCGCGCGCGATCCCGGTCTGGCCGCGCAGCGCGGCGGCGGTGGCCGGGTCGGGGAGCAGCATCGGCGCGTAGATGGGGTGCGCCTCGCCGCCGGAGACCTGGGCGGCCCGCCGTACCGCCTCGACGGAGCCGCGCTCCGCGGTGCCCGCGTCGTACACGCCGGTCAGCTGGACGACCGTGCAGGGCGGCAGCCGGTCGAGCGCGGCGGCCATGTGGATGGTGGAGCGGCCCCAGGCGAGGCCCAGCACATCGCCCTCGACCACCAGTTCGCCGAGGAGTTCCGCGGCGACCTCGCCGAGGTTCTCCGGGTCGGGGGACTCGTCCTCGCCCTCGGCGGGCGACTCGACGACCACCGCGTGGCGCAGGCCGTAGCGGGCGCGCAGCGCGTCCGAGCGCTCGGCGTCGAGTTCGGCGGGAACCCGGATCTCGATGCGCACGAGATCGCGCTCCAGGGCCGTCTCCAGGACCCGCGCCACCTTGAAGCGGCTGACGCCGAACTCCTCGGCGATCTGGATCTTGGACTTGCTCTCCAGGTAGAAGCGACGCGCCATGGCCGCCGCCTGCACCAGCTCCGCGGGCCCCATCCGCAGCCCCGGCCGACCTGCCGACATACCAGGCACCGCGATCTCCTCACTTCTGTTCACACTCCGGACTCGCTGTTCATCCTGTCAGATCCAGCGGTCCTCGATCGGCCCGTGAAGGCCCTGTTCATGTTCCCGTGGCCGGGTGGCGGCCCGGGGGCCGGTCAGCTGTCCGGCGGATCAGTGCCCGCAGGCCCAGGAGGCCGCCGAGGTGGCCTCGGTCGCCTGGTTGCGCAGCATCCGCACGGCCGCCGCCGGGTCGTCCGTCCCGTACACCGCGGATCCGGCGACGAACACGTCGGCGCCCGCCTCCGCGCACCGCTCGATGGTGGTGGCGGAGACGCCGCCGTCGACCTGGAGCCACAGTTCGAGGCCGTGCTTGGAGATCAGCTCCCGGGTCCTGCGGATCTTGGGCAGCATGATGTCCAGGAACGCCTGGCCGCCGAAGCCGGGCTCCACCGTCATGATCAGCAGCATGTCCAGCTCGGGCAGCAGATCCTCGTACGGCTCGATGGGCGTCGCGGGTTTCAGCGCCATCGACGCCTTCGCGCCCTTGGCCCTGATCTCGCGCGCCAGCCGTACGGGGGCGGCCGCCGCCTCGACGTGGAAGGTGACGGAGCCCGCGCCCGCCTCGACGTACTGCGGGGCCCAGCGGTCCGGGTCCTCGATCATCAGATGGCAGTCCAGCGGCGTCTGCGTGGCCCGCCCGAGCGCCTCGACCACCGGCACGCCGAGGGTCAGGTTGGGCACGAAGTGATTGTCCATCACATCGACATGGAGCCAGTCGGCGCCTTCGACGGCCTTCGCCTCCTCGGCGAGACGGGAGAAGTCGGCGGACAGGATGCTGGGGTTGATCTGGGCCATGTGCCAAGCCTGCCATGTTCCGGGCGCGTTCCCGACCGCGCGGTGGGCGTCGGTACGAACCCATACCTCGCACTCCGCCCAATCCGCGCGTCTCGCCGCCGCCGCGGGGGCTCAGACGGTACGGCGCAGCAGGGCCAGGTACATGGCGTCCGTGCCGTGCAGGTGCGGCCACAGCTGAACGTCCGGCCCCTCGCCGAGCGCCGGTACGCCCGGCATCAGGGGCCGCGCGTCGATCCACTCGGCCCCGGCGGCCGGGCCGCCGCGCCCCTTGAGGACGTCCTCGACGACGGCCCTGGTCTCGGCGAGGTGCGGGGAGCAGGTCGCGTAGCCGACGACGCCGCCGACCCGTACCGCGCCCAGCGCCTCGCGCAGCAGTCCGCGCTGGAGCGGCGCGAAGCCCTCCAGGTCCTCGGCCCGGCGCCGCCAGCGCGCCTCGGGACGGCGGCGCAGCGCGCCGAGGCCGGAGCAGGGGACGTCGACCAGGACCCGGTCGAAGGAGCCGGGGGCCCAGGGTGGCCGGGTGCCGTCGGCGGTGATCACCTGGTACGGGCCGGGGTTCCCGGCGAGCGCGCGCTCCACGAGCCGGGCGCGGTGGTGCTGCTTCTCGGCGGCGAGGACGCGGGCACCGCTCCCGGCGGCGAGCGCGGCCAGCAGCGCCGCCTTGCCGCCGGGGCCCGCGCAGGCGTCGAGCCAGCGCGCGTCGGGCCCGTCCAGGGGAGCGCGGGCGAGCGCGAGCGCGACGAGCTGGCTGCCCTCGTCCTGCACTCCGGCCCTGCCGTCCCGTACGGCGTCGAGCGCGCCGGGTTCGCCGCCCTCCGCGAGCCGCACGGCATAGGGCGACCAGCGCCCCGGCAGCGCGGAGTCCTCGCCCGCCGCCGCCAGCAGTTCGTCGGCGGTGGAGCGGCCGGGCCGGGCGACGAGGGTGACCTCGGGGCGTTCGTTGTCCGCTTCGAGGAGGTCCTCGATACCGGCCCGGCCGCCGCCGAGCGCGTCCCAGAGCGCGGAGACCACCCAGCGGGGGTGCGAGTGGACGACCGCGAGGTGGTCCTCCGCGTCCTCGTCGTAGGGCGGGGCGACCCGTGCCACCCAGGTCTCCAGATCGTCCTGGGCGATCTTGCGCAGGACGGCGTTGACGAACTTGGCGCGGCCGTCGCCGAGCACCACCCGGGCCAGCTCCACGCTGGCCGAGACGGCGGCGTGCGTCGGGATCCGGGTGCCCAGCAGCTGGTGGGCGCCGAGGGCGAGCACGTCGAGCACCGGCGGGTCGACCTCGCGCAGCGGCCGGTCGACGCACGCCGAGATGATCGCGTCGTACGTGCCCTGGCGGCGGAGCGTCCCGTACACCAGCTCGGTGGCGAGGGCCGCGTCGCGCGTCTCGAAGCCGGGGTTCTCGCGGGCCTTCTTCAGCAGCGGCGGCAGCACGAGGTTGGCGTACGCGTCCCGCTCGTCGACGGCCCTGAGCACCTCGAAGGCGAGGAGCCGCACGGGGTCCTTCTTGGGACGGCGGTACGGCTTGGCGGGACGGCGAGGGGCCTGCTGGTTCAAAGGTGCTCCGCGGTGAGATGAGGACCGACCGGCGCGTGGGCGGCGGCGTCGCCCCCGTATGCCGGTCGGTCCAAGAGTCGATCCCCCTCAGCCTACGTCCGCCCGGCCGAGCCGCTCGCCCGGGGCGATCCGCACCCCGCGCGCCCAGTCGGCGGCGCGCATCGGCTTCTTGCCCTGCGGCTGGACCCAGAGCAGCTCGGTGGCGTGCGAGCCGGTGCCGACGTGCACGCTGTTCTTGCCGACGGACAGCTCGCCCGGTGCCAGCTCCGTACGGTCGGGCACCGGTCCCAGCTGGACCAGCTTGAGCCGCTCGCCCCGGAACACGGTCCAGGCGCCGGGCGCGGGGGTGCAGCCGCGGACCACCCGGTCGACGCGGAGCGCGGGCGCCGCCCAGTCGACCTCGGCGTCCTCCACGGTGATCTTGGGGGCGAGCGAGACGCCGTCGGCGGGCTGCGGTACGGGCTCGAGCGTGCCGTCCTCGATGCCGTCCATCGTCGCGGCGAGCAGCCCGGACCCGGCGAAGGCCAGCCGGGTGAGCAGATCGCCGCTGGTGTCGGTGGGCCGCACCCGCTCGGTGATCACGCCGTACACCGGACCGGAGTCGAGCCCCCGCTCGATCCGGAAGGTGGCCGCGCCGGTCATCTCGTCACCGGCCAGCACGGC
The DNA here is from genome assembly GCF_003346515.1 of Streptomyces corynorhini. Lineage (GTDB taxonomy): Bacteria > Actinomycetota > Actinomycetes > Streptomycetales > Streptomycetaceae > Streptomyces > Streptomyces corynorhini. The sequence goes on from NZ_QQNA01000244.1 coordinate 28,699, forward strand.
GTGCTGCACGGGCGCGGCCCCGCGCCAGGCGGGCAGCAGCGAGAAGTGCAGGTTGACCCAGCCGTGCACCGGCACGTCGAGGGCGACCTGCGGCAGCAGGGCGCCGTAGGCCACCACCGGGCAGCAGTCGGGGCCGATCTCCCGCAGCCGGGCCAGAAACGCCTCGTCGCGGGGCTTCTGCGGCCTGAGCACCTCGATCCCGGCCTCCTCGGCCCGCTGGGCGACCGGGCTCGCGACGAGCCTGCGGCCGCGCCCGGCCGGCGCGTCGGGCCGGGTGACGACGGCGACGACGTCATGCCGCTCGGAGGCGATGAGTGCGTCCAGGGCGGGTACGGCGACCTCGGGGGTGCCGGCGAAGACGAGCTTCATCGGTGGCTGACTGCCTCTCGTACGTACTGCGGGCTGACGCGAGCGGTCACGGAACGGCCCATCAGTCTAGACGGAGCGGGGTCGGGACCCGGACGGAGCGGAGTCGGCACTCCGGCCCGCGTGACAGGGGGCGTACGACGGCCTGTGCGCCCCGCGCATATGCGCATACGCCCCCGCAGCGTGACCAGATCACCAGGTGGCGCGTTGTCAAGGGAGATTGACCAAGGGGGCCGCACCGGTGCGGCCCTTCCTTTTCAACGCCGGTTCGAGAGGCTTGTTCATGGCCGACCACGCAACCCACGACGCACAAGCCCGAGCAAGTCTGCACCTGTTGGTGCGGGACATCGAGCGGGTCAGGCGGCAGGTGGACGCACTGCGCACGCTCACCGCCCAGTTGGGCAATGTCTACCGCCCGCGACGTTCGGGCCCCTCCACTGGATTCGTCGTCTACGGCAGGGCGCCCGCCCCGACCGTACGACTCGCCCAGGAGCTGCGGGACAGCGTCGAGACCCTGGTGACCGCCGCGGTGGACTTCGACCGCTCGCTGGGCTTCTCGTGGGACGCGGTGGGGTCGGCGCTGGGGGTCACCAAGCAGGCGGTGCACCGGCGTTACGGGACGCGGCGGGCCGCGCAGCAGCCCGTGGCGGCCGACGCGGAGCGCGCCCAGGACCCCGCGGCGCCCCGCCCGCCGCTGCCGGCCGCCACCCCGGTGGTCCCGGCCGCCCGCTCCATGCCGCCGCAACCGGCGGCGACGGCGCACACGCTCAGGGACGACCCGCGCCCCACGGCGTTCCCCGGCCCGCGAGGAGGCTGACGGTCCTGGGCCCGGGGCGCGGCAGGCGCCTGTCCGGACGGCACAGCGTCCGGACACCCGTCTCCTGAGCGCCCCGGCCCCGCGGATCGACGCGTCGCGCGGCGCACACCGCCCGGCACACACCACCCGGCACACACCGCCCGACGCACACCGCCCGGCACACACCACGCGGCGCACACCGCCCGACGCACACCGCGCGCGCTCAGCCGATATCCGCCGGATCGATCCGAATCCTGACCTGCGCGAGCGCACCACCCGCACCGCCCGCGCCACCGCGCACACCCGCCGCACCCCGCACCGCCCGCGCGGACTTCAGCGCCGCGGCCAGCGCCGCCCCGCTCCCCGGCGGCACCCGGACCAACGCCCGCTCCCAGCGCTCCCCCACGGGCGGATCGCCGGGCCGACGCGCCCGCGCCCCGGCTCCCCCGGCCCCGGCGGCGCCACGGACCGGAGTCTCCACCGGCAGCGGAACCGGCCCCAGCACCTCCGCGTCGGCGGGGAGTTCGGCCTCGGCGAGGAACGGGCCGACGGCGTCGAGCGGCCCCAGCACCGCCGCCATCCGGGACACCGGCGGGAAGCCGAGTTCGGCCCGCTCCGACAGCTCGCGCCGCGCGTGCCCCACCGGATCCCACCGCACCAGGGCCTGCACCGGCCGCAGCGTCGGTTCCGCGACGACGACCACGGTGCCGCCCTCGCTCTGGCCGCGCACCAGGGACGCGGCGTGGAGCCAGCGCCGCAGCGCCTCCTCCCCGGCCCGCAGATCGGGCCGCCCGAGCATCGCCCAGCCGTCGAGGAGCAGCGCCGCCGCGTATCCGCCCTCGGCGACCGGCTCGGCGCCGGGGGTGCTGACCACGAGCGCGGGGCGGCCCGGTACGGAGTCGAGCACATGATCGCGTCCGGAGGTACGGACGGGGACGGCGGGGAACGCGCGGCCCAGCTCCTCCGCCGTGCGCCGGGCCCCCACGATCCGCGCGCGCAGCCGGAAGCCGCCGCACTCCTGGCAGTGCCACCGGCCGGTCTCCTCGCTGCCGCACCACCCGCACCGCAGCTCGCCCTCGCGCGGGGCCTCCAGCGGCCCGGCGCACCGCCGGCAGCGGGCCGGGGTGCGGCAGCGCTCGCAGGACAGCCGGGGAACATAGCCGCGCCTGGGCACCTGCACCAGCACCGGACCGCTCTTGAGCCCCTCCCGGACGGCCTGCCAGGCGAGGCTGGGCAGTCGCGCGGCGCGCGCGGCCTCGTCGCGCGCCAACTCGCCGTCGCCGATCGTGCGGACGAGCGGCGCGGCCGTACGCACCTGGTCGCGGGCGGCCACCAGGGGCAGGGCCCAGCCCGTGGCGACGAGCTGGGCGGCCTCGACCGTGCACCCCGTACCGCCCGCGAGGAAGGCGCACTTGTCGTGCGCCGCGCGCAGGACGAGCACTTCGCGGGCGTGTGGCTGGGGTGCGTGCGGCTCGCTGTGGCTGGAGTCGCCGTCGTCCCAGATGGCGACGAGTCCCAGGTCCCGTACGGGCGCGAACATCGCGGCGCGGGTGCCGACGACGGCGCGCACCGAGCCGCGCCGGACCGCGAGCCACTGCCGGTAGCGCTTCTCGGGCCCGGCTTCGGCGGTGAGGAGCGCGTGCCGCCCCTCGCCGAGCAGCGCGGTGAGGGCCGCGTCGACGCGGGCGGCGCTCCGCCCGTCCGGTACGACGACGAGCGCGCCGCGGCCGGACGCCAGGGTCGCCGCGACGGCACGCGCCAGTTCGGCCGCCCAGTGCGGCCCCGGGAGGGCGGTCCACACGGCACGGGGCGCGCCGCCCCCGGCGAGCGCGCCGAGGAACGCGGCCCCGTTCACGTACCGCTCCCACGTCCCCGCGTCCGGCGCGTCCGGCGGCGGCAGCGGCTCGGGGGAGGGCTTCGCCTCGGCCCGCGCGTTACGCGGCGGGACCGCGAGCTGCAGCACGTCGGCGAGGCTCCCCGCGTACCGGTCGGCGACGGCCCGCGCGAGCCCGAGCAGCCCGGCACCGAGCACGGGCTCGGGCGAGACGACCCCGGCGAGCGCCGCCAGCGGCCCCGC
>NZ_QQNA01000245.1 GCF_003346515.1 Streptomyces corynorhini
CCCGCCGCATCCGCGGCGGGGCCGGTGGCGTGCGCTACAACCGGCCACGCCGCAGGAGCGAGCAGACCGTATGGATTCCCGAAGCCCTGTTCCGCGGGACGGACTTCGCCGACGAAGCGGTCACCGTGTATGTGAAGGTCGCCGCGCTCGACGCCCGCCGTACCTGGCCGGGGTCCCGACCGGACACCGACCCGTGCACCGCGTCCGTCGCCGAACTCGCCTCAACGCTGGGGATGTCCGTCTCCGCGGTCGAGCGGGGCCTGAAACCCCTCAACCAGACCGGCCCCGACGGCGCCGCGCCCTGGCTCAGCACCAAGCAGCGCACCCACACCGGCGGTATGGGCCGTACGGCGAAGCGGCAGGCCCGCCTGGTGCCCCGTGACGAGGCGGCCCTGGAGGTCTCGGTGACCGTCGCCGAGGCCCTGACGCCGCGACGGTTCCGCGCCTACCTGCACCTGGCCCGGGCCACCGCGAAGGGACTGCCCGTCACCGGCGCGGAGCTGGCCGGTGAACTCCACCACCAGCCCGGCAGCAAGCACGCCAGCGAGCCGCTCAGCGAGACGACCGGCCGGCGCATCATGGCCGAACTGGACGCGGCGGGCTGGATCACCCTGGATCACCGCGCCGGGTACCAGGGCCGTCATCTCGTCACCGTCAACCGCCACCCGCTGCTCGCCGCCGAGGCGCCTGTCGACGAGCAGCTCGCCCTCCCGCTCGACACCCCGGCCCCCGGTCCGGCCGCCACGCTGGACCCGGCAGCGATCACCACAGACGGGGTCGGTGCCGCCGATCTTGACGGGTCCCTCGCGTCTAAGGAAGACAGCACTTACTCCACTGACGGGACCTCGCAGCTGGGTGGGGGGTGCCGCCGTAGGCGAGGTACCGGTAAGTGGGGCACCGGCCCTGTGGACAACTCCGGCGGTGTCCCTGACACCTTCCGTGCCGGTCACCGCGAACTGCGCAGCAGCGGCGGGGGCCAGGGCAGCCAGGAACGGCCTTACGACGGGCCCGGTCTGACGATCTCCGCCCGCATCTGGCACGCCCTCGAACCCGTCCACCACGCCTACGGCCGCGCCACCGTCTGGGAGCAGCGGGAGATCGCCCGGCGGATCGGCCGCCAGCTCGCCGGCGGGATCCCTCCCGAGCGCCTCGCCTACCGCATCGGCCACCGCTACGCCACCGCTCTGGACCCCTACCGCGGGCCGGACGGCATCGGCCGGTGGATCCTCGGCGTCGCCCTTGCCCCCGGCGGCCGGTGCGGACTGCACGCCTGCGAGGACGGGGCGACCTGGCCCACCCGCGCCCCGTGCCCCGGCTGCACGGAGACCGCCCGCGACCGCGCCGCGACAGCCGAACGGCTACGCCGCGAGGCCGCCGAACAAGCGGCCCGGGCGCAGCGGCGGCGCGCCGAGGAGCAGTGGGCCGAGCGGACCGCCGCGTGGGCGCTGCGCCAGGAGCAGGAGGCCGCGGCCGCCGGGGCGCGGCGGCCGGTTCTGCAGACGCCCGCCGGCCGCCCGTCGGTGCCGCCCGCCCGGGCCGAGCCGGACCTTCCGGTGTGGCCACGGCCCGCGGCGGCGGCTCCACCGCCTCACACCGGTCTGAGCGCGGCCGAGCTGGCGGCGCTGCGCGCGGCCGCCACCCCGGACGCCGTCACCGCGGCGGTGGCCGAGCACGGCCGGACCCACGCCCTCTACGGCCACGCCCTGGTCCTCCACCACCTCAACACCCTCGATTCGTACGGCCTCGAAGGAGAAGCCCGTGCTCAGTAACAGCACGCTCTCGCGGTGCGACCGCTGCGGCGATTCCATCCGATGGACCCTCACCGACAAGAACCGGCTCCGCCAGGCCGTGAACCCGGAGCCCGACCCGGCCGGGACGCGGGCCGTGTGGACCACGGTGACCGGTACCGTCATGTCCCGCGCCCTCGACCGGGACCGGCCCCAGCTCGAGGGCGCCGAATGGCAGGCCCGGGTACACGTCTCGACCTGCGGCAACCCCCCGCCCCGGCGCAGCACCGGGTCGGGACGCCGACAGCGGGCGGGCGTGCGGCCGCAGCCGTGGCGGTGGGCTCGGTGAGCGGCCGTTGGCTGGTCCCGGATGTGCTGCGGGACTACGACCTGATGATCCTGGCCGGTCTGGCGCGCGGGCAGAGCCTGCCCGAGGTCGCGGCCGCCGCCGGGCTTGCGACCGGAACCCTGCGCAACCGGACCAGGGAGATGCGCATGCGGATCGGCGCGGCCTGCAGCGCGCAGGCCGTAGCTGTGGCCTACCAGCAGGGGTGGATGGCCGGCCTGGCGCCCGAGCCCGCGCCTGACGCGGCTCCCAGCGGTCAGCAGCGCCGGGTCCTGGTCATGCTCGCCGAGGGCCTGACGAACGAGCAGATCGGTCGCCGCCTGAACATCACCTCGCTGACCGTCAGCTCCTACCTGCGCCGTCTGTACGCCGCGATGGGCACCGCCCGCCCCGGCCGTTCCAGCGCCGCCGCTCGCGCCCACACCGTCGCGCTCGCCTACCAGCACGGCCACCTCACCACCACCAGCACGACGACCAGGAGCAGCAGCTGATGACCGACACGCCCGTCGCCTACACCTCGTGGGCGGACGTTCCGCCCGGACTGATGACCCGTACGGTCCTGGGGCAACTGGATCTGCCACGTACGCCGGGCGGTCCGCCCCGCGGCGTCGTCGCCACCCGTAACTTCCGCGGCCGCGATACGGAGGTGGACCTGTATGCGGTGGCCGAGTCGGTGCCCACCGGCGCGTCCATGGCGCAGCTACTCGCGGCTCGGACGCGCACCGGCGCGCCGGACACCCGGCGGTGCACCGACTGCGGGGCCCGCCCCGAGCGCCCCTGCACACCCCATGAGGATGGGGTGGTGCTGTGCGGGTGCTGCGGACACATCCGGCATCTGCGTACGGCGCAGCGTCAGGCCGCCGGGCAGCGGGCGGGGGCGTGCGAGCGGGCGGCGCAGCTGCTGGCCGACGAGCGCCTGGCCGTCGTCCACGTGCAGCTCACCGAGCGCGGCACCACGCCGGGCGGGACTCGCCGTCCGCCGTCCGCCGCTCGCGTCGTCGCGCTCGGCCCGCAGGGCCAGCCGCTGTGTGACGTCACCATGCGGCTGGTCGGCCCGCGCGCCGCCGGCATCCCCGACGGCGCGTGCAGCCCCGAGGACGCGGCACCGCTCCTGCAGGTACTGGCCGACCGAGTGTTGCTGGAGTGGGAGGGCGGCGCCCTCGCTCCCGTGTCGAGCGCTCTACGCGCCGCTGGGCTGCCCGGTCCCTTCCCTACCGGCTACGGCGCGCGCCGCGCCCTGTGGGCCCTGGCGCTGACCTGGCGCGCGGACATCAGCCCCCGCTCCCGCAGTCTCCGGCCCGTCATCAGCCCCGGCCGGGCCGACCGGATGCTCTGGCTCCTCCAGCAGATCGCCGCCGACCACCAGCCCACCAGGAGTAGCTGATGCCCACCCCCCGGCCCGGCCAGTACGCGAGCCGCGAGCAGATCGAGGAACTCCTGCGCGCCGGCAAGTCGAACAGCGCGATCGCCCGGCATCTGCGCTGCGACAAGCACCGCGTCGCCGCCATCCGCGCCGATCTCGGCCTGCCCAACGTCCCGGCGCAGCCGCTGACGCTCGAGGAGAAGTGGGCGGCCAAGACCGAGCCGGTCGACGGCGGCCACCTCGAATGGACCGGAAGCCGGCAGACCTCCAGCGGAACGCCCGTCATGCGCTACCGCGAACAGATGCACACCGCGGCCGCGATCGCGTTCCGTATCCGGACCGGCCGTGACCCGCAGGGCTACGCCCGCGCCGAGTGCGGCCACCACCACTGTGTCGCGCCGGCCCACGTGGACGACACCGCGACCAGGACGACGACGCGCGAGCAGCTGCGGTACCTCACCGGGCGCGGCGAGCGGAAGCCGTACTGCCGTCACGGCCACGACCAGGCGGTGGAAGGGCGGTACGAGTCGGACGGCCGGCAGTACTGCGAGGCGTGCAAGCGCGATCAACGCCGCAAAACCACCCCGCGCACGCCCTCACCCACCAGCACCGCGACCAGGAGCAGCACGTGACCACCCGCAACGCCCCCTTCAGCACCAGCATCAGCCAGGCACCGGACCTGTCCGAGTGGACCGACCGCGTCGTCGTCCCCGACGTACGGCCCGTCTCGATCCCCGCCCTCCACGCCGGCTACCTGCTGCAGCGCGAGGGCGCGCACGTCCACTACGTGGCCGACGGACACGCCCACTGCCTCGGCGGCCACTGCCTCCCCGAGACCGCGACAGCCCGTACGACGGCGGCTCCCTGATGGCCGCCCTGCTGCGCCTGCCCGGCGGCACCGACGACGTCGCCGAGCTGGTCGAGGCGCTCCTGGTCGCCGCCGACGCCCGGCCGGACACCCCGCTCGCCGAGCGGTGGCGACACCTCGCCCACGAGATCGGTGACGCGCTCGACACCCTTCCCGCACCCGACGCCACCAGGAGCAGCACGTGACCCTCACCCCGCGCGCAGCAGCAGCCCTGCAGGCCGCGCGAAGACACCGCCGCTACGAAGCGGCGTTCGCGACCTGCGCCACCGCCCTCGCGGGCCTCGCCCTGTGGCACGCCGCCCACCAGACCTGGCTGCTCTCCGCCGCCTTCGCCATAGGCGGCCTGTACTTCGCCGCCATCTCCTCCCGCCGCGGCGCCGACTACCGGCGCGCCCACATACACGCCGCCGGCGGAACCCCAGCGCCGTGCTGCGCCACCTGGACCGCGTCCCACCGCGCCGTACACGACCCGTACTGCCACCACACCAACCCGGAGGAACGCACATGACCACGACCACCGACCCCGACGGCATCGATTCCGGCCGCTGCGAGGTGACCTTCGCGACCGGCGGTCGGTGCGCGAAGCCAGCTGGCCACGGCGATGGCCTGCACATGCCTTTGGAGACGTGGCAGCGACACGAGCGGCATGCCCGCTGGGCGAAGGCCGGCCGCAAGCACGGTGTTGGCCGTGACGCTCTTCGCGATCTCATGGCCGTGGCGGACGCCGAGCAGGCCGCGCTGCACGCCGACCTCGCCCCCGATATTCCCGAGTTGGGTTCCCGACCGGCCGCCGACACCGAGACGACCGCCCGTGTCCTCTCGGCGCTCCACCGGTCCGCCGAGGAGACCGTCACCCGCTGCATCGCCCTCTACGAACGCTGGCTCGCCGCCGGACCCCCGCCCTTCGGCACGTCGACGGCCCGCTGGTGGGACGCCCGACTCGCCGAACTCCACGACGCCCTCAACCCACCCAAGGAGAAGTGACCATGAGCAACCGCTACGACAACGCCAGCGACGAGGCCCGGTCCCTGATGAGCGACCTGGACACGATCGACCTGGCGGAAGAACTGGCCGCAGCACAGGCGAAGACCAGGACGGTGGAGGCGGAGCGGGACGGGGCGTACCGGGAGCGAGCGCACCTCGTCGCCTGGCTCGCCGCACTCCACCCGGCCGTCATCGCACCGGCCCCGGACGTCGCCGAGGACGGCTGGCACATCGTCTACATCACGGCCGGCACCTGGCAGATGTCGTGGCACATCGCCCCCCGCGACGCCGCACTGTTCGCCGACGTCGAGCACGTCGACGCCGACGATCCACGCGCCCAGTGGGACGGCCACACCACCGAGCAGAAGTACGACCGCATCCGCCAGCACACCGATGCCGTCCGCACGGCCCCGACGTTCGCCCGCGCGTTCCGCCTCCACCACCACGGCACCACCCTGGACGGCGCGCTCTTCCCCGGCGGACACGCCCTGCTCCTCGACCTCGAAGACGCAGGGTTCTCCAGCAGCGCGCCCTCCATGGACCAGCTCCTCCTCAACTACCCGCAGGCCAAGGTCGAGTGGGCGGACCAGCCCGGCGGGCCCGACACCCCGGTCGCCCACGCCGGCGGCCAGGAGCAGGCCAGCGAGGCGCCGGGAGTGGACGAGTCCGGCCCGGCTACCGGCGGCGTCGTCCAAGTGCGCCCCGAGCTGGAGGAGCTGCTGGCTGCCTTCGGCCGCGTCCGGGCCGCGACCGCGCGGATGCGCGTGATGTCGCGGACCTGGCATCCAGCGGCCGACCTGGTCGACTCGGCACTTCTGGGCACCACCGTCTCGTCCGAGCACGGCCACGCGGACGGGGACGACGACGAGCCCGGCCGGCGTACCGCCCGACGCCGCGACATGGACACCCTCCTCGAGCACGCGGCTACCACCGGTGCCGTGGACGCCGCGCGCCTGGCGCAGTACGTCCGGGCAGAAGCCACCGAGGCGGACATCGCGCGCAGCATCCTGGCCGACCACCGGGTCGAGACCCGGACCGTACGCGCCCAGCTCGCCGCGGCGCGGCAGCAGGCCGCCTTGTCCGACTCCGTGGCCGCCGCCGCGAAGGAACTGCTGGAGCGCCGTACCGCGTCGCTCCGCACACGGGTCGACCAGGCGCAGGATCTCCAGCGGGTGGCCCATGCCACGTCCAACCGGGCCGAGGCCGAGCGCGCCCGCCTCGCCGCCGCGCTGAGGCAGGCCGAGGCGGCCGCCGAGCGGGTGCGCGAGCGGTGCCAAGCAGTCCGGGACCGCGTGGGCCCCGGCGGGATGATCAACGCGACGCAGGTCCTCGGGCTGCTCTCGCCGACCTGGCCGGACGGCAACTACGAGGCCCCCGCTCCCGCTGCCGGCGACACGGTGACCCTCTCCTCCGGCCACTCGGACACCCCGATCCGCACCACCGCCCACCCCGAGGAGCAGCCCTGATGCCACGCCGACTGCGCGCCTGCGACGTATCCCGCCAGCTCGGAGACGCCGGCCACACCCGCGCCCACAAAGACCAGGACGGAGAGTGGGAGTACGGGTACCGCTGCGCCGAGCACGGACCGCGCCTGGTCCACGTCACCCATGAAGGCGCCGGCCAGGACCACTACCTGAACCTCTACCGGCTCGCCCTGCAGAACCTCGGCTACGCCGTCGGTCCCGAGCAACCCGACCGCGGCCGCCGACGCCTGGCCGTCACTCTCCCCTGACCTACCCGCCCCACCGCATGACGAAGGGGCGCGCCCACACGTCTGACCAGGACGGGCGCGCCCCGAGGTGATCATCAGCCTACGCCCCACCCGCCCACTGGAGCGCACGATGAGCACCACCACACCCCGCCCCACCAGCACACCGGACCTGTGGACCATCGCCCGCCACTGGCCCGACCTGACCGCCGCGCTGAGCGCGCGCGGCGGTACCTGGCCGCCCGCCATGGGCATCCCCGTACTGACCCACCACCCGGACAGCCCCGAGGCCGAGGCCGCCACGTGGCGCGCCGAGGCCCTCCGGGCGCTGGAGCGTTCCACCCCCCAGCACGGATGGAGTAAGCCGCCGCTGCGCCTGTCCGTGCTCGACACCATGCTCACGGTCCAGGCGGCGCTGCTGGAGCTGGCGGACCAGACGGCCCGCCAGGTCCAGCGCCCGCCGGCCGTCGCGCCGTCGCGTCGGTCGGCCGGGGCGCTGCCGCGCGGCGAGCGCGCCCGCCGCGTGCAGGCGGCCGAAGACCGCCACCAGGCGCTGAAGGCGCTGCGCGACGGCGCCGATCCGCTGCGCTGGCACCTCCCCGGGCCCGCCGCCGCAGCACCCGGCACCGTGCTGGGGCGGCGCCGGGCGGACCGGGCGGCGCTGTGGCTCCTGGCCCGCGTCCAGCATGCCCCCGGGCCCGTCCGACGCCACCTCACCGAACTGGAGGCCGGGCGGATCGGCGCCGTTGCCCGCACCTGCGCCCGCATGGTCGAACACGCCCTGGACGTAGGGGACGAGCGCGCGCGGCTGGCCACCCCGTGCCCCGTGTGCGGCGGGCAGCTCACCATGTACGGGGGCGGCGGCGCCGTACCCGTGGTGCGGTGCGCCGGGTGCGGCGGCATCTGGTAGTAGTCGAGCAGACGCGAGAAGGGGCCCCACCGAAGAATGCTTCGGACGGGCCCCTTCTTGCCGCACGGGCTACAAATCCAGGACCGCCCACAGCAGCCGGCCGTCCTCGGCGGTATCCGTTCCGCAACTGCTCACCCCCAGCTCGGCAATTCGGGGCAGCACGCTCTCATCCGCGGTCAGGCCAGGCTGGTGACTCAGGACCATCACGAGCGCCTGCTGATCCTGGTCGGCAAGGTGCACGCTGATCCGGCGCCCGCCATCGGCGACAGCGTTCGCAACCAGCAGCGCGACGACATCGGAGGCGACCGTGTCCACGCTCATGTATCCCCAGTCGTGCAGCTTCCCGACCACGTGCTTCCGCGCCCGGCCGGCCGACCACGGCTGCGCCTCCAGCGTCCACGCCACACCGCGCCGCCGAGCCATCATGACCCGGCGCCGCACCGGAGTCAGCGTCGACTTCGGCTTCGTATCCGGCTCCGGCCTCGGCGGCTGCACCGGCCGTTTCGGTGGCGGCGGAGTCTTCGGCGGATAGTCCGGCAAGCGACCGGCATCCATGGGCCATGACATAGACGGACTCCCCAGCTCGAAGCGAGCGACAGTCACCCATGGTAGGGCCACGCGCACTCACCGCGCAGGACTTCAACTCCGCTCCGTCGCCGCCCGCGAGCGACCGACCGGTGCGGCGGCGTAGCCGTCAGGCCGCGCCCCATTCGTGGGCGCGGCCACCGCGCCACTCCACCCAGCCCGGATCATCCACCAGCGTCTCCGCATCAGGCAGACCCGCACGGCGCAGGAACTCGACCAGGTCGCGGTCATCGTGGGCGAGGCCCAGGATCTGCCCGCGTACGGTCACCCGCCGGCCGCCCGTCAGCGACGGCGGGTGCACCACGATCGGCGCACCAGCCACCCACCCAGCGTGCCGCGCGCCAGTCACACCCGCACCCGCACCGCGTCCGGATGACACGTCGCGCACGGGCCGCCGTCCGCGCCCCGCCGCCACCGCGGGTTGTAGCGGGCCGCCGGATGATCACCACACCCGCACCACTCCGGCAACGCCGACCGCGCGGCAACCGCGCGCTGCGGCGGCAGTTTGTCCAGCAGCCTCCGCCGCACCAGCCCCACCGGAGACCCCACCTCCGCCGGGAGCCCCGCGGTCAGGGCCTGCCGCAGCTGCGCCTCCGTACCCCGTACCAGCCACGGCACGGCCAGCGGCGCGAGACGCACCAGCTCCCGTACGCCCAGCTGCAGACGGGGCTCGGCCGCCGCGATCCGCGACAGCGCGTCGTACGCGGCCCGCTCCTCCCCGGACAGGGCGTCAGGCTGTTGCTGTGGCGCAGCGTCCTCCCCGCCCGCCCGGTCCTCAGCGGTCACCGACGCGGCAGGTACGGGAGGAGAGGAGGGAGGGTGGTCTTCTCCAACTGGTCTATTGGAAGTAGTGATCTTCTTATGCGGCGGGTCCTCCACCGCAGGTTGGTCCACCGCAGGCTCAGCCACCGGTGGACCAACCTGCGGTGGCTCAGCCTGCGGTG
>NZ_QQNA01000246.1 GCF_003346515.1 Streptomyces corynorhini
GGCGGCGTGGGCCGCGGCGGCGGGCTCGGTGGCGGCGGTGGAGGCGGCGGTGTCGGTGGTGGCGGGGGAGGGGGTGGCGGAGGCGGCGGTGTGGGCGGCGGCTTCGGGGGCTCGGGCGGCGGGGGAGGCGTCGGGGGCGGCGAGCAGCGCCCGACGCCCGCCGACGCCCACGCGGAACCGCCCGCTCCGCCGGAGGCGTGGGCACAGCTGTCCGCGGTGGCGGGGGTGGCCGACAGAGATATGAGTGCGGCGACTGCGAGGAGCCGTCCGACGAGCGATCCGTACACGGGCGGGAGCTTGTTCCTCTTTCGGCCTCGGCACGCCGGAAGTCGTTCGGATTCCCCCGAATAGGTGCTATTTGGCGAGGGCTTCACGAGGTTCCACAAGTTTTTTTCGGCCGCGTTGAACGCGGGCCCGCCCCCGCCGCGTACTCAAGGCCAGGAAGCGGCGCAGATCGGCGCGGCAACTGGCTTACTGACAACAGGAGTTGACATGAACACCTGGCGGAACGCCTCGCTCGCGGTCACCGCGGCGGCCGTACTGGCCCTGACGACGGCGTGCGGTCAGGACCAGGGCACCAACACCAACGGGCAGTCCGTCGGGGCGGCCAAGCCTGCCGACGCCGGATACGGGGCCGACGGCGACTACGGATCGGACGCGGGTACGGCGAACACCGCCGCCACCAAGCCGGCCGGACAGCTCGCCGTCGCCACCAACGCGAAGCTCGGCAAGGTCCTCACCGACGGTGAGGGATTCACCCTCTACCGCTTCGACAAGGACACCGCCAGTCCGCCGAAGTCCAACTGCGAGGGAGACTGCGAGAAGGCGTGGCCGGTGGTCACCGCCGACAACGCCAAGGCCGCGGCCGGTACGGACGCCCAACTCCTCGGCGAGGTCACCCGCGCCGACGGGACCAAGCAGCTCACCGTCGACGGCTGGCCGATGTACCGCTACGCCAAGGACGCGGCAGCCGGTGACGCCAACGGCGAGGGAGTGGGCGGCACCTGGTTCGCCTCCGCACCCGACGGCAAGAAGGCCGCGGCCGCCGGCGGCGGCGCCGCGGGCGGCGACACGGCGGGCGGCACCGCCCCGGCCGACCTCAAGGGCCTGTCGGTGCGCAAGGACGCCAAGCTCGGCGACATCGTGGTGGACGCGAAGGGCATGACCGTCTACCGGTTCACCAAGGACTCCGCCTGGCCGATGAAGACCGCCTGCACCGGCGAGTGCCTCGACAAGTGGCCGGTTGTCGCCCCCGTCGACAAGAACGACGCCGACGCGGCGATCATCAAGAAGGGCTTCGTGACCTTCGACCGGCCCGACGGAATCAAGCAGCAGACCATCGACTGCTGGCCGATCTACACCTTCGCCGACGACAAGAAGCCGGGCGACACCAATGGCCAGGGCGTTGGCGGCACCTGGTACGCGGTTTCGCCGGACTCCAAGCTGGTCGGGGCGTCCAAGTAGTCCCCACGCCGACCGCCCCGGCCTGCCGGGCCGTCGACACGCCTCGTGCGCGTCGGCGGCCCGGTCGCCGTTCCGCCACCGTGTGACCAAGAACGGATCGCTAATTTCCGTTTGGGCTCGCTCTCTTGGCGGTCGATCAGTAGCCTCGGCTCGAACAACCGGCCATGTACATGGCCGTGTCCCGTGGCGACTTGTTGGAGATCTCGATGGAGCGTCCCGCCTGGGCCCCGCAGAGCATCGATATATCGATGCCGAGCGTTTCCCGCATTTATGACTACTATCTGGGCGGTTCGCACAACTTCGAAGTGGACAGGGAAGCGGCGCGCAAGGCCATGGGATTCATGCCCGGCCTTCCGACGATCATGAAGTCGAACCGCGCGTTCATGCGCCGCGCGGTGCGCTTCGCCCTGGACGAAGGCGTCACGCAGTTCCTCGACATCGGTTCCGGCATTCCCACCTTCGGCAATGTCCACGAAGTCGCGCAGCGCGCGAATCCCGACGCCAAGGTGGTCTACGTCGACCACGACCCGGTCGCCGTCGCCCACAGCAGGGCCGTCCTCGAAGACAATCCCCGCGCCACCGTCGTCAACGCCGACCTGCGCCGCCCCGCCCAGCTCCTCAAGAGCCCCGAGATGGACCTGCTCGACCTGGACCGGCCCGTGGCGCTGCTGCTCAACTTCGTCCTGCACTTCCTGCAGGACAGGGACGATCCGTACGGCGCGGTGGCCGAGCTGCGGGACGCGCTCGCCCCGGGCAGCCTCCTCGTCCTCACCCACGCCTCGCACCACGGCGTCCCGCTCCCCGAGGAGACGGCGGACCGCGCGGTCGCCGTGTACGAGGAGATCCGCAACCCGCTGGTGATGCGCACCCGCGAGCAGACGAACCGATTCTTCGACGGCTTCGAGACGGTCCGCCCCGGCCTGGTGTCCATGCCCCACTGGCGCCCCGACTCCCCCGCCGAGGAGGAGGACCCCTACGCGTTCTCCGGCTTCGCCGGCGTGGGACGCAAGGCGTGATGGTGCCGGAGGCGACGGGCCCGGAGGCGGACCCCGACGGCCTGGAGGACAGAGTCAGGCGTTTCGCGACGATCTGGAGCCGGGCGATCTTCCCGGCCACCGCCACGTCCTTGACGCGCCCCGAATTCGAAACGCTGCTCCTGCCGCTGGCCCGCACGTTGCGGGAGGCGCTGCACGCGCACCCCTTCGACACCGCACCGGCCGCCCGTGTCGGCACCGCCCTGATCGCAGGACACTGCACCGACCCCGAGGCCCTCGGCCGGACCCTCGGCGTGATCGAGTCGTATCTGGTCCTCTACTGCGGTACGGACGAACTCCCCACCGAGGACAACCGGGCCCGCTGCGCCCGCCTCCAGCACGCCCTGGCCGCCGGTTACGCCCAGGCGCTGCGCGAGCGCACCCGCGCCGAGCAGGAGGCGATCGCCCGCTCCGCGCTCACCGCCCGCAGCGAGGCCGAGGACGCCCTGCACGCCACCCAGGCCCGCTTCCACGCCGTCTTCGAGGGCGCGGCCATCGGCATCGGCATCGCCGACCTGGACGGCAAGGTCCTGGAGGTCAACGACACCCTCACCCAGATGTTCGGCGGCCTCGAACACCATGTCCGCAGCCGCAACGTGAGCGAGTGGGTCCATCCCGAGGACTCCCCCCACGTCTGGCGCATGTACGGCGAACTGGTGCGCGGCGAGCGCGAGCACTTCCAGGTCGAGAAGGCGTTCTACCGCAACGACGGCACCGTGCTGTGGACCAACCTCACGCTCTCGCTCCTGCGCGACGCCGAGGGCGACCCGCAGTACCAGCTGGCGCTGATGGAGGACACCACCGAGCGGCGGCTGCTCCATCTGCGGCTGCGCTACGAGGCCACCCACGACGCCCTGACAGGACTGCCCAACCGGACGCTGTTCTTCGAACGCCTGGAGAAGACGCTCGCCGCGGGCGGCGACGCGCGCTTCGGCCTGTGCTACCTCGACCTGGACGGCTTCAAGGCCATCAACGACAGCCTCGGCCACTCCTCGGGCGACCGGCTGCTGGTCGAGGTCGCCGACCGGCTGCAGAGCTGCGCCACCGCCTCGGGCGAGATGGTCGCCAGGATCGGCGGCGACGAGTTCGTGGCCCTGACCACCGGGCCCGACACCCGCGGCGGAGTCTCCGAACTGGCCTCCCGGATCCTGGCCGTGCTCGCCTCGCCGATCCGGATCGAAGGCCGCGAGTTCACCGTCCGGGGCAGCATCGGCATCGTGGAGGGCCCGGCCGCCGGACGCAGCCCCGCCGAGGTGCTGCGCAGCGCGGACATCACCATGTACCGGGCCAAGGCGGCGGGCGGCAACCGCTTCGAGCTGGCCGACCCGGAGGCCGACGCCCGCGCCATCACCCGCCACGGGCTGACCACGGCGCTCCCGGCGGCCCTGGAGCGCGGCGAGTTCTTCATCGAGTACCAGCCGCTGGTGCGGCTCGACGACGGTACGGTGCACGGCGCCGAGGCGCTGGTGCGCTGGTCCCATCCGCAGCACGGCGTGCTCGGCCCCGACCGGTTCATCCCGCTCGCGGAGCACACCGGACTGATCGTCCCGCTCGGCCGCTGGGTGCTCGAACAGTCCGTACGGCAGGCCAGGTTCTGGCAGCAGCAGCTGCCCGAGGGCGCGCTCGGGATGCCGCTGCGCGTCAATGTGAACCTGTCGCCCGCCCAGCTCCACCACCCCGGTCTGGTCGCCGACACCGTCGAGGTGCTGGAGCGGATCGGCCTGCCGCCCGGCGGCCTGTGCCTGGAGGTCACCGAGTCGGCGCTGATCGGCGCGGACGAGGACCTGCTCAAGCCGCTGCGCCAACTCGCCGAGATGGGCGTGGACATCGCGCTGGACGACTTCGGCACGGGCTACTCCAACCTCGCCAATCTGCGCCGGCTGCCGGTGAGCGTGCTCAAGCTGGACCGTTCCTTCACCCAGGGCATGCAGCAGCACCCGGCCGACCCGGTCGATCTGAAGATCGTCGAGGGGATCGTCTCGCTCGCGCACAGCCTGGAACTGGCCGTGACGGTCGAGGGCGTGGAGACCGGGGCGCAGGCCGACCATCTGCGCCGGCTCGGCTGCGACACCGCACAGGGCTGGTACTACGCCCGGCCGGGGCCGCCCGAGCGGCTGCACACGCTGCTGCTGGCCGACGCCGTCTGAGCGCGGGCCGTCCGACCGGCTCTCAGCGTCCCTCCGGTCCCTGCGGAGCCCGGACCGCCGCCGCGGTGGTCCGGGCGGTCCTGGTGGCTCGCTCCGAGTCCAGCAGGACCTTCTGCAGCTCGCGGGCGGCGCGCGGCGGTGCGACGTCGCTGCGGTGGGCGAGCGCGATGGTACGGCGCAGCCCCGGCCGGGCCAGGGCGGTGACGCGCAGTTCGGGGGTGCGCGCCGCGACCATGCTCGGTACGACGGCGAGGCCGAGACCGGCCCGTACGAAGCCGAGGACGGCGTCCATCTCGCCGCCCTCCACGGTGAAGGACGGCTCGAAGCCCGCGGCGCGGCAGGCGGCCACCGTCAGGTCCCGCAGGTCGTAGCCGTGCCGGAACATCACCAGCGGCTGGCCCTCCAGACCGGCCACGGCGACCGGGTCCTGGGGCGCGGGCGCGGTGACCGAGGAGACCACCACCAGATCCTCGTGGAGCAGCTCGACCGTGGTCAGCGCGGGGGACCCGGCGGGCAGCGGCATCACCACCAGCGCCAGATCGAGCGCCCCGCGCGCCAGCTCCCTGACGAGATCGTGCGAGCCGCTCTCTTCGATCAGCAGCTCGATGCCCGGGTGCAGATCGTGGAAGGTGCGCAGCACGTCGGGCAGCAGCCCGGTGCACAGGCTGGGCGGCGCCCCCAGCCTGACCCGGCCGCGCCGCAGCTGCACCAGCTCCTGCACCTCGACCCGGGCCGTCTCGGTGTCGGCCAGGATGCGCCGGGCGAGCGGGAGCAGCGCCTCGCCCGCGTCGGTGAGCGAGACATTGCCCCGGGCGCGGCTCAGCAGCTCGGCGCCCAGCTCCTTCTCCAGCGCCCGGATCTGCTGGGAGAGCGAGGGCTGCGAGACATGGACCCGTTCGGCGGCGCGGGTGAAGTGCCGGGTCTCGGCGACGGCCACGAAGTACAGGAGCTGCTGGAGCTGCATACCTCCGAGGATACGCGCACGATAGGCGCTGCCTATGGAGATGAGCCGGAGCATGTCTTGGACCTCTTGGCCGAGGCGGCCTAACGTGCTGCTCATGGCTCTGGCGACGCGGACGGACCGAAAACAGCGGACGGACCGAAAACGGGCGGACGGACGACCGTCCGCGGTCCGCACCCTGTGGGGATCGACGATCGGCAAGAAGGCGGTCATGGCCGTCAGCGGCCTGATCATGCTCGGCTATCTGGTCGCGCACATGTTCGGCAATCTGAAGATCTTCTTCGGTGCGGCGGAGTTCAACGGCTACGCGCACTGGCTGCGGACCATGGGCGAACCGATCCTGCACTACGAGTGGGCGCTGTGGATCGTCCGGCTGGTCCTGGTCGCCGCCGTCGTCCTGCACGCGGTCTGCGCCTACCAGTTGAGCCGCCGCGACCTCGCCGCCCGCCCGACCGGATACGCGCACAGGCGCCGCCGCGCGAGCTACGCGACCCGCACCATGCGCTGGGGCGGCATCATCCTCGCCCTGTTCATCGTCTGGCACATCCTCGACCTGACGACCGGCACCGTGCACTCCGGCGGCTTCCAGCCGGGCCATCCGTACCAGAACGTGATCGACACCTTCTCCACCTGGTACGGCAACACCGTCTACCTCGTCGCGATGCTCGCCCTCGGCCTCCACGTCCAGCACGGCTTCTGGAGCGCCGCCCAGACCCTCGGCGTGGGCAGCGCCACCCGCGAGCGCATGCTGAAGGCCACGGCCAACGCGCTGGCGCTGGTGCTGACAGCGGGCTTCGTCGCCGTACCCGTCGCCGTCATGACCGGAGTGGTGAGCTGACATGACCGAACCCACCCGCTACGCCGAATACACCACCGGCGAGCCGATCACCGACAGCAAGGCGCCGGACGGCCCCGTCGCCGAACGCTGGAACCGGCGCCGCTTCGAGGCGAAGCTCGTCAACCCCGCCAACCGCCGCAAACACACCGTCATCGTCGTCGGTACGGGGCTGGCCGGGGGCGCCGCCGGAGCCACCCTGGCCGAACAGGGCTACCACGTCGTCCAGTTCTGCTACCAGGACTCCCCGCGCCGCGCCCACTCCATCGCCGCCCAGGGCGGCATCAACGCGGCGAAGAACTACCGCAACGACGGCGACTCCGTACAGCGCCTCTTCTACGACACGGTCAAGGGCGGCGACTTCCGCGCCCGCGAGTCCAACGTGCACCGCCTCGCCGAGGTCTCCGTCGAGATCATCGACCAGTGCGTCGCCCAGGGTGTGCCCTTCGCCCGCGAGTACGGCGGCCTGCTCGACACCCGTTCCTTCGGCGGCGTACAGGTCTCCCGCACCTTCTACGCGCGCGGCCAGACGGGGCAGCAACTCCTCCTCGGCGCCTACCAGGCGCTGTCCCGGCAGATCGCCGCGGGCGCTGTCGAGATGCACCCGCGCACCGAGATGCTCGACCTGCTCGTCGTCGACGGCCGGGCGCGCGGCATCGTCGCCCGCGACCTGATCACCGGCGAGATCACCCCGTACTTCGCCGACGCGGTCGTCCTCGCCTCCGGCGGCTACGGCAATGTCTTCTACCTCTCCACCAACGCGAAGAACAGCAACGCCACCGCCGTCTGGCGGGCCCACCGGCGCGGCGCCCACTTCGCCAACCCCTGCTTCACCCAGATCCACCCCACCTGCATCCCGCGCTCCGGCGAGCACCAGTCCAAGCTGACGCTGATGAGCGAGTCCCTGCGCAACGACGGCCGGATCTGGGTGCCGACCGCGCCCGGCGACCAGCGGCCGCCCGGCGAGATCCCCGAGGACGAACGCGACTACTACCTGGAGCGGATCTACCCGGCCTTCGGCAACCTCGTCCCGCGCGACATCGCCTCCCGGGCCGCGAAGAACGTCTGCGACCAGGGACGCGGCGTCGGCCCCGGCGGGCAGGGCGTCTACCTGGACTTCGCCGATGCCATCGCCCGGCTCGGCCGCACGGCGGTCGAGGAGAAGTACGGCAACCTCTTCGAGATGTACGAGCGGATCACCGCCGAGAACCCGTACGAGGTCCCGATGCGGATCTATCCGGCGATCCACTACACGATGGGCGGGCTGTGGGTCGACTACGACCTCCAGACCACCGTCCCCGGGCTCTTCGCCATCGGCGAGGCCAACTTCTCCGACCACGGGGCCAACCGGCTCGGCGCCTCCGCCCTCATGCAGGGCCTGGCCGACGGCTACTTCGTCCTGCCGTCCACCATCAACGACTACCTCGCCCGCCACCCGCGCCACGACGCCCTCGACGCCTCCCATCCCGCCGTCGCGGAGACCCTCGCGGACACCGAGGACCGGCTGCGGCTGCTGCTCGCCGTGGACGGCGACCGCACGCCCGACTCCTTCCACAAGGAGATCGGCGAACTCCTCTGGGAACACTGCGGCATGGCCCGCACCGAGGCCGGTCTGCGCAAGGCCCTCGACCGGATCCCGCAGATCCGCGAGGAGTTCTGGCGCCGGATCAAGGTGCCGGGCAGCGGCGAGCAGCTCAACCAGTCGCTGGAGAAGGCCAACCGCCTGGTCGACTACCTCGAACTGGCGGAGCTGATGTGCCTCGACGCGCTGCACCGCGCCGAGTCCTGCGGCGGCCACTTCCGCGAGGAGTCGCAGACCGAGGGCGGTGAGGCCGAGCGGCGCGACGAGGAGTTCTCCTACGCGGCCGCCTGGGAGTTCGCCGGCACCGGCCGTGCGCCCGTCCTGCACAAGGAAGACCTCGTCTTCGAGTACGTCCACCCCACCCAGCGGAGCTACGCATGAGGCTCACCCTGCGCGTCTGGCGCCAGCCCGGCGCCGACGCACCCGGCGCCATGGTCACCTACCCCCTCGACGGCATCTCCGAGGACATGTCCTTCCTGGAGATGCTCGACACCCTCAACGAGGAGCTGATCCTCAAGGGCGACGAGCCCGTCGCCTTCGACCACGACTGCCGCGAGGGCATCTGCGGCGCCTGCGGCGTCGTCATCAACGGCGACGCCCACGGCCCCGAGCGCACCACCACCTGCCAGCTCCACATGCGGCACTTCGCCGACGGCGACACCATCGACGTGGAGCCCTGGCGCGCCGGGGCCTTCCCGGTGGTCAGGGACCTCGTCGTGGACCGCTCCGCCTTCGACCGGATCATCGGCTCCGGCGGCTACATCACCGCGCCCACCGGCGCCGCCCCCGAGGCGCACGCCACCCCGGTGCCCAAACCCGACGCCGACTTCGCCTTCGAACACGCCGAGTGCATCGGCTGCGGCGCCTGCGTCGCGGCCTGCCCCAACGGCTCGGCGATGCTCTTCACCTCGGCCAAGGTCAACCACCTCAACGTGCTGCCGCAGGGCGCGCCGGAGCGCGAGACCCGGGTGCTGGACATGGTCGCGACCATGGACGAGGAGGGCTTCGGCGGCTGCACACTCGCGGGGGAGTGCGCCACGGCCTGCCCGAAGGGGATCCCGCTGCCGTCGATCGCCGCGATGAACAAGGAGTGGCTGCGGGCCGCGCGCCGGGGCGCGCGGTAGGCCGTCACACGGCTCCCGGCCCACGCCGCCCCAGCAGGGCCGCCAGCCGACGGTAGGAGTCGAGCAGCGCGGCGCGGTCGTACGTGCTCGTCGTGACCAGGAACTCGTCCGCCCCGGTGCGCCCGAGCAGCTTCTCCAGGCCCGCCGCGACCTCGTCCGCCGTGCCGTGCGTCCGCCCGCGCGCCGCCTCCTCGAACAGGGCGCGCTCGCGCTCCGTCATGACGGTCTCCCGCACCGTCCGGGCGGAGACGAGGGGCGGGAACTCGCCGCGCGTACGGGAGTACGCGGTGGCCCACGCCTCCGGCAACAGCAGGTCGCGCGCCTCCTCGGTACCGGCCGCGACCGCGACCGTACCGGAGACGACGACATGGGGCCGCTCGCCCCACGCGGAGGGCCGGAACCCCGCGCGGTACTCCTCGATCGCCCGCAGCATCGCCTCCTCGCCCCGCACCGGGGCGATCACCAGCGGCAGCCCCGCCCCGGCCGCGACCCGCGCGCCCTTCCCGGTGGCGAGCACGAACGCGGGCACCCGCAGCCCCTCGGCGGGGCGGGCCCGCACTCGGGGACCCGGCTCCTGGCCGCCGGTGAAGTAGCCCAGCAGCTCGGCGAGTTGACCGGCGAAGTCGTCGGCGTCCCGCTTCTCCCGGCCCAGCGCCGCCCGTACTCCGTCGGTGAAGCCGACCGAACGCCCGAGACCCATGTCGATCCGGCCGGGAAAGAGCGACTCCAGCACCCCGAACTGCTCGGCCACCACGAAGGGCCGGTGGTTGGGCAGCATCACCCCGCCGGTGCCGACCCGGATCGTCGAGGTCGCGGCGGCGACCGCCGCGGCCAGCACCGTGGGCGCGGAACCGGCGATGCCCGGCACGCCGTGGTGTTCCGCGACCCAGAAGCGGTGGTAACCGAGCGCCTCGATCCGCCGGGCCAGCTCCACGGTGCCGCGCAGCGCCGCCGGGCCCGCCTCGCCCCGGCGGACGTGGGAGCGGTCGAGTACGGAGAACGGGACGGTCGACAGGAGGCTCACGCACTGTTCAACAACGCGGCGCCGCGAGGATTCCCCGGCCCGCCCGCCGCGTTCACACCTCGTCGTCCAGCCGGAAGCCGACCTTCAGCCCCACCTGGTAGTGCTCGATGTCGCCGTCCACGATCTGACCGCGTACCTCGGTCACCTGGAACCAGTCCAGACCGCGCAGCGTCCTGGCCGCGCGGCCCACGCCGTTGCGGATGGCGTCGTCGACGCCCTCGTGGGAGGTGCCGACGATCTCGGTGACCCGGTAGGTGTGCTGGGACATGGGGCCTCTCCTCTGTGTCTGCCACCGACACGTCCGTCTCCGCCCTCGGCGGCTCCGTCGCGTGGCCGCGGGGCGCGCTGTCACTCCACCGTGCCCCACGGGACGGCGCTCCGCGAGATGTACGCCGCCGACGTGGCCGACGCCGGTACGCCGTGGTCAGCGCCGTGCCGCGCCCGCCGGGGCCGCCGCCGGGCGTGTCGCGGCCCGCGGCAGCCCGCCTGTGGGGGTTGACCCGACCTTTGGTCCGTACCAAAATTCCCCAACACCCGTGCGAATTCTTTTCGTATCCCCCACGTCGGGCTCTCTCCTCGTGCCATCACGCTCTCGTGCCACCACGCAAGAAGGTTGACCTACGTGAAGAATCGCCGTCGCGTCTGCTCCGTGGCTCTGCTCTCCCTCGCGCTCGCAGGCTGCGGCATGCTGCCGGGCAGCGGGGCCGATTCCGCCACGGTCACCGTCTGGCTGATGAAGGACAGCGTCTCCGACGACTTCCTCCAGCGCTTCGTGAGCGAGTACGAGAAGGAGAACCCCTCCGTCACCCTGGATGTGAAGATCCAGGAGTGGACCGGCATCGGCGAGAAGGTGCTGACCGCGCTGGACGGCGACAATCCACCCGATGTCATCGAGGTCGGCAACACCCAGGTCGCGCAGTACGCGCAGAGCCGCAATCTGCGCGATCTCACCCTGGAGTCCGTACGCGACCTGGGCGGCGAGGACTGGCTGCCCGGACTCGCCCAGCCGGGCAGCATCAGCGGCGCCCAGTTCGGCATTCCCTGGTACGCCGCCAACCGGGTCGTCATCTACAACAAGGACCTCTTCGCGCAGGCGGGGATCGAGGAGCCGCCCAAGACCCGGGCGCGCTGGCTCGCCGACACCGCCGACCTCAACACCGGCGGCAACCAGGGCATCTACCTCGCGGGTCAGGACTGGTACACCCTGGCCGGGTTCATCTGGGACGAGGGCGGCGAACTGGCCGTCGAGTCCGGCGGCCAGTTCCAGGGGACCGTCGACTCGCCCGCCGCGCTCAAGGGCATGGCCTTCTACAAGGACCTCCAGGCGCTGGGCAAGGGCCCGAAGGACTCCGACGAGGCGACGCCGCCGCAGCCGGAGGTCTTCGCCAAGGGCGATGTCGCGCAGATCATCGCCACCCCCAGCGCCGCCCGGATCATCGAGGAGAAGAACCCCGCGCTCAAGGGCGTCCTCGGCTTCTTCCCCATCCCGGGCAAGACCGCCGGCAAACCGGGCGCCGTGTTCACCGGCGGATCCGATCTGATCGTGCCGCAGAACGCCGGCCACCGGTCCGCCGCCGTCGACGTGGTCAAGGCCCTGGCGGGCGAGAAGTGGCAGAGCGAGCTGGCCAGGGCCATGAGCTACGTGCCGAACAAGACGACGCTGGCCGGAGTGATCGAGGGCGACGAGAGCACCGCCGCGATGGCCGTGGGCGCGGCGCGTGGGCGGGCCACCCCGAACTCACCGCAGTGGGCGAACGTCGAGTCCGACAACCCCATCAAGCCGTACATGACGGCCGTTCTCCAGGGCCGGAACCCGAAGGAGGCCGCGAAGACGGCCTCCGAGGCCATCACCGCGGCGCTCCTGGACTGACCGCGGCGCTCCTGGACTGACCCCGGCGGGACAGGGCACTTCCGGGATTCAGTTTTCCCACATCCGTACTCCGCCGTCCGGTCATATCGAATCCAGCCGGTCACGGAAGAAACGAGGTGCCGGGCCGTCGCGTCAGCGGCGGGCCCCGGCGACCGCTTCTCCCCACCGGCACAGGAGTCCGCCATGACCGCCGTCGCCCCCGCCCCGCTTCCCCTGCCCGCCCCGCGCCCGACCGGTCCCGCCGGGGCCGAGCCGCGCTACGTCGTCTCACTCGCCCGCACCGAGCAGGACGTACGGGACGCGCAGCGCCTGCGCCACCTGGTCTTCGCCGGGGAGATGGGCGCCCGCCTCGACGGGCCGGAGCCCGGCCTGGACAGCGACGCGTTCGACGCCTACTGCGACCACCTGCTGGTCCGCGAGGAGTCGAGCGGCGAGGTCGTGGGCACCTACCGGCTGCTGCCGCCCGAGGGCGCGCGGGCCGCCGGGCGGATCTACTCCGACGGCGAGTTCGACCTCGCCCGGCTCGCCCCCATCCGGCACGACCTGGTCGAGGTCGGCCGCTCCTGTGTCCACCCGCTGCACCGCACCGGCGCGGTCATCGCCCTGATCTGGGCCGGACTCGCCCGCTACATGACCACCAGCGGCCACAACTGGCTGGCCGGCTGCTGCTCGGTACCGCTCGCCGACGGCGGCGCGCTCGCCGCCGCCACCTGGAACACCGTGAAGGACAGACACCTCGCGCCCGAGGAGTACGGGGTCACCCCGCACCGGCTGTGGACCCCCGGCGCCGCCGCGACCACCGCCGCGACCGGCGCCGCGACCGCCACCGCGACCGCCACCGCGACCGGCGCCGCGCGCGCCGAACTGCCCGCGCTGCTGCGCGGCTATCTGCGGCTCGGCGCCTGGGTGTGCGGGGCGCCCGCCCACGACCCCGAGTTCGGCGTCGCCGACCTGTACGTCCTGCTCTCGATGCGCCGGACCAACCCCCACTATCTGCGCCACTTCCTCTCGCTGGCGCCCGCGGCATGAGCGTCTGGCTGCCCACCGCCCCCTGCACCCCCGGCGACTGCGCCGTCCACCGGGGCCCCGCGACCGGCCCGGTGACCGCCGTCGGCCGGCTGCTGGCCGGGTGCCTGCTGGTGCTCGCCGGGGCCCTGCTCACCCCGCTGCTCGCCCCGCTGCCCGGCGGGACGCGCGACCGGCTGACCCGGCGCTGGTGCCGTACGGTGCTGCGGCTCTTCGGCCTGCGCGTCCACGTGCGGGGTGCCGGGGCCGCGCCCGCGCGCGGCACGGGCGTCCTGGTCGTCGCCAACCACATCTCCTGGCTGGACATACCGCTGCTGGCCGCCGTGTTTCCCGCCCGGATGCTGGCCAAGAGCGAGATAGGGCGCTGGCCCGTCCTCGGCGCGCTGGCCGCCAGGGGCGGCACCCTCTTCGTGGAACGGGAACGGCTGCGGGCGCTGCCCGCCACCGTCGGGGCCCTGGCCGCCGCGCTCACCGCGGGCTCACGGGTGGCCGTCTTCCCCGAGGGGTGCACCTGGTGCGGCCAGGACCAGGGCCCGTTCACCCGGGCGGTCTTCCAGGCCGCGCTGGACGCGGGCGCCGCCGTCAGACCCGTACGGATCACCTACCGCACGGAGCGCGGAACCCCGTCCGGCGCACCGGCCTACATCGGCGACGACAGCCTGCCGGCCTCGCTGTGGCGGGTGGTGACGGCCGGCGGGCTCACGGCGGAGATCACGGTCCTGCCGCTCATCCCCGCCGGGCGCCACACCGACCGCCGCTCCCTCGCGGAAGCGGCGCGCTCAGCCGTGACCGGCAGCGCCGCGGGGCGGCCGGGCCCCGCTCACACCGCCGTGGCCAGCGACAGCGCGAACCGCTCCGCCCCGTCCGTCCACCAATACCTCAACTCCATCCCCGCACCGCGCAGTTCGTCCCGCACCCGGTCCTGACGGAACTTCGCCGACACCTCCGTACGCACCTCCTCGCCCGCCGCGAAGTGCACCACCAGATCCAGTTCCGGGATCTTCACGCTCAGAGCGCGCCGCGCCCGCAGCCGCATCTCGATCCACTCCCGCTCCGGGTCCCAGCGCGCCAGATGGGAGAAGTCGGCGGGGGAGAAGTCCGCGCCCAACTCCCGGTTGATGACGGTCAGCACGTTCTTGTTGAACGCCGCCGTCACCCCGGCCGCGTCGTCGTACGCCCTGACCAGTACGGATTCGTCCTTGACGAGATCCGTGCCGAGCAGCAGCGCGTCCCCGGGCTCCAGCAGCGTCCGTACGAGTGCCAGGAACTCCGCGCGCTCCGCCGGCAGCAGATTGCCGATCGTGCCGCCGAGGAACGCGACCAGCCGGGGGCCCGGGGTGGCGGGCAGCGTCAGCGCGTGCGTGAAGTCGGCGATCAGCGCGTGCACCCGCAGCCCCGGCCGCTCGGCGAGCAGCGCCGCCGCCGCGCCGTTCAGCGCGCTCTCGCTCACGTCGACCGGCACATAGCTCACCAGACCGGTCAGCTCGTCCAGCAGGTGCCGGGTCTTGTCGGACGAGCCCGAACCCAGCTCGATCAGGGTGCGCGCCCCGGTCGCCGCCGCGATCTCCGGGGCCCGGTCGAGGAGGATCTCCCGCTCGGCGCGGGTCGGATAGTACTCGGGCAGCGTGGTGATCTCGTCGAACAGCTCGCTGCCCCGGGCGTCGTAGAACCACTTCGGAGGCAGTGTCTTGGGGGTGCGGGTCAGCCCCTGGAGCACGTCGGCGCGCAGCGCGGCGTCCGTGGCGTCCTCGGGGAGCGTGCGGGTCAGCTGGAACGGGCTCACGCGGAGGGCTCCTTGAGAGGGGTCAGCAGGACGTCGTCGCGGGTCGCCGTCACCAGGGTGCGGTCGGGGACCTCGCGCCAGCGCGGATCGTCGTCGTACGGCTCGGAGGCCACCGCCACCGAACGCGGGCCCGGATCGGCGCGATACCACAGGGAGTCGCCCCACGCGGTCGCCGCGATCCGCGCGCCGTCGGTGACCAGCAGATTCAGCCGGGAGGCCGGGGCCTCGCGCGCCACCTCCGCCACCGTGTCGGCCAGCGCCTGCCCCAGCTCGTCCCCGGCCCGCAGCCGGTGCAGCAGCAGCGCCCACACCAGCGCGGAGTCGCTGCGGGCCGCCAGCGACAGCAGCTCCTCGGCGGGCAGGGTCCCGGCCGGGGCCGCGAGCGAGCCCGGCCAGCCGCTCACCGAGCCGTTGTGGCTGAACAGCCACGGCCCGGCGGCGAACGGCGCGGCGGCGGCCTCCCCGTCGGCGCTCGGCAGCGTCGCGTCCCGTACCGCCGCGAGCAGCGCCCCGCTGCGGACCACCCGCGCCAGATCGGTCAGCCCGGGATCGGCCCAGATCGGCCCGGCGCGCCGGTAGCGGGCCGGCACCGGATCGTCCTCGGCGTACCAGCCCACCCCGAACCCGTCGGCGTTGACCGTCCCGTGCCGCTGCCTGCGCGGCGCCCACGACTGCCGGTACAGCCCGTGCGCGGGCTCGACGACCAGCTCCCCGAGCGCCACCGCCGGGCCCGTATAGGCGAGATGACGGCACATCAGGCGCCCTCGCCGGGCGCGGCGGTACGCGCGGTGCGGAACCCGGAGAAGATCTGCCGGCGCACCGGCAGGTCCCAGTTGCGGAACGTGCCCCGGCAGGCCACCTCACCGACCGCGAACGAGCCGCCCCTCAGCACCTTGTGCGCGCTGCCGAAGAAGACGTCCGAGTACTCGCGGTAGGGGAACGCCACGAACCCCGGATACGGCAGGAAGTCGCTCGACGTCCACTCCCAGACGTCCCCGATCAGCTGCCGCACCCCGAGCGGCGACGCCCCGCGCGGATAGCTGCCCGCCGGGGCCGGCCGCAGATGGCGCTGGCCGAGGTTGGCGTGGTCGGGGCCCGGGTCCTCGTCGCCCCACGGATGGCGCAGCGAGCGGCCGGAGACGGGATCGTGCCGGGCGGCCTTCTCCCACTCCTCCTCGGTCGGCAGCCGCCGCCCCGCCCAGCGGGCGTACGCGTCGGCCTCGTACCAGCTCACGTGCAGCACCGGCTCGTCGGCCGGGACCGGCTCCACCGTGCCGAAGCGGCGGCGCAGCCACCGACCGCCCTCGCGCCGCCAGAACAGCGGCGCGCCGATGGAGTGCTCCCGGATCTGCGCCCAGCCCTCGGGGGCCCACCAGCGCTCGTCCGTGTAGCCGCCGTCCTCGACGAAGCGCTGGTAGGCGCCGTTGGTCACCGGGACGGTGTCGAGGTGGAACGCGGGCACCAGCCGCTGGTGCGCCGGGCGTTCGTTGTCCAGCGCCCACGGCTCCGTGGACGTGCCCATGGTGAAGGGACCGGCCGGTACGAGCACCTCGTCCGGCAGCCCCGCCGTGTCCCCGGCGGGCGGCGGCGGAGCGCTCAGCGCGGCGGGCCCCCGGCGCAGCTGGTGGGTGATGAGCATCGTCTCGTCGTGCTGCTGCTCGTGCTGGGCGATCATCCCGAACGCGAACCCCGCGTCCAGCAGCGGCCCGCCGCGCAGCGGGGAGCGCTCGATGACGTCGAGCACCCGCCCCCGTACGTCGGCGGCGTAGGCGCGCGCCTCGGCGGGCGGCAGCAGCGGCAGCGTGGGCCGCGCCGCACGCGGATGCTCGAACGCGTCGTAGACGGAGTCGATCTCGGGGCGTATCGCGTCACGTCCCGCGACGGCCCGCAGCAGCCACTGCTCCTCCTGGTTGCCGATGTGCGCCAGGTCCCAGACCAGCGGCGACATCAGCGGCGAGTGCTGCGCCGTCAGGTCGTGGTCGTCCACGCAGGAGGTCAGCAGGGCCGTCCGGTCCCTGGCGGCCGTCAGCGTGGTGACGGCCCGCCCGCGCAGCAGCTCGGTGGAGACGTCGACCGCCTCGGCGGACGGGGCGTGGCCGGTGGTGTCGGTCATGTGCGGAGGTCCTTCCCGGTCACGGAGGCGGGCTGATCGTCGGCCGGACAGCGGCCCGGTACCACATAGCGCTCGGTGAACGCGGCGACCGCCTCCTGAACGGCCGGGGACGCCCCGACGCGCGGCAGCGCCTCCCGGGCGGTGGCGAAACAGACCAGCGCCGCGGCGTGCAGCTCCGGGTCCGCCAGCCCGTAGCGCGCCGCGTTGACCCACAGGGGGTTGTGCGGCGCGGGCAGCCCGCCCGCCGTCTCGGCGAGCGGCTTGACGGTGCGGTAGACGGTCTCGGACGCCTCCGGATCGTCGAAGAGCGCCGTGGTCACGGCGAGCGGCACCATCCAGCCGTCCTCGCCCGGCTGGGCGTCGATCATCCGCAGCTCCAGATGGCCGCGCGGACGCACCGGAGGGAAGAGCGTCGTCAGGTGGTAGTCGAGATCGGCGCGGACCGGCGGACGCGGCGCGCCCGACCGTATCCACTGCCGGAACGTCAGCCCCTCCGGCACCGTCCAGGGCCCCTGCTGCGCCCGGATGCACATCACCGGCGCGTCCAGGGCGTGCGCGGTCCAGCTCGCGCGCGGGTCGTGGCGCGCGGCGGGCGCCCTCGTACGGGCCGGGTCCAGCGCGGACCAGAGCGCCTGACGGGTGGAGCGCCAGCCGGTCGGGCCGCCGCCGCGCATGGAGGAGTGCGCGAACGCGGCGACCAGCACCGCGCCCAGCAGATGGGCGAGTTGCCAGCGTCTCGCGTAACCGAGCGGCCCCGGCTCCTCGTGGCCCGCGTCCAGACACACCTGGATGGAGGCGGTGGTGCGCATCATGGCGCGCCCGGCCGGACCGATCCGGTCGAGGTAGGTCTCCATGGCGTCGTAGCGCGGCTCGCGCAGCATGCGGTGCGGGGAGAGCCAGGGGTCCTGCCCGATGCCCGCGAGCGCGAGTCCCGCCGCGCGGAGCACGGGGCGTACCGCGTCGAGGTCCGCGGCGGTGGTGGTGAGGCACTCCGTCAGCGATCCGGCGGGGGCCGAGCTGAGTTCCAGCTGGCCGCCGGGTTCGAAGGTGAGTGCGGAGTTCAGGCGCAGGGTACGCAGCGTGTCGAACGCCTCGGTGAGGCGGTGGGCCGGTACCGCTCTTTCAGGGGCGCGCAGATCGTGTACGAGCCATTCCAGTTCCACCCCCACGGTGCGGGGCGGGCCCGTCTTGAAACAGATGCCGTGGAGCAGATCCTCGGCGTCGCTCTCGCCGAGGGGCGGTCCCTCGTCGGTGAAACAATCGGATGACATGGGCCGGATCCTTCTGTCGAAGACCATGACCGGACTCCGTCCCGGATGGCGGGAGCGGAGCGCTTCGTCCAACCTAAAGCCACTCTCGCCGCTTCGCACAAGAGTGCCCCATGGTCACTGTTCTGTCAGAAATCCGGTTGCCCCGAGGGAGATCGTTCACTCAGGATCCGTCTTATGAGCGCACGGCTGCGGGGGATCGCGAAGGAAACCGAGGAGATCGTCCGAACGGGGGGATACCGGACGGCCGACGGCCGCGACATCGACCTGCGCCGGGCCGTGGACGCGGCCGTGGCGGGCACGAGGATGTACGGCCCGGGACCGGTCGCCCCGCCCCCTCGGGAACGGGGTACGCACCCGCGGGCGGCGCGGGCCGAGGCCACCGTCGAGGTCACCGGCGAGTCCAGCCTCGACGCCGCCCGGCGGCTGACGGAAACGGGCCCCGGCGCGGTCGCCGTCCTCAACTTCGCCTCGGCGCGCAACCCGGGCGGCGGCTACCTCAACGGCGCGCAGGCGCAGGAGGAGGCCCTGTGCCGGGGCTCCGCCCTGTACGCCACCTTGCGGCGGGCGCCCGAGTTCTACGCGCACCACCGCGCCGAACCCAGCCCGTTCTACAGCGACCGGGTCATCCACTCGCCCGGCGTCCCGGTCTTCCGCGACGACCGGGGCCGACTGCTCGACACGCCGTACGAGGCCGGGTTCCTGACCGCCGCCGCGCCCAACGCGGGCGTGATCGCGCGGAACCTCCCCGGCGAGGTGCCGCTGATCGCCTCCGCGCTCGCCGCCCGCGCGGAGCGGGTGCTGGAGACGGCGGCCGGGCGCGGCTACCGGCGGCTGGTGCTCGGCGCCTGGGGGTGCGGGGTCTTCCGCAACGACCCGGCGACGGTCGCCGGGTCGTTCGCGGCGCTCCTGACCGGCGGCGGCCGGTTCGCGGACCGCTTCGACGAGGCGGTCTTCGCGGTCCTGGACCGCACACCGGAGCAGGCCACTCTCATGGCGTTCCGGCGGGTGCTGGAGAGCTGACGCCCGGCGGGGGCGGTCAGCTCCAGCCGTAGCGCTCCCGCAGCCGGTTCACCACCAGGCCGAACCGTCCCCGGTCCAGGGCACACGCCTCGCGCCGCATGCCCGCGTCGTGCAGCCGCAGCACCCGGTCGATGTCCACCCAGGACTCGCGGCCCTCCCGGTCCCACGGCCCGACGCCGATCGGCACCCACTCGTGGTCCGCGTCGTGGCGCTTGCTGGAGAGCTGTACGGCGAGCACCGTACCGGCCGCCTCACGGGCCACCACCAGCACCGGACGGTCCTTGCCGCGTCCGTCGTTCTCCTCGAACGGCACCCAGGTCCACACGATCTCGCCGGGGTCGGGGTCGCCGTCGTGCTCCGGGGCGTACGAGGTGCGGACGTGGCCCACGTCGCGGGGGTCGGCCTCGGTGGTCGCGCTCGGGCCCCGGCGGCCGGGAAGGTCGGGCTCATGGTCACTGTCGCGGCTGCCGCTGCCGGCAGAGGAAAGGAAGGTCATCCGCAAGAGGGTAGATCCCGCACCGCGCGGCCGGGATGGCGGGGCGTGTCCCGCGGCCGGAGCCTCCCGGCGCCGCTCGGGCCACGGCTCGCGGCCGGGGCTTCCGCCGGGCTTCCGCCGGGCTTCCGCCGGGCTTCCGCCTGGCCTCCGCCTCGCTTTCGGCACCGCGACATGCGGGGCCACCGGCCGGTGGCTAGCGTCGGGGCATGACTACCGTTCCGCGACGCTTCGAGATCCTGCTGGTGGCCGGATTCACCGAGTCCGACGAGACCCCGCCCACCTCGGCGCACGCGCTGCGCTCCGCCGTGGTCGAGGCCACGGGCGAGACGGGGGAGTCCGGCTACCCGCGCTACGCGGGCAACGGCATGGAGGCGGACATCGACCCCGCGACCCGCACGGTCGAAGCGCTGCTGGTCGACGGCGCGGAGATCGACTACGGCCTGTCGGTCCGCGTCGTCGCCGCGCCCGCCACCTGATCCGCGGCGGCGCTCAGGCCGGACTCCCGGCGTCCCCGGCCGCCTGGTTCTTCGCGTCGGCCTCCGCCACCGACGTGCGCACCTCGTCCATGTCGAGCGCGCGGGCCTGCCCGATCACGTCCTCCAGAGCGCTCTCCGGCAACGCGCCGGGCTGGGCGAACACCGCGACGTTGTCCCGCACGATCATCAGCGTCGGGATCGAGCGGATGTCGAAGGCGGCGGCCAGCTCCTGCTGCGCCTCCGTGTCCACCTTCGCGAAGACCAGATCGCCGTGCCGCTCCGACGCCTTCTCGTAGACCGGGGCGAACTGGCGGCAGGGGCCGCACCAGGAAGCCCAGAAGTCGATCAGGATGAAGTCGTTCTCCGACACCGTCCGGTCGAAGTTCTCCTTGGTGAGTTCCACCGTTGCCATGGTCCGCTACCTCTTCCTGCTCTTCGGGCTCTGCTCGGGCTCTTCGGGGGTGAACCGCCTGCGACAACGGCCGTCGCCGCCGACGTATTCCACCCGCACGTCCGGAGGCGTGTCCTGAGCCCCTGCCCGAAGATCGTGTGGCCATGCGGGGTGCCGCCCAGCAGACTGACCCCATGACAGATGTGACGGGACCCCTTGAGTACGACGTCGTGGTGCTGGGCGCGGGACCGGTCGGCGAGAACGTCGCCGACCGGGTCAGGGCGGCCGGTCTGAGCGCGGCCGTCGTGGAGAGCGAACTGATCGGCGGCGAATGCTCGTACTGGGCCTGCATGCCCAGCAAGGCCCTGCTGCGCCCGGCCATCGCCCGCGCCGAGGCGCGCAGGGTGCCGGGGCTGAGCGGCGCCGTACAGGGACCGCTCGACACGAAGGCCGTACTCGGCAACCGCGACGCGTTCACCTCGCACTGGAAGGACGACGGCCAGGTCGCCTGGCTGGACGGCATCGGCGCCGCGATCCACCGGGGGCACGGGCGGCTGGAGGGGCCCCGGCGTGTCAGCGTCACGGGGCCCGACGGCGAACAGCTGCTGCTGACCGCCCGGCACGCGGTCGCCGTGTGCACCGGCAGCCGGGCCGTGCTGCCGGGACTCCCGGGGCTCGCCGACGCCGCGCCGTGGACCAGCCGCGAGGCGACCAGCGCCCAGCGGGTGCCCGGCCGGCTCGTCGTGGTCGGCGGGGGAGTGGTCGGCGTGGAGATGGCCACGGCGTGGCGCGCTCTGGGAGCCGAGGTCACCCTGCTGGTGCGCGGCGAGGGCCTGCTCCCCCGGATGGAGCCCTTCGCGGGTGAGCTGGTCGCCCGGTCGCTGACCGAGGCGGGCGCCACCGTCCGTACGGGCGTCTCCGTCACCGCCGTCGAGCGGGACGGCTCCACCGGGCCGGTGACCGTGGTGCTCGGCGACGGCGAGCGCGTCGAGGCCGACGAGGTCCTCTTCGCCACCGGCCGCGCCCCGCGCACGGACGACCTCGGCCTTGAGACCGTCGGTCTCGAGCCGGGCTCCTGGCTCACCGTCGACGACAGCTGCCGGGTCGAGGGCAGCGACTGGCTCTACGCGGTCGGGGACGTCAACCACCGCGCCCTCCTCACCCATCAGGGCAAGTACCAGGCCCGGGTGGCGGGCGCCTCCATCGCCGCCCGCGCCCGGGGCGTCAAGGCGCTCGGCACGGCCCCGTGGACCGCCCACGCGGCCACCGCCGACCACCGGGCCGTCACCCAGGTCGTCTTCACCGAACCCGAGATCGCCGCGGTCGGCCTCACCCTCGCCGAGGCCGAGGCGGCGGGCCACCGGGTGCGCGCCGTCGACTACGACCTCTCGGGAGTCGCGGGCGCCGCCCTCTACGCCGACGGCTACCGGGGCCACGCCCGCATGATCGTCGACCTGGACGCCGAAACCCTCCTCGGCGTCACCTTCGCGGGCCCGGCCGTCGGCGAGATGCTCCACTCCGCCACCGTCGCGGTGGTCGGCGAGGTGCCGATCGACCGCCTCTGGCACGCGGTGCCCGCCTACCCGACGATCAGCGAGGTGTGGCTGCGGCTGCTGGAGACGTACCGGGGCTGACGCGCGGGCGCGCTCGGGCGGGCCGCCCGGGGCAGGGGCGGGCGGCCCGCGGTGCCCGAGGCCCCGGGCGCGCTGCCGGGACCGGCGCGGGCGCTCGCGCTCGCCCCGCAGGACACCCCGGAGAGCCCCATGCGGCCGGTGGCCCTCACCGGCCGGGGGCTCGGGTCGGTGAGGGCCACCGGCCGCATGGTCCTGCCCGACGCCCGTACCGTCGCACCCCCGCCGGTCCGGACGATCGGTGCTCCACCACCGTACGGACGCGGGCGGGAGCCCGGCGCGGGCCCGGCGCGACGGCTGAGGCCCCCCGGGGAGTGTCCGTGCGGCTCAGCGGGCCCTGTCGGCCACCCGTACCCGCCCGCTCTCGCCGTCGGAGAGGAACGACGCGAGCGCCCGCCCCTGCTCGGCCACGGCGTCGTCCTCGGCCCGCGAGAACCGGCGCAGCGGTGTGACCCGCACGGTGCCGTCCTCGACGGTCCAGGTCGCGGCCACCCGGCCGTCGACCAGGGCGACGCGCGCGCCCGCGACCGACAGGCCCCGGTGCTCGTCGTCGATGATCCGGCGCCGGTCCTGGTAGCCGAGGATCGCGTTGTCGAACGCGGGCAGGAACCGTACCGGGGCGGGCGTGTCCGGATCGGGGCGGGGCGCGTCCGGGAGGTCCAGCAGCTCCCGGCCCCGCTCGTCCCGGAAGGCCACCAGCTCAGGACGGAGCGCGGCCACGGCGGCCGGCAGCCCGGCCAGCCCGCACCAGGCGCGCAGATCGGCCGAGGCCGCCGGGCCGAACGCGGCCAGATAGCGCCGTACCAGCGCCCGGCCCACCGGATCGGAGCCGTCCGGGGACGGCGGGGCGACCTCGCGCCCCAGCCAGGACGCGAGCGGGACGTTGCGCACCCCGGCCTTCCGCCGCCACAGCCCGCGCGGCGGCAGCTGCGCCATCGGGACGAGCGCGGCGACCAGCATCTCGCCCAGCGCCCGCCGCCCCGGCGCGGGCCAGCGTCCCTCGACCGTCCGGGCCAGCTCGGACATCGAGCGCGGTTCGCCGTCGGCCATCACCGCCCGGCCCGCCGCGGCGAGTTCGTCGAGGTCCACCCCGGCCAGTTCGGCGCGGTAGGTGCCGAGCACCCGTTGGCGCAGCATGGCGTCATGGCGGGAGCGCCAGGCCAGCGCGTCGTCGGCGGTGACGAGATGGACCGTGCGGCGCATCAGATGGGTCCGCACCACGCGCCGCCCGGACAGCAGCTCCGAGAGCGCCGCCGGATCGAACGCGGTCAGCCGCGACCAGAGCCCGACGAACGGTTCCTGCGGCTCCTGAGCCTGGAGACCGCCGAGGTGCGCGACGGCGTCCAGGACCGGCAGGACGGAGCGGTCGAGCAGCAGCTGCCGGGCGAGCGCGGCGCGGCCCAGCGCCCGGTTGCCGAGAACGGTCATCGCGGCAGCACCGCCCCGCGCTCGCCGGCCCGCCGTGGCTCGGGCCTCCCCCTCCCGCCGGTCCGCCCCGGCTCGCGTGTCTTCACGGCGCTGTCGCTCCCCATCTCTTCATCTCTTCGCGGACCCCTCTGCTCGCGGACCCCTCTGCTCGCGGACCCCTCTGCTCGCGGACCGCTCTGTTCGCGGATCACCGGCCCCGGCCGGGGCCGGTGATCAGGACGCCTGGTGACCGTCCAGCGTCTCGCGCAGGATGTCCGCGTGCCCGGCGTGCTGGGCGGTCTCCGCGATGACGTGCGTGAGCACACGGCGCACGCTGCGCACCTCTCCCGGCCGCAACCAGGGCGCCTCCGGCAGCGGGTGCGTCACCGACAGGTCGGGTACGGAGACGATGATCTCCGTGCTCCTGGCGGCGACCTCCTCGTAGCGCGCGACGATCCCGGCCAGCGTCTCGCCGGGCAGCATCCGCAGGTTGTTCTGGTGGTCGATGGCCCACTGGGGGAACTCCCGAGCGGTACCGCCGCCGAGGTCGGCCCAGGTGACGCCCTCGGGCAGGTCGAAGCGCATCGCCGAGGGGCCGTCGACCACGAAGCGCAGCCAGCCCTCCTCGACGGCGGCGACATGCTTGATCACTCCGCCCAGGCTCAGCGCGCTGACCGTCGGGTGCTCGCCGCCCTGCTCGTCGCTGAGCCCCTTGACGGTGTCGGTGAGGGCGGTCCTGGCCGCCGCGAGCGCGTCGATCAGATCGGCCCGCTCGGGGTCGAGGGCGGGCCCGGCGGTGGTGGGGGCGGGTGTGGTGGTCACAGGGATCGGTCCTTCCAATGGTGTGCGCCAGGTCCGGTGCGAGGCGCCGTACGGAAGAACAGTCGCAGCAGAAGCGGTCAGGTTGTGGCCTCTTCCCGGGGCAGTATGGAGGCATGCCGAAAACCTCCGCGCGACTGCTCTCGCTGCTCTCGCTGCTCCAGGCCCGCCGGGACTGGCCCGGAGCGCTGCTGGCCGAGCGGCTGGACGTCAGCCCGCGTACGGTGCGCCGCGACGTCGACCGGCTGCGCGAGCTTGGCTACCCCGTGGTGGCCGTCAAGGGCCCGGACGGCGGGTACCGCCTCGACGCAGGAGCTGAGCTGCCCCCGCTGCTCTTCGACGACGAGCAGGCCGTCGCGCTCGCCGTGGCCCTGCGGATCGCCACCACCACCGGCGGTATCGGGGAGGCGGCGGCCCGCGCGCTGAACACCGTCCGGCAGGTCATGCCCGCCCGGCTGCGCCATCGCATCGACACCGTCCAGGTCACCGCCGTCGAGCAGCGGGACACCCGGCTGGACAACGGGGTGCTCATGGCGCTCAGCGCCGCCGTCCACGCCCGCGAGGTGCTGCGGTTCGACTACCCGCCTGCCTCCCCGCTGACGGCGTCCGGTGACGGCGCGGCGCGACTGCCCTGGCGCCGGGCGCAACCGCACCATCTCGTCACCTGGAGCGGGCGGTGGTACCTGGTCGCCTGGGACCTCGACCGGGAGGACTGGCGCATCTTCCGCGCGGACCGCATCACCCCGCGCACCCCCACCGGGCCGCGCTTCTCCCCGCGCGAGGTGCCGGGCGGCGACGTGGCCGCCTTCGTCGCGGGGAGGTTCCGGGGGGCGACGGGTCCGGGCGGCTGGCCCTGCCGGGGCGAGGTGATCCTCGCTCTGCCCGCCGCCGTCGTCTCCCGTTACACCCACGGCGAGGTCATCGAGGAACTCGGCCCTGACCGCTGCCGGCTCGTGATGGGCTCGTGGTCCTGGCATGGCCTGGCCGTCGCCGTCGGTGGCCTGCACGCCGACGTCGAGGTGGTCGGCCCGGCCGAACTCAAGGACGCCTTCGCCGACTTGGCCCGTCGCTACACTCGCGCGGCGAGCGGTGAGCGACTCCCGCCGAACGAGCATTGAGGGCGCGGGCGCGGGCGCGGCCGTCGGCGGGACGGCCCCGGCTGCCGAAGGTCACTGCCGGAGCGACCAAGTCCCCTGCGCCGCAAGGGGATTGACTACTCGTCAGTAAGTACTTCAGTGTGGTGTACATGGCGAAAGTGGCGGCGGTGCGCGGTGCGCGACGGCGGTTACGGATACGGCGACCGGCCGGGCCGCGGGCCCGGGGCCGACGGGGCGTACGGTGCGCCGCCGCCCTCGCGCTGCTGGCGGCGGGCGCCGTCGGCGGCCCGCCCGCCGAGGCGGCCGACGGCGCGCCGCTGTGGTTCGACGGCGCGACGGCCACCGGGGTCACCGCCGACGGCAGCCGCTTCACCGACGGCCACGGGCGCGAGGTCGTCCTGCGCGGCTTCAACGTCTCCGGCGAGACCAAGCTGGCGGAGAACGGCGGTCTGCCCTTCGCCGACACGGCGGACGCCCGCGCCTCGGCCGCCGCACTGCGCTCCCTGACCGGCGGGAACGCGGTGCGCTTCCTGCTGTCCTGGGCCCACGCCGAACCCGAACCGGGGAAGGTCGACACCGGCTATCTGGACCGTGCCACCGACCAGATCGAGGCGCTCCTCGACGCCGGACTGCGGGTGTTCCCCGACTTCCACCAGGACCTCTTCTCCCGGCACCTGTTCCACCGGGACAGCTGGTACACGGGGGACGGCGCGCCCCGGTGGGCCGTCGAGGCGGGCGGGTACCCCGTCGAATCCTGTGGCGTCTGCGTCCTGTGGGGCCAGAACATCACCCAGAACCAGGCCGTCAAGAACGCCACCCGGGACTTCTGGCACAACCGCGTCCTCACCGTCACCACGGACACCGGCGTCCGCTCCGTGGCCGTCCAGGACGCCTTTCTCGACACCGCGCAGCGGACCATGGCCCATCTCGCGGGGCGCCTCACCGCCGACCGGTTCGCCGGGATCGTCGGCTTCGACCCGTACAACGAACCGTACGCGGGCGAGTACACCGCGGGACAGAACAGCCGCGGCTGGGAACGGGACGTGCTGCTGCCGTTCTACGCCCGGTTCCGGGCCCGGATGGACCTGGCGGGCTGGCGCGACAAGCCGCTGTTCGCCGAACCCAACATGTTCTGGAACGCCAATCTCGACCTCGCGCGGCAGGAGGGCGGCCTCCTCGACGCGGGCACCCTCGGCGGGCGCCACGTCTTCAACACCCACTTCTACGACCAGAAGGCCATCTCCGGGATCTTCATGTGGGGCAAGGCCGAGGACGGCCGGTACAGCGCGGACTTCGGTACGGTCCGCGACCGCGCCACGGCGCTCGGCACCCCGGCGATCGTCAGCGAGTTCGGCCACCCGCTGAGCGGATACACCTCGGACAAGGCGCCCACCGTCGACAAGGCGATGTACCAGGCGCTCGACAGCCGGCTGCCGGGAGCGGCCTGGTGGGGCGCACCGGCCCGCTCGGGGCCCGTGCTCTCGGCCACGCAGTGGCAGTGGGACCTCTACAGCGGTCGCCACCGCGAGGCGATGAACGGCAACACCGGCAAGATCCGCACGGCGGGCGACGCCTGGAACGACGAGGACCTGTCCGCCGTCGCGCTCGACTCCTCGGGCCGGGCCGTGCTGCGCCAGGACGCCCGGCTGCTCGACCGGCTCTACCCGGGCGCCGTGGCGGGCCGTACCCTCGCCTTCTCCTACGAGGACCGCTCCCGGGACGGTGGCACCACCCTGAGCTGGAACCGGATCCCCGGCACCATGCCCAGCACCGCCCGCCTGGTGGGCGGTGGGCGGTACGGCGTGCTGGTGTGGCGCTCCGAGGGCGCCACCCGCGCGCCGACGCAGCTGCATCTGCCGAGCGGGTTCACCGCGTCATCGGTCACGGTCGTCTCCGACCTCGGCGCCGTCACCGGGCCGCCCGAGTACACCGCGCGCGGTGAGACGGCGGACCATCCCGTCGCCACCGCCGTCGAGCCCGGCACCACCGACGCGCGGCGCCTGCTGCTCTCCGCCCCGGCGGCCTCGGACGCGGCGGGCACCCGGCACTACGCGCTGGTCGCGGACGGCACGGCCGCTCCCTCGGCGGAGCTGCGCGAGGCCGCGCGGCGCGAACTCGCCGCGTGGGTGGCGGGGGCGGGCTTTCCCGCCTCCCCGTGACGTGATCCCGTACCTCGGCGCGGTCGTCGGCTGTCGGTCGTCGGGCGGGCGCGGCTCCGCCGACGGGGCGCTGTCCTCAAGCGGCACCGACGTGCCCGTCGGTGGTGGCCCCCGCCGGACATGAAAGGTTTCAACAGGCCACACGTCCAGGGACGTTAAGCCCGCGCCGACGGCCGCGTCAATGCCGCGTACTCGGAAAAAATCCGGCGCCGTCCCGTGCGTCCCGGACCCTTGACACACCTCAGGCGCCTCCCTACTTTCACCGAAGTGAAACGATTCACTGTCGAGTCGTATCGGAGCCGCATTGTGATCAGCAGAAGACGACTGCTCGGTACCACCGCCACGGCTGTGGGCGCGGCCGTGGTCGCAGGACCCGGCCCGGCCGCCGCGCTGGCCCGGGAGCCGGGAGGCGGAGCCCACGACGGCGGCCGGGCGGCCGGGTCCGCCGTACGGGTCACCTCGCCGACGGTCGAGTACGTCAGCCGGCCACTCGGCCTCGACACACCGCGCCCCAGGATGAGTTGGCCCGTCGTGTCCGCCCACCCCGGCCAGACGCAGAGCGCCTACCGGATCAGGGTCGCCACCGACCCGGGGCGGCTCGGCAAGCCGGACGTCTGGGACAGCGGCAAGGTGGTGTCGCCCGACTCGACCCTGGTCCCGTACGGCGGACCCGCGCTCACGTCCCGTACCCGCTACCACTGGTCCGTGCGCGTCTGGGGCGCCGACGGCGAGGTCTCCGACTGGAGCGCGCCGTCCTGGTGGGAGACCGGGCTCACCGGCGCCGCGGACTGGACCGCGCGCTGGATCGCCGCACCCGCCTCCCTCGTCGGAACGCCCGCGCTCGACAGCGCCGCCTGGATCTGGTTCCCCGAGGGGGACCCCGCGGTCGAGGCGCCCGCGGCCACCCGCTGGTTCCGCGGCCGGGTCGACGTGGAGCCGGATGTCAGCCGGGCCCGGCTGGTGATGACCGCCGACGACGGCTACACCGCCTACGTCAACGGGGTCCGCGTCGCGCACGCCGACGCCGACGGCCCCGCCGAGAACTGGCGCCACCCCGCCCTCGTGGACGTGACCGCGCTGCTGCGCCCCGGCGCCAACGTGATCGCCGTCGCGGCCACCAACGCCACCGTCAGCCCGGCCGGACTGCTGGGCCTGCTGGAGCTGACGACTCCCGGCGGGATCCGCACCTCCGCCACCGGCGACGGCTGGGTGACGGCCGATCAGGAACCGTCCGGCGACTGGAAGTCCACCGGATTCGACGACGCCGCGTGGTCCGCCGCCAAGACGCTCGCGCGGTGGGGCGCCGGTCCCTGGGGCAAGGTGGCGGTCTCGTCCGCGCCCGCCGCGCAGCTGCGCCGGGAGTTCCGGCTGCCGCGCAAGACCGTGGCACGGGCCCGGCTCTACGCCACGGCCCTCGGTGTGTACGACGCGCACCTCAACGGGCAGCGCGTCGGCGAGGACCGGCTGGCCCCCGGC
This sequence comes from Streptomyces corynorhini, assembly GCF_003346515.1. Classification (GTDB taxonomy): domain Bacteria; phylum Actinomycetota; class Actinomycetes; order Streptomycetales; family Streptomycetaceae; genus Streptomyces; species Streptomyces corynorhini. Next base: position 29,207 of record NZ_QQNA01000246.1, read on the forward strand.
TGGACCGACTACCGCAAGCGGGCGCAGCACCAGACGTACGACGTCACCGGCCTGCTCGCCCCCGGCGCCAACGCCCTCGGTGTCACCCTCGCCGCCGGCTGGTACGCCGGCAGCGTCGGCATGTTCGGTCCGCACCAGTACGGAGAACGGCCCGCGCTGCTGGCCCAGTTGGAGGTCACCTACACCGACGGCACGACGCAGCGGATCGTCTCGGACGGCGACTGGCGCGCCGGGGCGTCCCCGGTCACCGACGCCGACCTGCTGATGGGGGAGGCGTACGACGCCCGGCTGGAGACCGCCGGATGGACGCGCGCCGGATACGACGCGACCGGCTGGAGCGCGGCCGAGCCGCGGCCCCCGGTGGACATCGCCCTGGTCGCGGCGGTCGACGGGCCCTCGCGCGTGGAGAGCGAACTCACCGTCGAGAAGATCACCGAGCCGAAGCCCGGGGTCTTCGTCCTCGACCTCGGCCAGAACATGGTCGGCACGGTCCGGCTCAAGGTCACCGGCGCCGCCGGTACCACCGTACGGCTGCGCCACGCCGAGGTGCTCAACCCCGACGGCACCCTCTACACCGCCAACCTGCGCTCCGCCCGCGCCACCGACACCTACACCCTCAAGGGCGGCGGCCAGGAGACGTACGAGCCCCGCTTCACCTTCCACGGCTTCCGCTACGTCGAGGTGACGGGCTATCCGGGGCGTCCTTCGCGCGACGCGGTCGTGGGGCGGGTCATCCACACCTCGGCGCCGTTCACCATGGACTTCAAAACGAACGTCCCGATGCTCAACCAGCTGCACGGCAACATCACATGGGGCCAGCGGGGCAACTTCCTCTCGGTGCCCACCGACACCCCCGCCCGCGACGAACGGCTGGGCTGGACCGGGGACATCAACGTCTTCGCCCCGACCGCCGCCTACACCATGGAGTCGGCGCGCTTCCTCACCAAGTGGCTGTGGGACCTGCGCGACGGCCAGTCGTCCGACGGCGCCTTCCCCCACGTGGCGCCGGAGGTCGGCGCGATGGGCGGCGGCGCGGCGGGCTGGGGCGACGCCGGGGTCACCGTCCCCTGGGCGCTGTACCGGGCGTACGGGGACACCCGGGTGCTGGAGGACGCCTGGGAGTCGATGGTGAAGTGGCTCGGCTACCTGGAACGCCACAGCGACGGCCTGCTCCGCCCGGACGAGGGCTTCGGCGACTGGCTCAACATCCAGGACGAGACGCCCAAGGACCTGATCGGCACCGCCTACTTCGCGCACAGCGCCGATCTCGTCGCCCGGACCGCCGAGGTGCTGGGCAAGGACCCGGCGCCGTACCGGACCCTGTTCGGGCGGGTCCGCGACGCCTTCCGCGCCGCGTACGTCTCACCGGGCGCCCGGATCAAGGGGGACACCCAGACCGGCTACGTACTGGCCCTGTCGATGGATCTGCTGGCCGACGCCGACCGCGCGCCCGCCGCCGGCCGTCTGGTGGAGCTGATCAAGGCCAAGGACTGGCATCTGTCGACGGGTTTCCTCGGCACGCCCCGGCTGCTGCCCGTCCTCACCGACACCGGCCACACCGATGTCGCCTACCGGCTGCTGCTCCAGCGCACCTTCCCCAGCTGGGGCTACCAGATCGACCGGGGCGCCACGACGATGTGGGAGCGCTGGGACTCCATCACCCCCGACGGCGGCTTCCAGGACGCCGGGATGAACTCGTTCAACCACTACGCGTACGGCTCGGTCGGGGAGTGGATGTACGCGAACATCGCCGGCATCGCGCCGCGCGGGCCGGGCTTCCGCGAGATCACCGTACGGCCCCGGCCCGGCGGCGGGGTGACCCGGGCCGAGGGCCGCTTCGACTCGGTCCACGGGCCGGTCACCACCCGGTGGCAGACCGGGGCGAAGGGATTCGATCTCACGGTGTCCCTCCCCGCCAACACCACGGCCGAGGTGTGGATAGCGGCGACGGACGTCAGGAAGGTCGGCCACGGCCGTACGAAATTCCTGCGGATGGAGGACGGTTGCGCGGTTTTCGCCGCGGGCGCGGGAAGGCATCATTTCACCGCGTGATTCCGCCGACGTGTGATTCCGCCACGGGGTGTGGCGCGCCCGCTCCGTAAGCGGGGAAATACCGGGTGGCCCGGCCGGACGTACCAGTCCTGCCGGGCCACCCGATCGTTTTCAGGGACGTATCGTGCACAGGGCCAGCAGACAGAAATTGATCCCCTGGGTATTGCTGGGACCCGTGCCGGGACCGGAGTCGCCGACCGTGCAGCGGGCCAGCAGACAGAAATTCGCCCCCTGAATGCCCCGGTAGGAACCGGCGAGCGGGGAAGCGGTCGTGGTCCGTGTCTGCTGGGTCGCCGAGGCCGTGGTCCGGCCGTCGGCGGCCGACGCGCTCGCGGCGCCCGATATCAGCACGATCCCCGCGGTGACGGTCGCGGCGCCCCAGCGCTTGAGGGAAACAGGCATGTTCAAGGGCTCTCCAAGTGTCGTGGACACGGCGGAATGGTGTCTGCCCCTGCCTTCGGAGCGGACTGACGGATCGTTTGGTCCTGAGCACGATGTGTGACGCACGTCTCTTTTCGCATATTCGCTCCCGTGTGAATTGAGGGAATGTCAGCTCCATTTCTGTGTCCTGGGTCACATGGCCAATCCGCTGGGGCCGTGCCTCCGAACTGTTTCCCGTGAGCGCAATTGAGGCGATGTCGATTGCGCCCCGAGCCGCATTGAGGTGGATACGCGTGACCGACGACGTAGAGCACGACAGGACCCCGACGAAGGAACTCCCGCTGACCGCGGCCCAAAGGGGCCTGTGGTTCGCCAGGAAACTCGACCCGGAGAATCCCGCGTACAACGTTGCCGAGTACGCCGACGTCCGGGGCCCGCTGGATCCCGCTCTGCTGGAGAAGGCGTTCCTCCTGGTCGCCGGTGAGACCGAGGCCATGCGGCTCACGTTCGGCGAACGCGACGGCGTTCCTTTCCAGACGGTCCACGCCGACGGCGCCGTCGCGCTGCCGCTGGTCGACCTCTCCGGCCACGCGGACCCGCACGGCGAGGCGCTGACCCGGATGGAGGCGGTCCTCGCCGAACCCGCCGACACGTCCACCGGTCCTCTCGTCCTGACCACGCTGTACCGGCTGGCCGACGACCGGCACCTCTTCCACCAGCAGGTGCACCATCTCGCGCTGGACGGCTACGGAGCGGCCCTCGCGCTGACCCGCATCGCCGAGGTCTACACCCGGCTGGCCGAGGCGCCGCACGAGCCGATCGCCGCCGCCCCGGCGCCCCTCGGGCCCCTCGTCGCCGAGGACCTGGCCTACCAGGACTCCGAACAGCGGCTGGCGGACCGCCGGTTCTGGAGCGGGACGAGCGCGGGCGCCCCCGCCCCGGCCGGACTGGCCGACGGCACGGCCGCGCCCGGCCACGCCTGCCACCTCGCGCGGGGCGCGATGGACGCCGACGGCGCCGACCGGCTGCGCGCCGCCGCCAAGACGGCCGGTGTCGCCTGGCCCACCCTCTTCATGGCGGCCATGGCCGTCTACCTGCACCGCGACCGGGGCCTCGGCCGGGTCGTCCTCGGACTCCCCGTGACCGGCCGCCGTACCCCCCTCGCCCGCGCCACCCCGAGCATGCTCTCCACCATCCTCCCGCTGGACCTGGAGATATCGCCGTCCGACCGGGTGCGCGACGTCGCCAAGCGCGCCTCGGCGCGCGCCCGGCAGGTGCTGCGCCACCAGCGCTACCCGGCCGAGAGCCTCCGCCGCGACCAGGGGCTCGCCGGAGTACGCGACCGGCTGACCGGACCGGCCGTCAACGTCCTGGCCTTCGACGACACGCTGCGCTTCGGCGCCGCCTCCGCCACCGTGCGCAACCTGTCCGTCGGCCCCGTGGACGACCTGGTGCTCGCCGTCCACGCCTCGTACTCCGACGGCGCGCTGCGCGTCGACCTCCTCGGCAACCCCGCCCTGTACACGCCCGAACAGCTGGCCCGCCACCACACCCGGCTGCGCCGGCTGATCGACGCGTTCGTCGACGACCCCGAGAGCCCCGTCGGTTCGCTGCGGATCATCGGCGACGACGAGCGGCACCACGTCATCGGCCTCGGCGCGGGCGGCGCACCCCGCGACACGCCCGGCGCCGAACCGGCCGAACCCTCCGCGCCCCTGCCCACCCAGCTCGCCCGGCAGGCCGCCCTGACCCCCGACGCGACCGCCGTGGTCTCCGGCGACTCCCGGCTGACCTTCGCGCGGATGGACGAGCGGGTGACCGCGCTCGCCGCCGTACTCGCCGCGCGCGGCGCCCGCCCCGGCACCCGCGTCGCCGTCGGACTCCCGCGCTCCACGGACCTGATCGTCGCGATGCTCGCCGTCATGCGGACCGGAGCCGCCTACCTCCCGGTCGACCCCGCGTACCCCGCCGACCGGATCGCGTACATGATCGAGGACTCCCGGCCGGTCGCCCTGGTCGCCACCGACGCCACCGCGCCGCTGCTGGACCCGGCCGGGCGCCTGCCGCTGATCGACCCGGCGGACACACCGTCGGCGCCCGCCGCCGCGACCGGCTCCCCGGCCCTGCCGGGCGCCCACGACGCCGCGTACGTCATCTACACCTCCGGCTCCACCGGCCGCCCCAAGGGCGTGGTCGTGGAGCACCGTTCGCTCAGCAACCTCCTCGACCACCACCGCCAGGAGGCCCACGCGCAGGCCCAGCACGCGCTCGGACGCAGGCTGCGGGTCGCCCTGACCGCCCCCACCTCCTTCGACGCCTCCTGGGACCCGGTCCTGTGGATGGCCGAGGGCCACGAACTGCACATCGTCGACGACACCACGAGAAGAGACCCCGAGGCGCTCGTGGCCTTCCTCGCCGAACAGCGCGTCGACGCCGTCGAGACCACCCCCACCCATCTGCGCCAACTCCTCACGGCGGGGCTGCTCACCGGCACCGGGCACCGCCCCCGGGTGATCGCCCTCGGCGGCGAGGCCGTCGACGACGCGCTCTGGCACGAGCTGGCCGACCGCCCCGAACTGCTCGTCTACAACTTCTACGGCCCCACCGAGACCACGGTCGACGCGGTCACCACCCGCGTCACCGGCCCCTTCCCCGCCATCGGACGGCCCGTCAGCGGCGCCGGGGCCTATGTGCTCGACCCCGCGCTGCACCCGCTGCCCCAGGGCACCGCCGGCGAGCTGTACCTGTCAGGCGAGGGCGTGGCGCGCGGCTACTCGGGACGGCCGGGACTGACCGCCGAACGCTTCCTGCCCGACCCGTTCGGCCCGCCCGGCGCCCGGATGTACCGCACCGGCGACCTGGCGCGCTGGAGCGGGAGCGGCACGCTGGAGTTCCTCGGCCGCGTCGACCGGCAGATCAAGGTCAGGGGCCACCGGGTGGAGACCGGCGAGATCGAGGCCGCGCTGCGCACCCTGCCCGGCGTCAGCGAGGCCGCCGTGGCGCTGACCACCCCGGCGGAGGGCGTCGAACGGCTCGCCGCCTACCTCGTGACGCGGGAGCCGCACGAGCCCGCCGACCCGGCACGGATACGGGACGCGCTCGCCGCGCTGCTCCCCGAACACATGGTGCCCACCGCCTACGCCACCGTCGAGCGCCTCCCGCTCACCGCGCACGGCAAACTCGACACCGACCGGCTCCCCGAGGCGCTGCCCTTCGCCGCCTCCGGCGCCGAGGCGCGCACCCCGCGCGAGGAGCGCATGTGCGCGCTGTTCGCCGAATGCCTGGGCCTGGAGCGGGTCGGCCGGGACGACAGCTTCTTCGCGCTCGGCGGCCACTCCCTGCTGGCGACGCGGCTGGTCAGCCTGATCCGCGCCGCCTTCGGCGCCGAGGTGCCGATCCGGGCGCTGTTCGAGACCCCCACCCCGGCGGCCCTGACCGCCCTCCTGGACACCGCGTCACCCGCCAGGGCGCCGGTCGCCGCGGTCGAGCCGCGCCCCGCCCGCGTACCGCTCTCCTTCGGCCAGCAGCGGCTGTGGCTGCTGGAACGGATGGGCGAGGCGGGCCCCGCCTACCACCTGCCCATCGCGCTGCGCCTGACGGGACGGCTCGACCGCACCGCCCTGGCCGCCGCCCTGGAGGACCTGGTACGGCGGCACGAGAGCCTGCGTACCGTCTTCGCCGAGGACGAGGACGGCCCCCACCAGCGCGTCCTGCCACCGGAGGACGCCCGGCTCACGCTGCGGATGGCGGTCGCCACGGCAGGCACCCCGGTGCGCCCCGACGACCGGCCCTTCGCCCTCGACCGCGACATACCCGTGCGCGCCCAGCTGTTCTCCGTGGACCACGGTGAGTGGATCCTGATCCTGACGATCCATCACATAGCCGCCGACGGCTGGTCGATGGGCCCGCTGATGCGCGACCTGTCCGACGCGTACGCCGCCCGCCGCCGGGGCGCCGCCCCGGACCGCGAGCCGCTCACCGTCCAGTACGCCGACTTCGCGATCTGGCAGCGCGCCCTGCTGGGCGACCCGGACGCCCCGGACAGCCTCGCCCGGCGCCGGCTCACCCACTGGGCCGCCGTACTCGACGGCCTCCCGCCCGAGATCACCTTCCCCGCCGACCGGCCCCGCCCCGCCCGGCCCTCGGGACAGGGCGGCACCGTCCCCGTACGCCTCGACGCGGCCACCCACCGGGCGCTCGCCGCCCTGGCGGGCGACAGCGGCGCCAGCTCCTTCATGGTGCTGCACGCCGCCCTCGCCGCCCTCATGACCAGGCTCGGCGCCGGGGACGACCTCGCGATCGGCACCCCGGTCGCCGGCCGCACCGACGAGAGCCTCACCGAAATGGTCGGCTTCTTCGTCAACACCCTCGTCCTGCGCGCCGACACCTCAGGCGCCCCCGACTTCGCCGAATTGGTACGGCGGATCCGCGACGCCGACCTGGCGGCCTACGCCCACCAGGAACTGCCCTTCGAGCGGCTCGTGGAGGAGCTTCAGCCCACCAGGTCCCTCGCCCGCCACCCGCTCTTCCAGGTGATGCTGACCCTCAACAACAACCGGGCGCCCCGGCTCGACCTGCCGGGCCTGCACGCCGAACTCGGCGGGGTGGAGACCGGGGGAGCCAAGTTCGACCTCTCCTTCAGCTTCACCGAGCGGCCCGACGGCGCGGACGGCTCCACCGTCCTCGACGCCACCCTGGAGTTCGGCGCCGACCTCTTCGACGAGGCCACGGCCCGGCGGATCGCCGACTGGTTCACCCGGCTGGTGCGTCTCGCCGTCACCGGGCCCGACACCCCGCTCTCGGCGCTGACCCTGGTCGGCCCCGCCGAGGAGAGCCGCCTTCTCGCCCTCGGCGACGGCGGACCGGGCGCGGGCGATCCGGGTACGGTCCTCGACCGGTTCGCCAGGACCGTGCGGGAGGCCCGCAGCCGCGACATCGCGGTCACCGCGCCCGACGGCCGGCTCTCCTTCCCGGAGCTGGACGTACGCTCCGACCGGCTCGCCGCGCTCCTCGCGGCGACCGGCGTGCGCCGCGGCGAACGGGTGGCCGTCCTGCTGCCCCGCTCCACCGACTCCGTCGTCGCTCTCCTCGGCGTGCTGAAGGCGGGCGCCGTCTACGCCCCCCTCGACGCGTCCCTGCCCGACGGCCGGATCGAAGCGGTCCTGGACGACGCGCGTCCCCGGCTGGTCGTCACCGCGCGCGCCACCGGCGACCGGATCCCCGGCCCGGTACCCCAACTGGTCCTGGACGGCGACGCGACCGCCAGGACGCTGGAGTGCGGCGCCCCGGACGGCCTCCCGGCCCGGCCCGTCCCGGGCGACGCCGCGTACCTGCTGCACACCTCCGGCTCGACCGGCCGTCCCAAGGGCGTCCTGGTCGGCCACCGCTCGCTGGCCCGGCTGCTCGACCACCACCGCCAGCACGTCTTCGCCCCCGCCGTCAGGGACGCCGCCGACGGCGGCAAGCGCCTCGATGTCGCCCTGACGGCCGCGCTGTCCTTCGACGCGTCCTGGGATCCGGTGCTCTGGATGATCGACGGTCACCACCTGCACGTCCTGGACGACCTCACCCGGCGCGACCCGGAAGCCCTCGTGGCGTGCGTCCGCGACCGCGGCCTCGACGTCCTGGAGACCACCCCGACCCACGTACGCCAGCTCCTGGACCTCGGCCTGCTGCGCGAGGACGCACCACACCGCCCGGCCGTACTCGTCCTCGGCGGCGAGGCCGTGCCCGCCGCGCTCTGGACCGAACTGCGGGCCGCCACCGGGGTGCGCTGCTGGAACTTCTACGGCCCCACCGAGGCCACCGTCGACACCCTGGAGGCGCCCATCGGCGCGCCCCACGGCGCGGCGCACCGCCCCGTCCTGGGCGCCCCGGTCACCGGCACCCGCGCCTACCTCCTCGACGCGGCACTGCGCCCGGTGCCCACGGGTGTCGAGGGCGACCTCTACCTCGCAGGCGACAGCCTCGCCCTGGGTTACCACGGCAGACCGGCCGAGACCGCCGCCGCCTTCGCGCCCGATCCGTACGGCCCCGCCGGCGCCCGGATGTACCGCACGGGCGACCGCGCGCGGCGCGCCGCCGACGGCGCCCTGGAGTTCACCGGACGCTCCGACGGCCAGCTCAAGATCAGGGGCTTCCGTGTCGAACCCGACGAGACGGCCGCCGTCCTCGCCGAGCACCCCGGTGTCGCCCAGGCGGTGGTCGTCGCCCAGGGTGCCGAAGGGGCCGAGGCCCGGCTGACCGCGTATCTCGTCCTGGCCGACGGCCACGCCCGGGACGGCGACGGCGACGGCGGTGACCACCGGGACGGCAGTGACGGTCCGCACGACAGGGACGACAGGGGCGACAGGGGCGACAGGGGCGACAGGGGCGACAGGGACGCCCTGGACGCCGTACGCGGCCACGCGGCCCGGCTGCTGCCCGCCTACATGGTCCCGGCCGGCTGGCGGATCCTCGACCGGATCCCGCTCACCCCCAGCGGCAAACTGGACCGCCGGGCCCTGCCCGACCCCGGCCCCGCCCGGACCGGCGCGTCGGGCCGCGCGCCCCGGGGCCCGCGCGAGGACGTCCTGTGCACCCTGTTCGCCGAGGTGCTCGACGTCGAACAGGTCATGATCGACGAGGACTTCTTCGCGCTCGGCGGCCACTCGATGCTCGCCACCCGGCTCATCGGCCGCATCCGTACGGCACTGGGCGTCGACGTGTCCATCCGCACGCTCTTCGAGGCACCCACCGTCGCCGCGCTCGCGGACCGGCTGCTGGACGGCGCCGCCGACAACGCGCTCGCCACCCTGCTGCCGCTGCGCACCTCCGGCGACCGGCCGCCGCTGTTCTGCGTCCACCCGGCCGGCGGACTGGCCTGGCCCTACGGCGGGCTGCTGCCGCACCTGGACAGTGACCAGCCCGTGTACGGACTCCAGACCCCGAACCTCGACGGCACCTCGCCCTTCCCCACCTCCATCGAGGCCATGGCCGCCGTCTACGTCGAGGAGCTGCGCACGGTCCAGCCGCACGGCCCCTACCACCTGCTCGGCTGGTCCTTCGGCGGCAACGTCGTCCAGGAGGTCGCCGTCCAGCTCCAGGAGGCCGGTGAGCGGGTCGCCCTGCTCGCCATCCTCGACGCCTTCCCGCTGCCCCCGCTGGACGACCTGGACAGCGCGGGACGCGACACCGTCTTCCGCGCCCTGCTCACCAACCTCGGCGTGGACGCCGAGGCGCTGGAGAGCACCGGCGCGGTCGACGCGGCGTCCGTGCGCGACGAGTTCCGCCGGATCGGCAGCCCGCTGGGCTCGCTGGAAACCGTCACCATCGACGCGATGGTCGACAACTTCGCCGGCCAGTCCCGGCTGATGCGGGCGTACACCCCTCGTACGTTCCACGGCCCCGTGCTCTTCTTCACCGCCACCGAGGACCGTCCCGACGACACCTTCGGGACCGGCCTGTGGGCGCCGTACATCGACGGCCACATCGAGAACCACGACGTGGCGTGCGCCCACGCCCAGATGATGCAGCCGGCCGCCAGGGAGCGGATCGGTACCACCGTGGCCGCCGCCCTGCGCGCCATCCACCCCACCGCACCAGGAGACCCCTCATGACGAACCCCTTCGACGACCCCAGGACCCAGCACCGCGTCGTGGTCAACGCCGAGGACCAGCACGCCCTGTGGCCCTCCTTCGCGGACGTCCCGGCCGGCTGGGACGAGGTCTTCGGCCCGGCCGACCAGGCGGCGTGCCTGGAGTACGTGGACCGCAACTGGACCGACCTGACGCCCAGGAGCGCCCGCGTGACCGTGGGCTGACCCCCACGCGCACGGCCTTGCCCGCACGTCCGACCGGCCCGCGTGGCCGACGAGAGGCAACGATGACGGCTCAGCACCCTGTGGCGATACGCGCCGAAGGGCTCACCAAGAGATTCGGCGACAAACAGGCCCTGGCGGGCGTCGACCTGGAGGCACCGGCCGGCACCGTGCTGGGCGTTCTCGGCCCCAACGGCGCGGGCAAGACCACGACCGTACGCGTGCTGTCCACCCTGCTGCGGCCGGACGCAGGGCGGGCCTGGGTGGCCGGGCACGACGTCCTCGACGACCCGGAGAGCGTACGGGCCAACCTCGGGCTCTCCGGCCAGTACGCGGCCGTCGACGAGAAGCTCACCGGCCGGGAGAACCTGTATCTGGTCGGCAGGCTGTACGGCATGAGCCGCCGGGCCGCCCGGCGGCGCGCCGGTGAACTCCTCGGCCGCTTCCGGCTGGAGGAGGCCGCCGACCGGCTCAGCGGTACCTTCTCCGGCGGCATGCGCCGTCGGCTGGACCTGGCGGGCGCGCTGGTCGCCAGGCCCTCCGTCGTCGTCCTGGACGAACCGACCACCGGTCTCGACCCCCGGGGCAGGTCCGACACCTGGGCGTCCATCAGGGAGCTGGTGGACACGGGCACCACCGTCCTGCTGACCACGCAGTACCTGGAGGAGGCCGACCAACTCGCCGACTCCATTCTCGTGATCGACAGCGGCCGGGTGATCGCCCGGGGCTCCGCCGCCGAACTGAAGGCGCGCGTCGGCGGCGAGCGGCTCGCGCTGACCGTCCCCGACCCGTCGGCCCGCTCCCGAGCGTACGAGGTGCTCGGCTCCCTGGGCGCCCACGTACCGGACCTCGACCGGCGCACCGGACGCTTCACCGTCACGACCGACCACGGCGCCGAGACCCTCGAATACGCGCTCGGCAGGCTGCGGAGGGAACAGATCGCCGTACGGGAGGTGGAGCTGGCCCCGCCCACCCTGGACGACGCCTTCCTCGCCCTCACCGGCCAGGAGACCGCCCCGGCGGCGCCCGCCCCCGCCGGAGCGGACACCGACCCGCACACACTGACCCTCGCCGCGGTCCCCGCCGCCGGCACCCGTTCGGACGAGGAGACGGCATGGCGTCCGTGAACCGGGTGGCGCGCGACGCGTCCATCATCGCCTGGCGCAATCTGCTCAATCTGCGGCGCACCCCGGGATCGGTGATCGCCGCCCTGGTCCAGCCCGTGATGTTCGTCCTGCTGCTCGCCTATGTCTTCGGCGGCAGCCTGGGGGGAGGCGACTACCGCACCTTCCTGATGGGAGGGATCTTCGCCCAGGCCGTCACCTTCAACGCGGCGTTCACCGCGCTGGGACTGGCCCACGACATGGACAAGGGCATCGTGGACCGCTTCCGCTCCCTGCCCATGCCGCGTATGGCGGTGATCCTCGGCCGGACCCTCTCCGACCTGATCATGAGTACCGTCACCCTGGTGGTCACCTCCCTGTGCGGGCTGCTGGTGGGGTGGCGCATCGCCGGGACTCTCGGCGAGGCCCTGGCCGCCTATCTGCTCATCCTCCTCTTCGCGTTCGCCATGTCCTGGGTGGGCGCCACCATCGGGCTGATGGCGCGCAGCGTCGAGGTCGCGCAGAGCGCGGGCCTCATCTGGCTCTTCCCGGTCACCTTCGTCTCGTCGTCCTTCGTCTCCACGGCGACGATGCCCGGTCCGCTCCGTACCGTCGCGGAGTGGAACCCGATCTCGGCCGTCGCCACCGCCGTACGCCGCCTCTTCGGCAACCCGCCCCCGGGCGGCATCCCGGTCGGCGACGCCTGGCCCGTCGTCCACGCGCTGCCCTACGCGCTGCTCTCCGCCGCCGCCATCACGGCCGCGTTCATGCTGCTCGCCCTGCGCCGCTTCCGGGCCGTCACGGTCGGGTGAGCACGGCCCGTGCCGCCGCCGCGCGCGGAGGTCAGCCGGTCCCGCGCGCGCGTCCTCGTCTCCGTCCTGCCGCGTGCGCGCCGCGTCTTCGGGCCCGGCGCACCGGGGTGAGCAGCAGGAAGATGGTGGCGAGAACGGCGATCGCCTGCGCGACGACGGCCAGCCGCTTGTCCCGGTACCAGTGGGGCTCGTACATGTCGGGGAAGGGGCCCAGGGTCCCCACATCGACACATCGGTAGATCAGCAGCAGCGCCAGGCCGCCCGTGGCGACGAGCCAGGCGAACAGGTCGCCCGGCACCCGGCGCCAGGCCAGCACCAGCAGCGCCGCGAGCGCGGCCAGGCCCGCTTCGATCCGGAAGAGGTCGCCCTGGCCGATGCTCCCGGAGACCGCGTCGTACCGGTCGGCGAGATGCGCGTGCAGATACGCGTCCCAGGCGAGCGCGGCCGCTGCCACCAGCCGCGCCAGGGCGCGCAGCACGCGCAGGGTCCGGCTGGAACCGGAGGGCGCGCCGGGCCCAGGACCGGTCGGCGGACCCGGCTCCGCGCCGGAGTTGACTGCTGACATCACGGCTCCCGGGGGTGAGGGCCTCTGAGCGGCCGCCGGCTCGCTGCCGCGCGGTGACGGTCTCGCGACGACCGCGCACCGGCCACGGCCGTACGCCCCACTAGACTCCACCGGCCGCCGCCCGGCCAGTGGGCGGACCCGTCCGGTGTATCCACGGCGGCTCCGCGCGCGTCCCTTTCCCGGCCCACGCGCGTGCGGGACGCCCCTCGACCAGGTGCCCGTGCCTGAGGCGCCCGTGCGCGAGGTGCCCGTGCCGGAGGTGGTTGTGCGCGAGGTGCCCGCGGCTGAGTCGCCCGTCGTCCACACGCCCTGCTGATCTCGTTTCATGATCTCAACGATGGCCCCCGCGACGGGTCGTGCACATCCGGTATGTCCCTGAATCCGGATCAGGGGAACCCCTGGATCAGCTCGGGGTCGACAGCACGCGCAGCACGGAATAGGCGCTCTGGACAAAGCCTCCGTCGGCGGTCGGAGCCGTGTTCGCCAGGGCGACCACGGCGGTCCGTCGCGACGGGCAGAACCCGGTGAACGTGGTGAACCCCCGGGTACCGCCCGAGTGGTGGTAGAGATCCCCCTCCGCCCTCACCCGGATGTTCCAGACCAGCGCCAGCCGCCGGGCGCCGCCCCCCAGGGAGAGTCGGGGGCGCGTGACATCGGCCAGCGCCGTCCGCAGCCCACCGCCGCCCGGCGCCGCCGCCGGGTCCATCAGCGCGTCGAGCAGCGTCAGCAGATCGCGCGCGCTGGAGCGCGCCGCGCCCGCACCGGCCAGTCCGGGAATCAGCCAGGGCGGCCGGGCCCGGCCGTGCCAGTAACCGACCGCCGTCGTCCCGCCGCTGCCCGCTGTCCCCCCGCAGTCCACTGTGCGTCCGCAGTCCACGGTGCGTCCGCCGTCCGCCGTCCCCTCACCGTCCGCCTGCCACCCGCCCTCCACCGGGCCGCGCGGCGCGCGCCCACAGCTGCCCGAGCCCGCCGGAGCGCAGGACGTGGACGCGGACGCGGACGTGTGACGCAACCCGAGCGGCGCGAGCACCCGGGCCGCGAGGAGTTCGCCGTAGGGAGGCCGTCGGCCCGGGTGGCCGCTCGCGGCCCGGACCAGCAGTTCACCGAGCAGCCCGACTCCGAAGTTCGAGTAGCGCACCCGCTCGCCCGGCCGTACGCGCGTACGCGTCCTGGCCAGGGAGCGCAGCAGGTCGTCCGCGGTGAACCCGGCGTACGGATTGCTGAACCAGCGGGGCGCGGCGGCGGCGAGGAAGCCGGGGGGCAGCCGGGGCAGCCCCGAGGTGTGGGTGGCCAGATGGAGCGGGGTGATGGATCCGCCGGGCGTGCGGGGGAGCACGCCGGACGGCAGGAACCGGGCGAGCGGGTCGCCGTACGCCATCTCGCCGCGCGCGACCTGTTCGGCGAGGAGCACCGCAGTGAGGCACTTGGTGACCGAGCCGATCTCGAACGGTGTGTCGGCCGTGACCGGAGTTCCGCCACCGTGCGCCGCACCGTCGTGCCTGGTACGTCCGTACGCCGCCTCGTCATGCCCGGTACGTCCGTGCGCCGCACCGTCGTGCCCGGTACGTCCGTACGCCGCATCGTCGTGCCCGGTACGGCCGTGCCCGGTACGCCCGTGCGCCGCACCGTCATGCCCGGTACGCCCGTGCGTCACGACCGCCCACCGCTCGCCCTGGCGCAGCGCGATGGCCACCGCTCCGGCACCGCGTGCCGCCCCGGTGATCGCGGCGGCCGGTCCGCGGGCCCAGTCGGGCGGCGGCGGCCGGTCCGCGCTCTTCATCTCGTACACCGTGCCCGTGAGCCCCGCCGTCATCAGCGGGTTCCGAGCGTGCGCGAGACCGCGAGGGTCCCGGCCACGGCGGCGACCACGGTGGAGTGGTGGTGCGCGGCGAACCGCTCCTGGTCGTCCCCGGTGACCGGATGGCCGTCCCGGGGCATCAGCCCGTCCTCGTGCTGGATCCCGGCGAGCCGCTCCCAGACCGCCGCGTCGCCGAGCGGCTCGGGCAGGCAGTTGTCGACGATCAGCAACTCGGCCACCAGGTCCCATTCGCCGATCTCCGCCCAGATGTCGATCCACACGGGCAGCCACCGGCCGACGTGGCGGACGATGTCGTCGGGCAGCCGCTCGGGCAGCCGTCCCCAGTCGGTGATGTGGAAGACGGTGTGCGTCATGCTGTACGCGGTCAGCCAGTCGATCAGCCACGGTTCGGGGAGCGCGCCCAGCCAGGTCGCCGCCGTCAGCCCGGCCCAGTCGGTGCCGCCGGTGCTGCCGGTGCGAGGCCCCTCGTCACCGTCCTCGCCCCGGTCGAAACCGCTGATCCGGGCGGCGTTGGCGACCGCGAGGCGCCGGTTGGGCAGGACCTCGGCCGCGCGCGTCGAGTGCAGCGAGGTCGTGTGCCGCAGCAGCAGCTCCAGCGGCTCGTGGCGGTAGCCGCAGCGCGCGTAGTGGGCGTACGTCTCCAGCGGGTCGCTCATCATCGGGTAGCGCAGCAGCCGTTCGTGCAGCATGGATCCGCCGCCGAGCTGTTTCCAGCCGAAGTCCAGCAGTTCGCGGGCCAGTCGCAGTTCCGTACTGCCCGCCACCGCCTCGCGCAGCACCAGAGAGGCGGCCAGGCCGGTTTCGCCGAGCGGCTTGTAGACGGTGTCGGGCTCGGCCAGTTCGGCGGTGCAGCCCGGCGGCAGGGCGCCCCGCTCCCGGTGCGTGTGGAGCCAGCCGAGTGCTCGCGAGGCCAGGAGGTGGGCGTGCTGTGTGACGGAGATGGCCATCAAGTCCCGGTCCGATCGGATGGTTCGTACGCGGACGGGCCGGCGAGCAGCCGGCGGGCGATCGCGGTGTCCAGCGCCGTCCGGTCACCGGCCGCCATCTGGGCGATGTGCTCCACCAGGGGCGCCGGATCGAGCGGCAGCGCCACCCCCTCGGCGCGCAGCCAGGCCAGCCAGCGCACGATACGGGCCGCGGTGGGGTAGTCCCGGCGCAGCGTGGCACGGGTCGCCCCGCGCGCCAGCCCCAGGGGCGCGCCCCTGGCCGCCTCGTGCACCGGACCGTCGAGCCCCGGCAGCGCCAGGGTGCACAACTGCCCCATCCGTACCGACCACGAGGCCCAGTCGGCGCCGTCGCCCCCGGCGGTGGGAGCGGTCGGCCGGGCCGCCGTGACCCCGTCGGTGTCCCGGCCGGTGAGTACGGTCAGCAGGGTGACGGTGCCCCAGTCGCGCCACGCCATCAGCCAGGCGGCCTCGGGTCCCGCGGGCGGTGCGGGCGGCGTGTGGTCCGACGCGGGCAGCGCGGTGAGAGCCACCCGCACGGCCTCGGCGTCCCGCGCGTGCAGCGCGGCGCCGGCCAGCAGGGCCGGTGCGAAGGCGTCGGCACCGATGATCCGGACGGCGGCCAGGGCCGCGCCGGGATCCGCTGCCCGCTCGACGTGTTCGGCGACCATGGCCGTACTCCCGGCGCCGAGGAGGGCGCCGAGAGTACGTCGTGCCAGGCCGGCCGCCGACGCCTGATAGGAGGTCCGCGACCGGTCGCCGGTCACCGGTCCCTGGGCTCCTTCGGCGAGAGAAGGGCCAGCAGCAGCAGAACGCCGCCCGCTTCCGGCGCGTAGACCGGAGCGTCACTGACCGGCGCCTCGGGCTCGGTCATCGCCGCGCCCAACGCCGTTGTGTCCAGGCTGATTTCTCCCGGCCTGATGGTCTGAGAAAGCATCATTGGCTCCTCGTGCAGATGCCATCGCCCCCTATGGGCAATGCCACGGCCCACCCTAAGGTTTATCCGACAAACCGGCCAATTAAGTATCAATGGGGCGTGAAGGTGCGGCGCATGACGGGGACACCTGGTCCGGACGGGCGCATCGGACGGAGGGTCACAGGTTCGGCCGCCGTCCGTCCTGGACATGGAACGGAACGCTCGTCACCACGATCTTGGGCAGGTGTCGCAGCGCCCGCCGCAGCCGTCCCGCCAGCGGGGACTGCAAGGCGCGGTGCCACCAGTGGCGTACGACGATCTCGGGAATGATGACCGTGATGGTCAGGTCCGGACGCTGATGGTGCAGTGACTCGATGTAACTGATCAGCGGTGCCACGATCGCGCGGTACGGCGAGACGACGATCCGCAGCGGCAGATGGTCGCCCCACAGCAGCCACGCCTCACGGAAACGCTCCGCGTCCTCGTCGCTCGGGCTGACATGCAGGGCCAGGACGGGCTGCTGCAGCGAGGCGGCGTACGCCAGCGCCCGCATGCTCGCCTGGTGCAGCGCGTCGACCGGCACCACGGACAGATGCCGGATCTCCTCCGGGGTGTCCTCGGCCTCCGAGTCCGCCCCGTCCCCCGGCGCGGCCCCCTCGCCCGCGGCACGGCGAGGCGGAGCGGCCCGCGCCGGGGCGCAGGTCTCGGGCGGCGGCGGGAGCGTGCCGCTGGGGATCTCGATGGTCTGCGGACGCAGCCGCAGCGCCGCCCCCACCCGGTCGTAATAACGCCTGATCCGCGTCGTGACCAGCAGGAACCCGGCCACGGCCAGGATCGCGACCCAGGCGCCCTCGGTGAACTTGGTGATCCCCGCCGTGACGAAGACCAGCGCCGAGAGCAGCGCGCCGGTGGCGTTGAAGCACAGGCTCTTGCGCCAGTGCCGGTCACGCCGCCGCCACCAGTGCACCACCATCCCGCTCTGCGACAGGGTGAAGGCCAGGAACACCCCGACGGCGTACAGCGGGATCAGCGCGTCGGTCCTGCCCTCGAACGCGACGTAGACCACGGCCGCCGCCACCGACAGCAGGATGATGCCGTTGCTGAACGCCAGCCGGTCTCCCAGCCGGGTGAAGATCCGCGGCGCGTGGTTGTCGCGCGCCAGCAGGAACAGCACCCGGGGGAAGTCGTTGTACGCGGTGTTCGCCGCGAGCAGCAGCACCAGAGCCGTCGCCGCCTGGGTGAACACGTACAGCCCGCCGTCGCCGAAGCTGCGGTGCGCCAGCTGGGAGAGCACGGTCTCCCGCGACCGCGGCACCACCCCCTCCAGATGGACCATGGCCATCGTCCCCGCGAACATGGCCACCAGCAGCCCGATCATCCACGACAGCGTCGTCCTGGCGTTGCGCCAGGACTCCGGCTTGAACGCGGGCACGGCGTTGGAGATCGCCTCGATACCGGTCATCGCGGTGGATCCGGAGGCGAACGCCCGCATCACCAGCAGCAGTCCCACCCCCTCGGCCGCGTGCGGCGGCGGCGTCGGTACGGGTTCGAATCCGCGGCCCGCCGCGTGGTACAGCCCGAAGGCCACCAGCACGGCGATCGCGAGGATGAAGGCGTACGTGGGCGCGGCGAACAGCGCGCCCGCCTGCCGGACCCCGCGCAGATTCCCCGCCAGCAGCACGGCGATGACCAGCACACCGATCAGGACGACGTCGTCGCTCAGTCCGGGCAGCGCCGAGGTCACCGCGGCCATCCCCGAGGAGACCGAGACCGCGACGGTCAGGATGTAGTCCGTCATCAGCCCGGCGGCCGCCACCAGCCCCGGCACCCGCCCCAGATTGTCCGTGGCCACGATGTACGAGCCACCGCCGTGCGGATACGCCCGGATCGTCTGACGGTACGACACCCCGACCGCCAGCATCAGGAAGACGATCGCCAGCGCCACCGGAGCCGAATACGCCAGCCCCGCCGTACCGGCGAGGACCAGCACCGTGATCAGCGCCTCCGGACCGTACGCCACCGACGACAGCGCGTCCGCCGACAGGACCGGCAGCGCCACCAGCTTGCGCATCCGCTCCCGCGCGATCGCCGTGCTCCGCAGCGGCGCCCCCAGCACCGCCCGCCGCACCCGCGTACTGAACCCGCCGGGCAGCGCCGTGTCCCGCGCCTGCGCCGCGCGCCCGGCCGCTTCCCTCTCCCGGCCGCGCGCGCCACCCCTGCCCGGCACCCCGACCAGCGGGGCGATCTTGACGAACCGGCCGAAGCGGGCCGGTACGATCTGCGCCGGCTCCGGGTAGCTGCCGACATCCGGATCCACCGGCAGCGCGCTCCGCCAGGCGTCGGGCTCGGCCGACACCCGCCCCCATTCCCGCCCCACCTGCCGCAGCAGCATGGACTGTTCCGCGTCCGGCCTCGGCGTCGAGACGGGCGGCGCCGCCGGGTCGGCCGGCCCGTGACCGCTGCCGCCGTCCTCGTTCCGCTCTCCCGGGTTTCCTTGGGTCTCCGTCACATCCGCGAGTCTCTGCGGCGGACCGCGCCCCCGGTTTCACATCGGCTCGACGACACACGGACCGATCTTCCGACAACCCGTTCGGCCCCGTGGGGCCGCGCCCGGGAGGGAGCCGCGGGCCGGGTGCGACGGCCGCCTCAGCGCGCCCCGGCGCCGTACATCGGGAAGAATCCGGAGGGTGTCCGGGCGGGCCCGACGAGGTGCTCGACAGCCGACGACAGCCGAGAGGAGAGATCCACGTGAACGGTACGGATCGGACCGGCGAGGAACACCGGCCCGCGGACGAGGTCGTGGTGGCCCTCAGCGGCGGTGCGAAGGAGGACGCCCGCGAGGTGTTCGGCGTCCTGCGCACCGCGTACGGCTGCGACCGCGCGGCCGACGACGTGCCCCAGGAGGTGGCGGGGGACCGGCCGACGGTCTGGATCGCCACGTTCGACGTGTCGGACGTACGGGCGAAGCCGCGCCCCGCGCGGCTGACGGCCCCGGTGGCGGCCACACTCCAGGGCGGTTACGCGGCGGTGGAGAGCCTGCGCGCAAGCCTGGCCTCGGCGTTCGCCGTACGCGTCGTGGGCACGGCCTCCGGCGACCAGGAGGAGGAACTGCAACTGCGACTGGAGAGCCGGCCGTGACCTCGCGCGCCACCCCTGGTCCGTCCGTGTTGCGGCGCCGCGCGGACGGGCGCACCCTGGGGTGACCCGGAAGTGATGGCCGCTCACGCTTCGTGCTCGGGAGCCGTTGACGCACAACGCGGTGAAGCCCGTGGGCCTGCCCTGTGAGGAGACTTGCCCATGACCGCTCCACTCGTGCGTCACTACGTGGTGGAATCACCCGCCTCCCCGGAACGCGTGCCACGCCTGCGTCGTATCGTCGTCGCTCACCTTCGGTACTGGAGACTGGAGTTGGAGGCGGTTCCGGTGGGCGCGGCACTCGGCGCGCTGCTGGCCAACGTGCACCGGCACGTCGGCGAGGGCACTCGGTGCGCGGTCGAGCTGCGCTGGACCGGACGCCATTTGACGGTCGCCGTCGAGGACGAGGGGCCTCGGCTGCCCCGACTGCTCAGCGCGGGCGGTGGCGGGCTGGCCCGCGTCGCCGCGCTCAGCGACAGCTGGGGCACCTGCGCCACCGAGCGGGGCAAGGTCGTCTGGTTCACCCGCAGTGTGGCCACCCCGCAGGACATACCGCGCCGGCCGGCGCCCCCGCTCACCCCGGTCGGCACCGTGTGCGGGCCGCCCGCCCGTGAGGGCCGCCACGAGGCCCTCGCCACCGGCGGGGTCCGCGTACGGCCCTGACCTCACCCGGGCTCCGGCCCGGCCTCCGGATCGTCCGCCACCAGATGCACCGCGGCCTCCTCGGCCGAGGCCGCGGCGCCGTCGATACCGACATCGTCCGCGATCATGTCCTTCTCGGCGTCCTCGTGGGCACCCTCGTCCGGCGCCACCAGCCGGCCCGCGCGCGCGTCGCCGACCTCGTGGTCCAGCCGCTCACCCTCCCCGTACGGCAGATCCCCGACGCCGTCCCCGCCGGCGACGGCGTCGTCGGGCACCTCCTGGGCGAGGCGCTGCTCCAGGGACTCGCCCGCCAGCCGCTCGGCCGCCGTCGTACCGGTGTGCTCCACGCCCAGTGGGCGTTCGGGCGGCGACCAGCCCTCGTCGAAGGGGTCGGAACCGCGGTCCACGAGCGTGTCCTCGGAGTCGAGGATGCCCTGGTCCTCGCCGATCTCGGCGTGGTCGGGCTGGTAGACCTCGTCCCCCATCGTCCCGCTCGTGTCGCCGCTCACGTCATCCACCTCGATCGCCACGTCCCGGTGTGCCCGTACCGCGCCGCGCGCAGCCGCGGCCCGCGCGGACCATCCGTCGCAACCACCCTCCCACCTCTCGCCGAAGTGTCAAACGGCAGCCGAAACAGCACGTCAACAGCGTGTCACCAGCACGTCGACCGCGCAGAGGGAACGTCCGGGAACGCCGCTGCGCCGGTGCGTCCAACAGTTCGATGTGCCCCGATCCGTTTCGTCACGGACCACGGGGTACCCGATAGCCCACACACACCGAGCGGAGGAGAAGACCCCGAATGACTGTGCGGCCGACCATGGCACAACCCGACACCGGCCAGGACACCGACTCGTGGCAGTGGCTGCGCCACGCGGCCTGCGTCGGAGCCGACCCCGAACTCTTCTTCCCCGTCGGGGAGTCCGGGCCGGCCGTCCAGCAGGCCGAGCGCGCCAAGCAGGTCTGTCACGGCTGCCCGGTGGAGAGCGCGTGTCTCGAATCAGCGCTGAACACCGGCCGTACCACCGGCGTGTGGGGCGGTACGGACGAGGAGGAACGCAGGCGGCTGCGGCGCCGCGCCGACCGCCGCCGCGGCGCGCACGGCGGCCAGAGCCGCGGCTCCCGCCCGTCGGCCTCAGGCGGCTCGCGCCGGCCCTGAGGCGGCGCGCGCGGCTGTGCCGCACGACGGTCGGGACGCTGTGGCGCGGTCCCCGCCCGCCGGGCCGCCCGCCGGGCCGCCCACGGGAATAGAGTGGTGCGCCATGAGCAACCTTGATCGTCAGGCCGCCGTCACCGTCTGCGGCGGTCGCGGTTTCGTGGTCGCCGAACCCGTACGGGAACTGCTGAGCCCTCGCCGGGTCCGGCTGGGCGAGTCCACCGAGGTCCGCAGACTGCTGCCCAACCTCGGCCGCCGCATGGTCGGAGCCTGGGCCTTCGTCGACCACTACGGGCCCGACGACATCGCGGACGAGCCCGGAATGCAGGTACCGCCCCACCCCCACATGGGCCTCCAGACCGTCAGCTGGCTGCACGAAGGAGAGGTGCTGCACCGGGACAGCCTGGGCAGCCTCCGGACCGTACGCCCGCGCGAGCTGGGCCTGATGACCTCGGGCCGGGCCATCTCCCACTCCGAGGAGAGCCCCCGCGACCACGCCCGGCTCCTGCACGGGGCCCAGCTCTGGGTCGCCCTGCCGGACGCCCACCGCCAGGTCGCGCCACACTTCCAGCACCACACCGACCTGCCCGTCGTCACCGCCCCCGGCCTGGCCGCCACCGTCATCCTGGGCACCCTCGACGGAGCCGTCTCGCCCGGCACCGTGTACACCCCGATCACCGGCGCGGATCTGTCCCTGACCGGCGGCGGCGAAGCCCGCCTGCCGCTCGAACCCGACTTCGAGTACGCCGTACTGTCCATGTCGGGCGAGGCCGAGGTCGACGGCGTCCCCGTACTGCCCGGCTCGATGCTCTACCTGGGCTGCGGCCGCACCGAACTCCCGCTCCGCGCCGTCTCCGACGCCGGCCTGATGCTTCTGGGAGGTGAGCCCTTCGAGGAGGAGATCGTCATGTTCTGGAACTGGATCGGACGGTCCCAGGAGGAGATCGAGCAGGCGCGCGAGGACTGGACGAACGGCACCCGCTTCGGCGAGGTGAAGGGCTACGACGGCCCTCCGCTTCCCGCCCCCGAACTGCCCGCCACCCGGCTCAAGCCCAGGGGAAGGATGCGATGACCTGGGCCGATGTCGAGAACCAGGGGAGGCTGTGGCGACTGCGTAGACATTCCGTTTTTGAACGGGAGGTCGTGTCCGATACGGCCTCTGAAGGACTGTCGCGAGCGTGCCGGCGAGTCTCACGCGGCACAGGGTGCAGTCGGCTCTGGTCGAACGAACGCTGACCTTTTGCCGACTTTCGTGACTGGTCGTCAGATTGCTCGGGTCGGCTTCGCGCGCTGCCGAGCGGTATCAGGTGCTTCGGCGCGGGTGCCTCCAGCGGGTGCAGTCCGCTGTCGCGCATGCTTCGGCGGTTCCCGGTCTTCTCCTTCGACCGCGAGGCATACAAGCGGCGCCGCACCGTCGAGCGCCGCATCGATCCGAACAAGGTGATCACGCACGGGCCGGACATGTTCCGGGTGGTCAGCTCACTGGCAACCGGGCAGGCGCGAGCGTACGACGTGTTGCGGATGTTCGGCGGCGAAGGACGTCCCACACCGCCGGGCACCGCGTTCGCCGAGTACGGGCGGATCGCAAAGACGCCGCACCTGCTACGAGTGGGCGACTCGACGGGAGCGGTCAGGAGTGACGGGCAGGACCTGGCCGACGGCGCACGGTGCGCGGCCCCCGACTCAGGGTGACTGCGGGGCGCCGTGTCGCAGGCCGTCGAAGAGGAGGGCGGTGATCTGCCGAGCCTCGACCAACCAGCCCTGCCTGGGGCGCATTCCGCAGATGCCGCCCAGGGCGCGCAACAGGGTGGAGCCTGTGATGTCGTCGCGGACGGTGCCGGCCGCGCTGCCGGCTTCGAGCAGCATGGAGAGGGCGTCGGCCATACGGGTGCGTGCGTCGTCGAAGACCGGTGAGTCCGTCGCCATGATGCTTTCCAGTACACCGGACATCCCCTTGCCCACCGCCGCGTGGTCCACGAGCAGCAGCAGGAAGCGCCGCAGCGCCTCCTCCGGGGCGTGTTGGCCCAGCAGGGCACCGGGCGCGGCACACAGGTCGTCGACCTCTTTGCGGTAGACCTCTTCGATCAGCGCTTCGCGGGTTTCGAAGTGGCGGTAGAGCGTGCCGACGGCGACACCGGCACTGCGGGCGATGTCCTCGACGTGCGCGTCGGTGTCGCCGCCGAGGAACGCCTGACGGGCCGCGGACAGCAGCGCCTCGCGATTGCGTCGCGCGTCGGCGCGCAGCGGGCGTGATACCGGCAAGAGAACCTCCATAAGGTGAGTCCGGTTCCGTTTACGTGTACCGTTTCCGGAGTCAGGTTCATCTTACGGAGGAGAGACCCATGCCCGTCACCGACAACAGCCTGGATGGCCTGCGGGTACTGGTCACCGGCGGCAGCCGGGGCCTGGGCGCGGCGACCGCGCGCCGCTTCGCCGCCGCGGGCGCGACCGTGCTGACGGCCTCCCGCGGCAGGCCAGAGGAGAACAGCGGTGCCACCTTCCTCGCGGCGGACCTCTCCACGCAGCGGGGTGTGGCCGAACTCGGCCGCCGCGTCGTCGAGCAGGTGGGCGGCGTGGACGTGCTCGTGAACAACGCGGGCGCGGCGAGCGCCCCGGCGCCGACCCTGAGCCGGTCGGACGCGTCCTGGCAGGCGGACCTGGAGATGAACCTCCTCAGTGCCGTGCGCCTGGACCGGGCCCTGGTGCCGGGAATGGTCGAGCGGGGCTCCGGCGTCGTCGTGCACGTCTCCTCGATCGCCAGCCAACTGCCGCAGCGCACCGAGGCGTCCTACGCCGCCGCCAAGGCCGCGCTCAACACCTACAGCCGCGAACTGGCCACCGAGGTCGGCGAGCACGGGGTGCGCGTGGTCTGCGTCCTTCCCGGCTTCGTCGTCACCGACGGCGCCACCGCCCACCTGAAGCACATGGCCGAGAGGCGGGGCATCACCACCGAGGAGGCCACGCGGCAGATCGTGGACCACCTGAAGGTCCCCATGGGCCGCCCCGGAGATCCCGAGGATGTCGCCGAGATGATCGCCTTCCTCGCCTCCGACCGCGCGAGATGGCTCACCGGCGCCCAGTTCCGTGTCGACGGCGGCATCATCCCGACCGTCTGAGCACCCACCGACCGCACGAACAGGACACCCCCATGCCCATCACCCTGACCTCCGTGATCATCGACGCCGCCGACATCGAGAAGGAAAGCTCCTTCTGGCACCGGCTGCTCGGCGGCTCCCTCACCCTCACGCCGACCCACCACTTCGTTCAGGCTCCCGGCCTCCCGGTGATCGTCGTCCAGTCCGCCCCCGGACACACCGCCCCGAACTGGCCGGACGGCACCTCCCAGCAGCTGCACCTCGACTTCGGCGTCGACGACCTCGCGACCGCCGACCGCACGGCCACCGATGCCGGCGCCACCCGACTGCGGCCCACCGACGGGATCACCCCGGAAACCCGCACCGGTAGCCGTGTCTACGCCAGCCCGGCCGGACACCCTCTCTGCCTGCGCTCGACCTGAGCCGAACCCGTAGAGTCCGGGGGTTCGTGGCGGCTCGAATCCCATCAGATCCGACGGGCACCTCCAGCCGCCTCCACCCACTCCAACGGCCGAAGTTCAGCGAGCTGCTCACGTACGCGCGGCCGGGCGACACCCTGGCGGCGCCCAGGTCGGCTGCGCGCCAGGCCGGGGTGTTGGCAGCGTCGGCGCTGAGGGAGGGGCCGGTGAACCTGCATCAACCTGGAGACTCCGTGAAACGCACCGACACCTCAGCTTGGCCGTGCACGATCGCCCGCGCCGGTGTGATCTTCGGCGACCAGTGGAACGTCCTGCTGCTCCGTGAGGCGATCTACGGCACCAGGCGATTCGACGAGTTCCAGCAGGCATTGGGCATCGCACGGAACATCCTCACCGATCGGCTGAGCAGGCTTGTCAGCGAGGGCCTTTTCGCTCGAACCGCCCAACCGGAGCGACCGGATCGGTACGAGTACGTTCTCACCGACAAAGGCCGGGACACGTACCCCGTTCTGCTTGCTATGGCGACCTGGGCGCGGTCCTACATGCTCGGCCCGGACGAAGATCCTTTGGTCTTCGAGTACCTGACCTGCGCCCACGACTTCGATGCGGTGTCGGCATGCTCGCACTGTGGTGAGCTGCTGAGCCTGGATCAAATAGGCGTGCGATGGGGACCTGGCCATCCCGCCTACCATCAGCCGTCAATCCTGGACCGGATAGGTTACGACACGGACGGCTAGGTGTATTGATCACGAGCGTTGTTGACACGCGCAGGGCTTGATCATGGCGAAGACCTCCGGTGTGGTGGGAGCTGTCTGCGAACTCACCGCACGGAGGTCTTCATGCCCCACCGTAATGCCCGGCTGACCGTCTTCGGGAGGCGGCCGCTGGTCGAACGTGTCTGTTCGGGCCGTCCTGTCGCGCACGTCGCGGCGGAGATGGGCGTCTCCAGGGCGACGGCACACAAGTGGGTGCGCTGCTGGCGGACCGAGGGCGAGCAGGATCCGACCAGCACCGGCTTCACCGAAGCGGCCGGACCGAGGGGGAGGATGTGGCCTCGTGAGCAGCGCCAACAGCGGTCCTGAGCAGTGGTATTGCCCAACCGACGGCGACGTGGCGGTGCCAGCTCACCGGTAGCGGGGTCGGTTCAGGCGGCCGGTCGGGATTCGGCCATCTTGAGCACGGAGCGTGTCGGGAGCAGGGGAACGAGGCGGCTGACGAGCCGGTTCATGCGGCCGGAGACGATACTGGCCGGCGGGTTTCGACGGTCGAGAGCCGCCAGCACGGTGGTGACCACCTGCTCCGGCGTCTGGAACCGGGCGCCTTGGGTGCTGGTGCCGCTGCGCGCATAGAACTCGGTGCGCGTCGATCCCGGGGACGCCGCCATCACTGTCAGGCCCGATGCGTGCTGCTCGTGCGCGAGGGCCTCGGCGAAGCGGATCACGAATGCCTTGGCCGCGCTGTAGACGGCCATGCCCGGCATCGGCAGGTAGCCCGTCAGGCTACCGATGTTGAGCAGGGCCCCCCGCCCGGAGGCGAGCAGATCCGGGAGGAACGCGTGCGATGTCTCGACCACGGCGTTGATGTCGAGCTGCAACTGTGCCCGCACTTCGTCAGCGGTGGAGTCCGCGAACGGCTTGGTCAGCCCCATGCCCGCGCAGTTGACCACGGTATCCACGCGGATCTCCAGTTCGTCCAGCCGCTGCTTGAGGAGCTGTCCGCCGCGCTCGACACTCAGGTCGAAGGCCACGGGATGTGCCGCACGCCCCGGCTGCGCGGTGATCTCGGCTGCCAGCTTCCGCAGTGCGTCCTCCCGGCGCCCGACGAGCACGACGTCCGCACCACGACGGGCCAGCCGGCGTGCGAACTCCGCACCGATCCCGGAACTCGCACCGGTCACCAGAGCGGTCGTTTCCGCGTACTGCATGACTCTCTCCTCGCCCGTGGCGCTGTCAGCCACGCATTATGTGAGAACCTCTCACTTCGAGGGTAGGCGAGAATGTGAGAGTCTTCAACATCGGGAGGTTTCATGGCCGGGCGGGACACGTACCATCACGGCGACCTGCGCAACGCACTGCTACAGGCGACCAGGGAGCTGGTCCAGGAGCGCGGAGCACGGGGGTTCAGTGTCTCCGAGGCCGCTCGCCGGGCAGGGGTGTCCATCTCGGCTCCCTACCGGCACTTCACCGACCGTGACGCGATGCTCGCGGCCACCGCCCAGCGCGCTTTCACCGAACTGGAAACACAATTCGCCACGCTCGCGCTGAAGGCGCCGCTCCCGGAATGCGCCGCGCAGATCGCCGTCGCCTACGTTGCTTTCGCCTGCCAGGACCCGGCCCGGTTCGAGGTCATGTTCGCCTCCGGAATCGACAAGGCGTCCCACCCCGAACTGCTGGAACAGACACGTCGCGTCCAGGAACAGCTGGAGGAAGCACTCCAGCCCCACGTTCCTCAGGGAGAGGTGGTGGGCCGCGCCGCCGAGCTGTGGGCGATCGCGCACGGAGTGGCCTCCCTGACTCTCGGCGGCAACCTGCACCATGTCGTCGATTCTTCCCGTATCGACATGGTCGCCGCGTCCGCTGCGCACGCCTGGGCGAAGGGCGCCTCCGCCTCCGGCATGTAAGACCCGAGGCGCGACCCCCTTCGGCTCTTTTTCGGGCCGCAGGTCACGGCCACTAGTGCGGGCGTCGGCTCCTGGCCGGTCACCGGCTCGTCGGCGCATGGGGTTTCTCGCATGAGCGATCCTTTGCCCGAGCAAGATCAAGAGCAGGCCGTGGAACCCCCGCCGATCTTGGATCGGTTCTCAGAACCCGCTCTCACTCAAAAGAGGGACGGACCCCCTTCTGAGACTTGCATGGTGCGAAAATCCGGGCCCATGCCGGACCCTCGGCAGCCCCCCGTCCGACCGGTCGGACGCGGACGACATCGAGCAGCACGCCTGTCCGAAGTGTGACGCGCAGCCTGGCTCGCCGTGCCGCTCACGCGGCGGCGCGGTCACCTCCGCTTACCACACGCGGCCGCTTCACCCAGGTACCCCGGCTGAAGAAGGCGCGGCGGGTACCGACCCCCGCCGACCGCAAGCCGGGCAAGCGTCCTCTCCCACCGGTCCGCCCGGCAGCTGCAACCAGCCGCCCGACCAGTGTGGCGAAGGCGGCTGCGCCGCGCCCGACGGGCCGTACGCGCTGAGCGCCAGGGCTGATGCGGGCTGCGGAACATGGCCGACGTTCGCCGGTTGGCCAAACCGGCGATTCTCCGGACTCTTATACAGCCGCCGGGACGGGGACGCCTCGGGTGAAGCTCCGCAGCACCTGCCCCGCCTCCGCCGTCCCGATGCCGAGGACGTGAGACGTAGCCGAATTGCCACTTGTGCCCCAGTAGCAGCTAGTTGAGTGGGTGTGGCCTCGTCGATTACGCGCTTGGTGAGATCGTCGATCGATGCGACGCGGATCCCCTCATCGAGAGTAAGGCGGCGCGCCCCAACGATTCACCGGCGTGCGCTGAGACAGGCACTCGGGGAATCGTTACCTCTGTCCCTGAATCAGGTGGCTGTGCCATTTCTGCGCTTGTCCTGCGGTTCTTGTCCGTAATGCTTAGTGATGATCCAGGCGAGTTCGGTGTGGGTCTCGATCGGTCCAGAGCTACTCCCCGCACCTCAGATGCCGCCCTGTCCTCATGCGTGCCAGGAGTCGAAGGTGATCGGTGCTGTTCCGTCCGTTCCCCAGGGCAGGTTGATTCTTGTCGGCGTGCGTGCGGCGGTCGTGTTTCTGGCTGCTGTGTCAGCGTCTGCGGAGGCTCGTCCACGTGACGGGTCAGCCTGGTGCCCGACTGGACCGCCAAGCGCCGGATTGTGTTGTCGGCGTGCCTGATGATTCGACCTTCCCGCACCACCTGGAGATTTCATGCGTGGTTCCGTGCGAACCAGCTGGCGATACCGCGCCGTCATGATCGTGTTGATTTTCTGTGCCATGGTGCCCGCGGTGACCTCCGCGGCGGACACGGCCGAACCTGTACGAGGTGAGGTGTGGCGGGAAGGACTGGAGTCCGATCTGCGCGTGGAAGGGCTGATCGTCGCCTACCGGCCCGGTACTGCCATGGCAACGGGGGACGTGTCGGCCGCGTCGGCCGCGCTCCCGTCGCCCGGGGGCGGCGTGCGGCTGTCGGTGGTCGAACCGTTGCCGTTGGAGCGCATGCTGGTGGGGGTGAGCCCCGCCCGTCTGAGCAAGGCCGAATTGGTGCGCGTGATGGAGTTGATCGCCGCTGACGAAGGCGTGCGGCTGGTGGAGCCGAACCTTGTTTTTCCACCGCCCGGTGAACTCGGCTCCACGGGCACAGCGCGTCCTGCCGCAGGTGCGCGGGCTCCACAACTCGATGATCCGAACGACCCGTACTACCGGGATCAGTGGGGCATTCAGCGAGTGGCGCACACGTACGTGCCGCAAGCCTGGGACCTGGGCGTATCAGGACTCAACCAGACGATCGCAGTGGTGGACACCGGCTACATCCGGCACCCCGATATCGCCAACCAGTTGTGGGACCGGGGGCGTAACTTCATCCGCGACGCGCGCAGCTCCCGCGTCCCCGCGGGCCCCAGTGACGACGCGGAGGACCTGGGGACCTGGGCGGATAGGGGCTACTGCGGCGTGGACCAATATGGAGACCCAGTGCCTTCCCAGAAGGTACCTAGCTCTTGGCACGGCAGTCATGTCGCGGGCATCGCGGCCGCGCAGGCGAACAACGCCCTCGGGATCGCCGGGATCGCCTACAGGGCACGCATCCTTCCGGTGCGGGTGATCGGCGCCTGTGGTGCGGACGGCGCCGACATCGAGAACGGGATTGTCTGGGCCGCAGGTGGCCCGGTGCCGGGTGGGCGGGTGAACGCTCACCCGGCCGATGTGATCAACCTCAGCCTCGGGGGCGAGAGCGCCTGTTCACCGACGATGCAGGCTGCCCTCGACTACGCGGCGGGCCAGGGAATCACGGTGGTCATCGCCGCGGGGAACGACAACGCGGATTCAGTCGACTACTCACCCGCCAACTGCGCCGGTCCGAAGATTGTGGTGGGCGCGCTCCGTGCCGATGGAACCCGGTGGGTGGATGGGCTCCACCAGGGCTCCAACTGGGGTGCGCAGGTGGACGTCGTCGCTCCGGGTGCGGACATTCCCTCGACGGTGGGCCTCTCTGACGTGGGACCGCTCAGGGATCCGTGGAATTTCGGCGTGCGGAATCAGACGGGCACCAGTATGGCTGCGCCCCATGTCGCCGCGGTCGCCGCCCTCGTCCGCGAGCGCTATCCGCAGTCGACACCGCTCCAGGTGAAAGAGCGCATCACAGTGGGGGCCGAGGCGATGCAGCAGCCCGGTAACTGCTGGGACATGGGCGTGAGTATCTGCGGAAGTGGCCTGGTTCGTGCCTGGAACAGCGTCCAGCCCTGAAGCGGGCCGGTCCGTGCCCGGCACCGAGCCCGATGGACGTATGACCAACTGGCCGGCGGCTGCTTCTCACCGGGCCGCACGAGCGAGGTCGCGGCCTCAAGCACGGGGCTGACCGGCCGACAGGCGCCTGAGAGATGGGTTGCGCATGAACCTGACCGTGAAGTCCCTGAAGGAAAAGCTGAGGAACTGTCCGAAGGATTTCATCCTGAGCGGCCGGGAGTTCGGGCTCCCACAGGCCGAGGAGCTTTTCACGGCGCATCTTCCGGGCGGGACGTTGACCGTCGCAGGGGCACGGGCGGACGTCGAGAAGTTGACCGTGAAGGGCGCGGTGTCCCTGCGCGGGCCGCTGGAGTCCCCCGTCCAAGGGCCCTTTCCGGCGGAGGTCGTCTTCGCGGCCGACGACGCCGGGGTCACGGTGAGCGGCGTCAGGATCGATCTCGCCCTGCCTGACTGGAGCATCCCCGCCGGGCATCTGGACGATGTGGATCCGTCGGTCCTGCGAGGTCTGGGCGACGGGGCCCTCCACCTGGTTCTGGGGGTGGTTTCCCATCTGGGCGGTCCGGTCTGCGCAGGTGGGCTCGGCGTTGAGCCGGCCTTTACCACCGGAGCGGGAGCGTCCCGCCCGTACGTGTGGGGCATGCGGCCGGGCAACCCTTCGCTCGCCTGGAACCTGCGTGGATCGTTCCCGCCGGTACCGTTGAAGAAGCTGGACGACCTGCGGCTACTGTGCGCCTGGATGTCGGTGAAGCCGGACACTTTCAGCCTGCCCGACACCCTCCTCGTGACGCATCCGGGCCTCGTCGGCCTGCAGGTGGACTGCGTTCTCGCTTCCTCGTCAGGGCCGGCACGGATCCTCTCGATGATCCCCACGGTGGCTCTGGACACGACCTGGGCTCTCATCCCTGACGTCCTGACTCTCTCTTCCCCCTTCGCGACGTTCCATCTCCACCAGGGCCAGTCGACGCCACGGGCGACGATCGGCGGCACCGTGACCTTGGCCGGGCTGCGGATGCTGGTGCAGGTGTCGGTTCCCGAGCTGAGAGTGAGCGGATACCTCGGGGAGAAGACCGCCCTCAAACCCCTGCTGGACGCTTATCTTCCCGAGTACGGCCTGACCGGGCTGGACTCCCTTTCGCTGGACGCGCTCTACTTCACCGCCGATCCCGGAGCGAAGCCCGCCTCCTACGAGTTCGGGATCAGTGTCGTCGGGGCACTGACGATCGGGCCCGCGGCCCTGACCGGCTTGTATCTGAAGATCATCAAATCCGGCTCGGGCACCAGCGCCACTTTGGCATGCGCCTGGCGGATCGGCACGGGCGAGGTCCAGCTCCAGGCCCAGTGGGCGACAACCGGCTGGTGCTTCGAAGGGATCCTCACCGGGGCCCGGCCTGCCGAACTCTTCCGGACGTTCGGCATCGACACCCCGCCCGTTCTCAAAGACCTCACCGTCGACCGGTTGAGCGTGCGCTTCGACACAGCCGATGCCAAGAAGTTCTCCCTGGCCGCCGAAGCGCAGTTCCCCCTCGGTGAAGCCTCGGCCCGTCTGTTGTTGACGACAGACCTCAAGCAGCGGACCCCCGCGGGGAGCGGGTGGGACCAGACCTACAGCGGCAGCCTGACGCTTGAGGTGCCCCAAGCGGGCGGCGGCGCGCGGAAGGTGACGTTCACGATCAGCAGGGGCCAGGAGGGGGAGTTCACCGCCGTCTGGACCGACTCCCAGGGGGTGTCGCTGGCGGATCTGGCCAAGCTGCTGGGCGCTGAGGAGGAGACCGCCGCGGAGTTGCTGCGGAAGCTGGGAACGGCCGACAGGATCACCATCGGCTACTCGTCCACGCGTAGGTCGGTGGTGTTCGCCGCTCATGCGAAAGATGCCGGTGGATCGCTGGTCGTGGCGTCCGTCCAGCCGAAGAACGGTGAGCGCGAGTGGGCGGTGCGCGCCAGTGTGGGGATCGGCGTGGGCTTGTCGCAGGTGCCGCTGCTGAAGGACCAGATTCCGGCCGAGCAGGATCTCTCCCTGCGTGGAGTGGGAGTGCTGGTGGCGTCGGCGCAGTTGCCCGCGCAGCGGGTGGCGGTGCTGAACCAGGCGCTGTCGGCCTGCGATCCGGACCTTGCGCTGCTGCCCGGCGAGGGGCTGACCAAGGGCGTGGCGTTCGCGGTGGATGTGCGGTTGCCCGGGACGGCCCACCCCGTGTCCGTACGGGTGAAGGGCGGACGGGACACGCAGGATCCACCGCCCGGCGCCCCGGCCGTGCACGCCGCGACGGCCGGGCAGGCGTCCGGGGCGCCGGTGGTGGCGTGGGTGGACGTGCAGCGTGCGGTGGGGCCCGTGCGGCTGGGCCGCGTCGGGGTCGGTTACGTGGACGGCACGGTATGGGTGCTGTTCGAGGCGTCGCTGGGGATGGCCGGGCTCACGCTCGGCGTCGAGGGGCTCGGTATCGGTGTGCCGCTGCGGGACCCGGCGAAGCCGGAGTTCCGGCTCGACGGTCTGAGCGCGGGATACGACCGTCCGCCGTTGACGGTCATGGGTGCGCTGGTCAACAGGCGGGATCCGGATTACGCGCTGCTCATCGAGGGCGTGCTGGTGGTGTCGGCGAGCAAGTTCGGGCTGACCGCGCTGGGCGCCTACGCGCAGCCCGACGGCGGCGGTTGGCCGTCGATGTTCCTGTTCGGGAAGGTGTCGGGGAGGTTCGGGGGGCCGCCTCCGGTGGAGGTCACCGGGATTCTGGCCGGGTTCGGTTTCAACAGCACGGTCAGGGTGCCCGAGGGCGACAGGGTCCTGGACTTTCCGTTCCTGAAGAACCTCACCTCCACGGACCCGGACACCGAGCCTTTGACGGTGCTGAAGACGCTGACGGACGGCGGCGAGAAAGCTGTGGTGCGGCCGGCCGCCGGGCAGATGTGGTTCGCCGCCGGTCTCACCTTCAACGTGTTCGAGTTCCTCCAGTGCCAGGCGCTGCTGGTCCTGGAGGTCGGTGACGACTTCGCCCTCGCGGTCCTGGGCACGGCGGAGGCCCGGTTCCCCAAGCGGGGTAAGGCGTATGCGAGGGCCAGCCTGGGCATGTCGGTCAAGTACCGGGCCAGCGAAGGGATCCTGAAGCTCACCGCGCAACTCGCGCCGGGCTCCTACCTGATCGATGAAGCGTGTGTCCTCACCGGGGGCTTCGCGCTCTACGTATGG
The DNA here is from genome assembly GCF_003346515.1 of Streptomyces corynorhini. Taxonomy (GTDB): domain Bacteria; phylum Actinomycetota; class Actinomycetes; order Streptomycetales; family Streptomycetaceae; genus Streptomyces; species Streptomyces corynorhini. The sequence goes on from NZ_QQNA01000246.1 coordinate 62,648, forward strand.
GTGGACGGCGCCCGGTCGGGGGACTTCGTTCTCACCCTGGGCGGCTACCACCCCGGGTATGCGGTGCCGGCCCACTATCCGAAGGTGCCCCGCCTCGGATTCTCCTGGCCGGTCACCTCCAAACTGACGATCGCCGGTGGCGCGTTCTTCGCGCTGACGCCCGGGGCGATCATGGCCGGTGGCGACCTGGAGGTGAACTACCGGTCCGGAGACCTGCACGCCTGGCTGACCGCACACGCGCGGATGCTGATGGAGTGGGCCCCGCTGCGCTATGACATCGGCATCGGCATCAGCGTGGGCATCAGCTACGTCCTCGACCTCTGGCTGGTGCGCGAGACGATCCGGGTGGAGATCGGCGCGACGCTGGCCCTGTGGGGCCCGCCGACCGCCGGGACCGTCACCGTGAAGCTGTGGTTCATCAAGGTCACGGTCGCGTTCGGCGACGGCCGTTCCGCCGGTGACCCGATCGCGACATGGCAGGACGTGGCCGGACAACTGCCCGCCGCCACGGACGCCGTACGGCTGGCCGCCACCGACGGGCTGATCCCCGTCACGTCCAAGGACGGCCTGGAGCAGGGGGTGTGGGTCGTCGGTCCTGGCGCGTTCTCGTTCACCGTCCGCACCGCCGTCCCGGTCACCACATGGACCCTCACCGGCCCGTCCGGATCACAGCCGGTCAAACTGAAGGGCAGCGACCACGTCCATCTGCGGCCCATGCGCGCCACCGACCTGACGTCCGACTTCACACTGACCCTGACCGACCGGCAGGAAACCGTCCACGACCTGAGCGACTGGTACGAGGCGGAGCCCTCGTCCCGGGTGGACAGCACCCTGCCCGCCGCACTGTGGGGCCGCTACGGCGGAAAGCTGACCCCCTCCAGCCCCCAGCGGGTGGACCGGCAGCTCACCGGAGTCGAACTGCGGCTGCCCAAGCCCGACCGGGGCAGCTCCCCGGGAAAAATCGACGCCGGCGCGCTGTCCCACGACGACCGGATCCCGGACGGGGCTCTGCCGCTCGGTCCCCCGCTCCCGGCCGAGCCTGTGTGCGACGTGGCGGGGCGGGCGCTCCGACGGGAGGGGACATACGGCGGTACACCTGCCGCCCCGCCCCCCGGCACCGGTGGCACGGTCCCCAGCGCAGGCGGGGAAACCCGGGGCACCCTGCTCCTGGACACGGAGCCCAAGACGGTCTGGGCCCGTAACCGTCTGTTCGACGCGATGACCGTCATGGGCGTCGGCCCCGGAACCAACGACCAACTGGACCCCGCTGACTCCCTCGTCACGGGCGACATCGAAGCCCTGCTGAAACAGCTGCCGAGCCCGCCCCTGCCCCCGGGACCGCGGCTGTTCGTCCTCGACGACCACGGCGTGCTGAGCACAGTCGATACCGACAGCCTCACCATCGCCGACCGGACAGCCGAAGGCGTCGTACCCGCCGGGAACCTGGCGGTCAGCCCCAACGGGCAGCGCACGTGCAGCGGCAACTCCAGCCAGCACCCCCTGATCACACGTATCTCCTTCACCCCGCCGACCCCGGCGAAAACGCTGGACACCACCGGCATCTGGGTGGGCCAAGGCGTCCGGGCGGTGGCGATTTCCCCCGACAGCGCATGGGCGTTCCTCATCTCCACGACGGCGGGACAGCTGGAGCAGATCGCGCTCAAGACCCCGAAGAAGGTCCGCAGTACCGGGTTGGACAACGGGGCCGTGGACATCGTGTGCGGCGCGAAGCCCGATCTGTGGTCGAAGAAGAGCGGATGGGTGTACGTCGCCCACGGCGTGCGCGACAGCGTGGTGGCCGTAGAGGTCAAGGAGGACGCGCTGATCACGCGTTTCGAGCGGAAGGCCGGCCCCTGTCCCGCCCGGCTGGCGATGGACCCCCGCGGCCGGTGGCTGTACGCGCTCAACGCGGGGCAGTCCACTGTCAGCGTGGTGGACCAGCTCACCGTCGACGCACGGGAGAGGGAGCCGGTAGCGGTCCTGATGACCGGGACCGACCCCAGCGCTCTGGCAGCGTCACCGGACGGGAAACGGCTGTACGTGACCAACCGTGTGGCGGGCACGGTATCGGTCTTCGACGTGTCCGGCCCGACGCCGCGCGAGGTGGGGGTTCCGGTGTGGGTCGGATCCCAGCCCCAGGCATTGGCCGTGTCGCCGGACAGCAATCGGGTCTTCGTCGCCCGGTCCACCGGCCAGGACACCACCGGCAAGGCCGGGAGCGACACCGGGCTCGGCTGCGTCCGCTTGCTCGACACCTCGGGCGACGCTCCCGTCCTGCTGCCCCGCACGCTGCGCCTGTCGGCGACACCGGTGGCGATCGCCCTCACCAAGGCGCCGGAGATCCACAGAACAACAAGCCCGGTTGACACCGATGACGAGGCCGAGAGCAGCGCGCAGAACGAAAGGCAGGGGACATGACCCACACAGGCCACACAGCACAGGCGGCCGACCCGCGGCTGAGTGTGGAGTTCGTGGACTGCCTGCTACCGAAGCTCGCCGCGGGCACCTACACGCTCACCGCCCACCAGAACCTCACCAAAAACGGCGGGGCGGTGGACAAGGGCTACCTGCCGACCGCGCGGAATCCGGTGACCCAGAAAGTCGAGGTGCGTGCGCCGCGCTTCACCGTGGAACCGGACTGGGTCCACGGCACCTACCCCCCACCCGGATCCACCGGCCTGTACGCCGACGTGCTGCCGCACGTGACCATCAACCGCGACACCCTGCCGTGGGAACGGGAAGCCTTCGCGGCGGACGGGGTGACGCGGCTGCCGTGGATGGCCCTGCTCGTCTTCGGCGAGGCCGAACTCCTCGACGACCCGCACTGCTTCGGCCAAAGCGACCCGCGCACCGTGCGGCAACTGTCCGATCCCCGCAGCCGCCTCCCGGAGGACAAGGGCGTCACCCTGCCCCCGCTCGCCCACCCCGAGGACATCCCGGCGGAGGATCTGGACGTGGTGTGCTCCACGGTCCTGACCACCCGCGGCGTGTTCGACGCCCTCGCCCCCGCCGAAGGGGACCTGCCGTATCTGACGCACATCCGTCGTGTCGACGAGCAACACCAGCGGGCCGTCGACGATCCGGACCTGATCGAGCCGGGCTCCTACGCGGTCGTCGTCGGCAACCGTCTGCCCAGCGCGACCGGCGGACGCTACGCGGCGCATCTGGTGTCGCTGGAAGGCTGGACACTGCCCTCGGCCGATCCAGGGACAGAGCACACGGCGAAGGACCAGCCGCTGCGGCTGATCTCGCTGTGGTCATCGGCGTTCGAAACCCTGCCCGACCAGGTGCCGGGATTCGCCGCCCTCACCGAGAACTTCGTCGACCGCCAAGGCCCTGACGGAACCGGTCTGCTGCTGAGAATCCCCGCCGACAGGACCAGCCTGGAAGGAACGGCACAGAGCGACGTCGCCGACCGCCTGGACCAGGGGTACGTACCGCTGCCGTGCCGTACGGAGGCGGGGCACTCCACCTTCGGCTGGTACCGCGGCCCGCTCACACCGGCCCCCCTCGCCCCGCCGGCCGGCCAGGCGCGCCGACGCTGCGCCCGGGAGGCCCTGACACACCTGGAGGAGTACGGGGTCTACGACCTGAGCCTCGCGGTGGCGTTCACCACGGGCCGGGGTGCCGCGTTCGCCGACCACGCGTTCGCCGCCGCGCTGCTGCGCGTGCGCGCCCGAGCCCTGAAGGCCGTCACCGGCCTGGAAGAACCGGTGTTCTCCGCCACCCCCGAGGTCCCGGCCGACGCCGGGAAGGCCGCCCCGTCCCTCGCGTACACGGACCGCGACGGGCTGATGCCCGGCGGGGCGAAGGCGCGGCTGGATCAGTGGGTGAAGGCGGGCCTCGGCGAACAGCTCACCAGGACGCTGGTAGCGCCGGGAGCCGACGCCGCGGCGCGGGAGGACGGGCCCGCGGGCGGGCCGGGCCGGGTGACGCCGGTCGCGGCGGCGCCGCGCCTGCCCGGCGCCGCCGGGCTGACCGCCGAACGGGTACGCGACGACGGCGCCCTGCGCGAACGGCTGCGGACCGCTCTCACCGTGCTGACCGGAACCGGCGACAGCTCCGAACCGCCGGAGGAGGACGAGGATCTCGCCGTCGTACGGGACTGGCTGCTCAGGCTCCGGGACCTGAAGGGGGTCCCCTTCGCCCATCTGGTGCCCGACGAAAGGATGCTGCCGCCCGAGAGCCTGCGGTTCTTCCATGTCGACGCGGGCTGGATCGGAGCGCTGCTGGAAGGCGCGCTGAGCGTCGGGCTCGCCCACGACCTCAACTTCGCCCTGGACGACGTGCTCTTCGGGCCCGGCGGCCTGGCCCTGCCCGCACAGGGACGGCTCACCGGTGTACTGATCCGTTCGAAACTGGTGCCCGGCTGGCCCGCCCTCGAAGTACGCCCCTACCCGAACAAGCAGGCCACCGCGGGCGAGCAGACACTGCCGGTGATCCGCCGGGACAAGCTCGCCGATGACGTCCTGCTGCTGCTGATGCCGGGCGTGCCGCAGCGGATCGAGATCGCCGAGCCTCAGCAGGGTGTTCACTTCGGCATCGACGAGCCCGCCGGCAGCACCGAGAAGGACCCGGTGGCCAGAGGCATCATCCGGCTGCGGGACCTGTCCCCGGGCACCCTGGGCCAGGAGCTGCCCGGCCAGTACTTCCCCCACCCTCCCGGCCTCACCCCCTATCTGCGCACCCCGGCACCGGGGCTGCCGGACCGTGTGTTCCGCACGGCCTTCCTCGCCGAGCGGCTCGGCAGCGCGACGTCCGTAGGACGGGCCCTGACCCCGGCCGAGTTCGCCATCCAGATGATCAACGCCGCGCAGCGCCGCACCTTCCGGGCCGCTCAGCGCGAGAGCACACCCGGAACAGGAGAGCACCCCCATGGCTGACGACGACACCAATCCGCTGATCGTGCCGGTACGCGTGGACGCCCTGGTCGTCAACCGGGACGTACGCAAACGCGACGGGCAGGGCTTCAGACGCTGGGCGCCCAACTTCCAGCGGCTCGCGCACCACCTCAGCCCGGAGCCCGGCCCGTTCCAGAGCGAGATCCCCTGGACGGACCCCACCACGGAAGAGCCCTACCTCAAGTACGACGGCGTGTACGTGCGCTGGGAAGTACCCGCGGGGCTGCGGCACGCCGCTCCCCGCACACCGGGTGGCAACAGTGTCTTCCCCCTGGTACCCAACCGCTGGCTCGTCGTACGGCACGTCGAGAACAATCCTGGGCTGGCGGCCGGCTGGGTGGTGGAGAGCGACTACCTCGACGACCAGAACGGCACCTCCGCCACCCTTCACCCCGTCAGGCCCCACCCCGGGAAGACCGAGGACACCCCGTACCGGGCCACGGTGACCCCGACGATGCTGGGCAGACGCCAGGACATCGGCCCGCGCGGGACACCATGGAACGAACCCGCTCGCCGGGAACTCAAGCGCAAGGAGATGTTCCTCTCCTCGGTCGGCCCCGGGCTGATGACGTTCCACGCGTTCCAGCCCTACCACCAGAACGTCTTCTCCCTCCACGACGAACTCAAGGACGGCAACCTCAAGGACATCGACCGGGCGACGGTCGACTACCAGGTGGTGGGCTGGCACTCCGACCCCGGCCAGGAGGAGCTGCTGCGCCGCCTCAAGACCGGGGAGAGCCCGCAGGAGGCACTGGCCGCGCTGGAATGGACCGGGCCACCGGCCGGGTGGCAGCCGACGTCCACCGCGTACTGCGGCCGGATCGCCCGTGTCGCGTGGAACCGGGCCGGGGGCATCCCCGCATCGGACCGGCCGGACCCGAACCCGGGGCTGCACAAGGTGAAGATCGCGTTCGGCAGTGGCGCGGACGAGGCGACCGCCGCGCTGCTGACCGCCTCCGCCACCGCGCGCCGCGAGTCCGGCGCGGGGGACGGGGTACTGCTGCACGCACTGGGGCGCGGCCTGGTGGACACTCTCGACGAGCCGGACGGGGACATCCTCACCGCGCAGGCCATGCACCGCGGCTGGTTCGAACAGCGCCCCGGCGGCTATGTCTGGCGGATCGTGGACACCTCCGAGGAGGCCAACCCGCCGGGCACCGCGGAATCGGTCACCTGGTCCGGGGCCGGCCCTGACGCCGAAGCACTGCTCGCCCAGCTCAACCGGGACCAGGACGCCCACGACACCGCCGCCCGGGAACTGGCCGCACTCCAGAGCAGGCTGTACGCCCTGTGGTGGATGAACGGACTCGCCTTCCTCCCCAAAAAGCCCTTTCCCAAGGACCTCTCGGACGCACTCGACCCGTCGAAGCCCGCAAGCCTCGCCGTGGAAGTGGCCCGGCGGCAGTCAGCCCTCACCACGCTGCTGGACAAGATCCCGCACGGGCAGGACGCGACCGAACTCGCGGACTCCGTCCGCCGCTACCTGTCGGCGAAGAAGCTCCCCGCCGGCTGTGAGCTGCGCCGCGAGGCACTCCCGCCCTTCTTCGAAGCCATGGACCCCACCATCGTTCTCGGCGGCGCCACCAGCCATCAGCGCTACCGCGACCTCGACGACACCGTCCTCGTCTGCCGGCTGCCCAGCGACCTCAAGGGCACGGTGAAACCGGGCGATCCTTACCCCGAGCCGTTCAGAAACAGGCTCAAGCCGGGGGAGCTGCCCGGGATCGTGGCCGCTCTTCTGGGCGAGTTCGTCCATCTCCTCGCCAACCCCACGCCCGAACTCCTGCCCGTGTGGCGCCAGCCCTGGAAGCCCCTGCTCTACCAGTGGACGGTGCGGCACTGGCCCGTCCCCTTCAACACCAGGTCCCCCAGCTGGGAATTCGACGGCGCCACCTACCAGTGGAAGAACGGTGACGCCGCGCCGCCTCTGGAAAAGTACGGCCGCCGCTTCCTGGTGCCGCTGCCGCAGTACACGATGAGCGGCCAGCTCGACCGGTACGCCGCCGACCTCACCGGCGAAGCCGCGGACTCCTTCGCCGCCGCCTGCGCCGAGGTGAAGGAACTCGACCTGCTCTCCCAGAGCACCGACGGCCTCACCGACGCCCTCGCCTGCCGGGACGCCGCCCCCAACGTCCGCCCCTCCGACCCATGGATCGCCGACCTGGTGGGCGAGGAATTCCGCTACCTGCCCAACCCCGGCCCGGTGAAGCAGGGCACCTACGACGCCTCCGGGTTCACGCAGATCCGCGCGGGACAGCTGGCCCTCACCCGCCTGAGCGTCATCGACGAGTTCGGCCAGACCCTGGACGTCGTCCTCTCCGGCGACGCGCAGAAACTCAAGCCCATCGTCGCCGACAGCGTGCGCCCCGGCGTCAAACGCGCCGACAAGGACTATCCGGACCGGCTCGTCCAGCTCCCGCCGCGCCTGCTGCAACCCGCCCGGCTGCGCTTCGACTTCGTCAGCGAGCACAACGACGACGAAGCCGTCGACCTCAACTCCGGCACCACCCCCGTCTGCGGATGGATCGTCCCCAACTACGTCGACCGCGCGCTGTTGTGCTACGCGCCCACCGGAGCACCGCTGGGCGAGGTCCGCCTGGCCCAGCGGACCGGCGACACCGCCACGGTCTCCACCGTCGTCCAGTGGGCACCGCTGCCCGACTCGAACGCCCACCGCCTGGAGGACCTGCGCGCCAGCCGCCCCCACCTCTACCGATTCGCCTCCCACCTCCTCACGGCCGGTCCGGCCACCTTCCTCGCCCTGCTCTCCAGCACCGACAGGGCACTTGCAGGCGTCAACCCGGGCAACCCCTACGGCGACGAAGTCCTGAGCACCCTGCTGGGCCGCCCCCTCGCCCTGGTCCGTACCCGGCTCGGCTTCGAACTCGACGGCCCGCCGCTCGCCGACCCCGGCTGGAAGTACGCCCTCGACTGGAAAGCCCTGACCGAGTGGCGGGAACGTATCAAAAAGGGAATCCCGCCGGAGATGGACCACCTCGCCTATCCCTGGCCCGTGCGCCTGGGCAATCCCGGTCAACAGGGTGACGGACTCCTCGGCTACTTCTCCGAAACTGCCTACGACCGTCTGTACGCCGTCGCCACCCCCGCCGTCCCCGACCCGGCGGGCTACGTGCAGGCGATCGGCTCCGGCAACTGGCCCCGCCTGAAAGCCGACTCCACACAGACCACCCATCTCACCCTGCTGATCGACCCGCAGGCGGCCGTCCACGCCACCACAGACGTCCTGCCCGTCACCGAACTGCGCCTGCCCTCCCGCTTCACGCGCACCGCCATGGCCGCCCTGCGCGTCGCCCTGCGCCTGAGCCCTGTACTGACCACCATCCGCCGCGTCCCCACCACCACCACCCGAGACGCCGCGGGGGCCGCTGCCGGGGCCGCCGAAACCGGCACCGCCGTTCCGGCCCCGGCAGCGGCCCCCGC
>NZ_QQNA01000247.1 GCF_003346515.1 Streptomyces corynorhini
CACACTGCCCTCCACGTCGACGGTGCCCTCCACGTCGACGGTGGCCGACACCGAGGGCGGTGTCCACATCTCCCGGGGGCCGCGGCCCGGCCGGACCGCGAGCGATCCCAGGTGTGCCACGGAACGACGCCCCGCAGCGGCGGCAGACCTGCCCGAGGTGGGTACGCACGCCGAGGTGGGTACGCACGCCGAGGTGGGTACGCACGCCGAGGTGGGTACGCACGCTCACTCGAACCTCCCCGTACCCCTCACCCCCCTCGTCGGGCGCCGACCGTCCCTCGCCTGCCTCTCTCGACTCCTGCACCGGGCGCGGCTGGTGACCCTTACAGGCCCCGGCGGCGTGGGCAAGACGCGTCTCGCCGTGGCGGCGGCTGCCGCGGAACGGGACGGTGCACGGGCCGGTGAGTTCGTCGACGGGATCTGGTTCGTCGAATTCGCCGGTGTGCGCGCGGGCACCCCCGCCGACCTCGCCCAGGTGGTCGCCGCCACCCTCGGCATTCGGGACGACGCCCCCTCCGCGCTGCCCGGCGCGGGCACCGGTACTCCCGCACCGCCGCACCGCCTCGCGGCTGCCCTGCGCGACCGCCGCACCCTGCTCGTCCTGGACAACTGTGAGCACGTCGTCGATGCCGCCGCCGAACTCGCCGAGCTGCTCCTGCGTACGGCCCCTGGCCTGCGTGTCCTGGCCACCGGTCAGGAGCCGCTCGGCCTGTCGGGCGAGGCGGTGTTCCTGGTCGAGCCACTCCCCACCGCCGACGCCGTCCAGTTGTTCATGGAGCGCGCCACCGCATCCGCTCCCGGCTTCAGACGTGACCCGGATACGGCGGAGGGCGAAGCCATCGCCGAAATCTGCCGCCGCCTCGACGGCATTCCGCTCGCCCTTGAACTCGCCGCCACCCGCGTACACGTCTTGGGCGTAAAAGAGTTGGCGGTTCGCCTCGGCGACCGGTTCCGGGTGCTGACCTCCGGGCAGCGCGGCGCGCCCGCCCGGCAGCAGACCCTGCGAGCGGTGATCGACTGGAGCTGGGAGCTGCTCAGCGCGCCCGAACGTATCGTTCTGCGCCGCCTGGCCGTGCACCGCGACGGCTGCGACCTGGACGCCGCCGAAGCGGTGTGCGCGGGCGACGGCGTCGCCCGGGAGGAGGTGCTCGACCTCGTCACCCGACTCGTCGGCCGGTCCCTCGTCGTCGTGGTGGACGGGCCCACCGGGCCCCGCTACCGGCTCATGGAGTCCGTCGCCGCATACGCGACGGAGCGGCTCCACGAGATGGAAGACCTCACCGTCGTACGCGACCGCCATCTGCGCCACCACCTCGCGCTCGCCGAACGCGCCGAGCCCCAGCTGCGCGGGGCCGGGCAGCGCCCCTGGCTGGCCCGGCTGGACGCCGAGTCCGGCAATCTGCGCGCGGCACTCGACGAGGCGGTGCGCCGCGCCGGTGCCGGAGAGGCGGAGGAGGCGGTGCGCCTTGCCACAGCCCTGACCTGGTGGTGGCTGCTGCGAGGCCGCCTCACCGAGGCCCGCCGCAGCCTGCGGTCCGTCCTGGCAGCCGTCCCCGGACCGTGCGCCCCCGCCGAACTCGTCCTTCTCCACGCGGCGTTCGCCCTTCTCACCGGCGACCACGCCGCCACGGGTGCCACCGCCGCCGTGTCCGCCGACGCCATCCCCGACCCCGTGCGCCGTGCCCGCGCGCTGTGGCTCTGCGCGTACGGCCTGTTCAGCGCGGGCGACGCGGCCGACGGCAACGAGCTGAACACCCGCGCCCTCACCCTTTTCACCGCCGCGGGCGACCAGTGGGGCACCGCGGCCACGCTCGGCCTGCGGGCGACGCTCGCCCTGGTCAGCGGCGACCTCGCGGGGCTCGGCCGCGATGGGCTGCGCAGCGCCACGCTCTTCCTGGAACTGGGCGACCGCTGGGGGGAGTTGCAGACCATTTCGCCGCTTGCCGCCCTCGCCGAGATCAAGGGCGAGTACGAGAACGCGGCACGCCGCCAGCACGAAGGGCTCCGGATAGCGCGGGAGCTGGGCCTGGAGGCGGAGATATCGGCGAGGCTCTCCGGGCTCGGACGCCTCGCGCTGCTCGCCCGCGACTGGTCCAGCGCCCGAGACCTGCACGAGCAGGCACGCCGCATCGCGGCCGAACAGGGCTACAAGTACGGCGAGATCCACGCGGAGATGGGTCTCGCTCTCGGCGCCCGCCGCTCCGGCGATCTCGACGCCGCCGAGGCGCACCTGCTGCGCCTTCGTGACGGCTACGCCGACGTGTCGTCCCAGGCGGGCGACCACCTGCTCCTCGCTGAACTCGGCTTCGTCGCCGAACTACGCGGCGACGCCCGCCAGGCGGCTGCCCACCACCTCCGCGGTCTGGACATCGCCCGCTCGCTCGCGGAGCCACGCGCCCTCGCCCTCTCGCTGGAGGGCCTGGCCGGCGCGGCCGCCTTGCAGGGCCACGGCCCTGGGGCCAGCTGCTCGGCCCTCCTCCTCGGCGCGGCTGCCGCGGCCCGCCGCCGCGCGGGGGCTCCGCTCCCACCCGCTGAACGCGCCGACGTCGACCGCATCGCGTCATCGGCACGAGGCGCCCTGGGCGTACCCGCATTCACGAAGACGTTCGACCACGGCGCACGAATGCCCGCAGAGGCCGCGATGCTCCATGCCCGTACGACCCTCAACCAGCCGACGCAAGCGCCTGGTTGAGTCCCGCGGTCCGCTGCGGCGCGGAGGCGGCCTACGACAGCACGGTCGGCACCACGCGGCACGAACGCGCACGGCTTTGTCACACGTAGCCCGTCGGTTCGAACCCGGCAGGGCCCCCGCCGGAAGCCGGGCCAGAACATGTCCGGCCTGGCTTTTCTCTCGCTCCGGAGCGGGTGCTTTCTCTCGCTCCGGAGCGGGTGCTTTCTCTTGCTCCGGGGCGGGTGAGGGCGGTGGCGACGCGCTGGGGCGTGGCGGGGGCCGGGCCTTGTGCCGGTGGCCGGGGTAGCACTCGATTCCCCGGTCCGGCGGGACTTCGAAGACAGGGCCCGGGGGCCGGAACCCGTCGCCTCGTGCGCCACAATGAGCGCACAGGGCGACGGGAGCCAGGAAGCCGGTGCGAGTCCGGCGCGGTCCCGCCACTGTGACCGGGGAGCGGTCCTCCCGCATGTCACTGTCCGCGGACGCGGACGGGAAGGCGGAGGTGAGCGACGATCCGGGAGTCAGGAGACTGACCCGTCGCCGGTCCGACAGCAGGGGCGAGGACACCCCGGAGAGGATCGACCGTGACGAGGCATGCCCGGACGGAACCGGCGCGCCGGCCGGAACCCGGTAGACGAGGGGTACTGGCCGCCGGGGGAGCCCTGGCACTGGCCGGGTCCGGCCTGCTCGCCGGGTGCGGCGCGGACAGAAGGGACGGCGGAGGCAGCGACCGGTTCCGCGCCGCGTTCACGGCCGGAGGATCGCAGGAGACCCTCGATCCCCACGTCGCCCCGAACTTCGTCGACCAGGCCCGCGCCAAGGCCCTGTACGACACGCTTGGCACGTACACGGACGACATGTCCGTCCGCGAGCGGCTCGCCGAGTCCTGGGAGAGCGACGCGTCCGGCACCCGGTGGCGGATCCGGCTGCGCGCGGCGGAGTTCCACGACGGGAAGCCGGTCACCGCGCGGGACGTCCTCTACAGCTACCGCCGCGCCGCCGACCCCGGCACCGGTTCTCCCTCGCAGGTGCTGCTCTCGGCGATCGATTTCGGAGCGAGCGAGGCGGACGGCGAACGCTCCGTCGTCTTCCGGCTCAAGGCCCCGAACTTCGAGTTCCCCACCGTCTTCGCCGGCCCCGGCACCGAGATCATCCCCGATGGAACGACGGACTTCGCCGCGCCCGTCGGCTCCGGCCCCTTCACCTACGTGTCGTTCACCCCCGGTGGCACCGCCCGCTACCGGCGCTGGGCTGACCACTGGGACGGCCCGCCGCACATAGCCGAGCTGGAGATCGTTCCCGCGAACGACGAGTCGGCGCGGCTCAACGCGCTGCTGTCCGGACAGGTCCACTACGCCGCCGACATGGCCGGCGCCTCGGTGAACCGGCTGAGGAAGGAGGGCTCGACGCGGCTGCTGACCGTGGCGCGGGCCACCGCCCAGCAGCTGCTGCTGCGCACCGGCCGCAAGCCGTTCGACGACCCGCGGCTGGTGCGCGCCGTACAGCTCGGGCTCGACCGGGAGGCGCTGGTGCGCGTCGCGCTGGCCGGACACGGCGAGCCGGGGAACGACCTGTTCGGCTGGGGCCTACGGGGCTACCCCGACGACCTGAAGCCCCGCGAGCGCGACGTCGAGGAGGCGCGGAAACTCGTACGGCGGGCCGGTGCGGACGGGCTGAAGATCACCGTGGAGACCAGCGCGGCCGATGCCGCGTGGGAGCCGGCCGCGGACCTGATGGCGCGGCAGCTGCGTGAGGTGGGGCTGAATCTGACCGCCAACACCCGCGCCTCCAGCACCTACTTCAGCGAGATCAAGACGAAGGGCGTCGCCGCCTTCAACACCACCTCCACACTGCCCGTGTCCGACTTCCTCCAGCAGCGGGTCCGCGGCGGAGCCGCCCGCAACCAGACGCAGTACGCCTCGAAGAAGTTCGACGCGCTGCTGGAACGCGCCCGCACCACCCGTGACGAGCGGGACCGGCTGGCCCTGCTGGCCCGCGCCCAGCGGCTCGCACGGGACGGGTCCGGGCTGCTGGTGTGGGCCTTCTCCGACGCCAACGACGCCATCAGCGCCTCGGTCCGCGGCCTGCGCGCGGCACCGCCGAACTCGCACGACTGGGCGCGGTTCGACCGGGTCCGCATCGGCTGACGTGCGCGCCTACGTCCTGCGGCGCGCCCTGCTGGCCCTCCTCCAGTGCCTCGTGGTGCTCGTCGCCGTGTTCGCCGTCGGCTCGCTGCTGCCCGGCGACACTGCGGATGTGCTCCGTGGCGAACTCGGCACGCCCGAGCAGGTGGCGGCGCTGCGCGCGCGGTTGGGGCTGGACGAGCCGGTCCTGGCCCGCTTCTGGCACTGGCTCGGCGACCTGTTCACCGGCGACCTCGGGAATTCCCTGACGACCGGGCTACCGGTGGGCGACGACATCGGCCGCCGCGTCGGCGTGACACTGCTGCTGGGCCTGCCCGCGCTGGTGCTGGTCACCGTGGCGGCGCCGCTGCTGGGCACGGTGTCGGGGCTGCGGGAGGGCAGCCGCGTCGACCGGACGCTGAACACGGCGGCCGTTGTGCTGCACGCCGTCCCGGAGTTCGTGCTCGGGCTGCTGCTGGTCGCCTCGGTCTCGCTGGCCGCCGGACTGCTGCCGGCCACCGCCGTCGGCATGGACACGGCCGCGCTGCTGGCCCGGCCCGACGTGCTGGTGCTGCCCGTCACCGTCCTGACCGCCCGGCACCTGTGCGATCTGGCGCGCCAGATC
>NZ_QQNA01000248.1 GCF_003346515.1 Streptomyces corynorhini
GGCCGTCGGAGGCGTGGATACGGCCCCCGGCCCCTGGCGCCCCTGGCGGTTCCGCATGTCGAACGACGTCTGGGGCACGCCGGTCGTCGACGGCGACCTCCTCTACGTCACCTCCTTCGAGGTGCACGCGCTGGACGTGGGCAGCGGACGACGGCAGTTCAAGACGCGCGACGTGGCGTGGGCGATGGCCGTCGCCGGGGGCCGTATCCACGCCTCCGACGGCCCGACGCTGTACGCACTCGACGGCAAGGACGGCTCGGAGCGCTGGCGGCTGCAGACGGACGCCTGGGTGTACTCCCTCAAGGTCGACCGGGGCACGGTCGTCACCGGCACGCGCGGCGGCGGCATCCAGGCGTGGGAGGCGGCGAACGGCGAGAAGCTGTGGGAGACCTCCGGCGCCCAGACGGACTTCGAGACGCCCGAGTCGGGACCCGCCGTCCACGACGGCACGGTGTACGCGTGGAAGGACGCCAGACTGCTGGCGCTGGACGCGCGCACGGGCGCCGAGCGCTGGTCGTACCCCGTGGGCGACGCGGCGTCCTGCGGCGGAGTCCCCGTTCGGGTGAGTCCGGCCGCCGACGGCCAGCTGTACGTCTCGGCCGGGCCGCGCGTGCTGTCCGTCGACATCGCGAGCGGCCATGTGCGCTGGCACTTCGAGGCGCCCGCGGTCTTCCTCTCACCGCCCGCCTTCGCCCCTGGCCCCGCCGTGACGGGCGGCGGCGTCTATCTCGCCGACTACCTCGGCACGGTGTACGCGCTGGACGCCACCACCGGCAAGGACCGCTGGCGGATCGCCACCGAGTCCCGCCAGTCGATCGAGCCGGTGCTCGTCGCCGACGGCAACGTCCATGTCGGCAGCGGCAGCGCCCTCTACACGCTCGACGCGGTGACGGGCACCCCCAAGTGGCGCTTCGCGGCGGGCGGAGAGGTCGTCGGAGCCCCGGTCGTCGCGGACGGCCGGCTGCACTTCGGCTCGGCCGACCACGTGCTGTACACGCTGGACGCGAGCGGCGGCCAGCTGCGCTGGAAGCTGGCGACGGGCGGTGAGATCACCGGCTCGCCCGTGGCCCGCCGGGGTGTGGTGTACGCGTGCAGCAAGGACCGGTGCGTGTACGCGCTGGACGCGGTGAAGGGCACGGCCACCGGACGGGCGGCGGGCCGGTAGCCCCGCGGGCGGGACCCGTACGGGCGGGCCCCGTACGGGGGCCCGTACACCTGGGGTCTTCCGTCTGGATCAGGCCGGATCGGGGCGCGGTGCCGGGGCCCGCGAGCCCGGCATGATCCAGACGGAGGTCCCCAGGCCCTGTCTTCGAAGTCCCGCCTGGTCGACGGCGTCTGGCACGCGCGCTCGCCGCGTCCTAGTCCTCCTCCTCCAGCTTCGCCCACGGCCTGACCCCGAGTTTTCCGGTGGTTCCGAGATCAAGGTCGGGGGTCACCGTCACCGGGTCGGCACCGGCCTTCGCACGGACCCGCACATAGGGCACGTTCACCGCCGTACCGGCCTCGGTGGTGTTGCGCCAGACCAGGCTCGCGGTCGCCCGCTCGCCGGGCTGGAGTGTGACGGGCCGGGGCGGTTCGTCGGGCCCCGCGCCGGTGGTGATCTCGCCGCTGCCGTCGAGGATCTCGACGCCGTCGACGGGCCCGCGGTCGGCGTCCAGGAGTTCCAGCAGCGGATAGCCCTCGACGGTGTACGCGCGGGTGCCGCAGTTGTCGAGGCGCAGACCCACGACGCGCAGGCCCATGGCCGCGTCGCCGTCGTCGGCGCTGATCCGGATCCCGGAGGCGGGGCACGCGCCCGGCTCTGCCGGTGCCTCGTCGGCCGGGACCTTCGTCACGGTGAGCACCTTCGCCCCGGTCACCCGGGGTGTGGTGGGCGGCAGTTCCCCGGCCAGGACCGTGCCTCGCACCGTCTTGCCGGGGCCGACGTCGCGCACGGTCGCGGTGCGGTTGGCCATGGCCCCGCCGTCGTCGCTCGTGAAGGTGAAGACGACGGAGTAGGTCAGGGTCTCGGTGCCCTCGTTGGTGACCTCGTAGGTGGCGGAGATCCCCGAGTCCACGTCCGTGCCGAGGGTGTCGGCCGAGACGGAGCGGCCACGCGTGGCCGAGGCGGAGGGGGAGGGGGAAGGCGACGGGAGGGTCAGCGAGGTGATCCGTACGCCGTCCTTGCCCGGATCGTCGATCCGGCTGACGGACGGCGACGGTGACGAGCCCACGGCGGCGCCCCCGACGCCCCCGGCGCCCGCGTCCTGCGTCCCGCAGGCCGTGAGCAGCAGGGCGACGGCGGCGAGGACGGCCGGAAGGGACGCGGCCGGGGCAGGGGACGGGCGGCGGGGCGGGACGGGTCTGCTCATCCGGCCATCTCACCAGGGCGTCGGCCCCGCGAGCGTGACGGAGGCCATAGTTCCGGTCACAGCGGTGTCACAAGTGAGGCGTGGCGGGCGGGACTTCGAGGCCGGGGCGCTAGGGCCTCTCGTTTGGATCGTGCAGACCCCGCTCCCTCATCCGGCCTGATCCAAACGGAAGAACCTAGCCGTCCCGGCCGCGCGGCGGGCGCTGGACGACGGGCAGGGACTGGGTGTCGCCGTCGTGGGACCACTCGTCACGCGGGGGCGCGTGGGGCGCGTGGGGTTCGGGTGGATACGGTTCCTGGCCGTACGGGTTCTGGCCGTACTGGCTCTGGCCGTACTGGCTCTGGCCGTGCGGGTTCTGACCGTACGGATCAGGGCCGCCGTACGCGTCGGGCCCCAACTGCCCCTCGGAGCGCGGGTCGTCCCCGTATCCGTAGCCGTACGGCTCCCGCGCGGGCGCGTAACCGTACGGCTGATCCCCGTGACCGGGGTCGCCGTCCCGGCCGTCGGGGTACGCGGCCGACGGCGGTACGCGGCGGCGCCGTCCGCTCATCGTCAGCGCGGCCAGCAGCAGCACGAGGCCGCCACCGAGGGCGTACGCCACGCCGACGCCGAGCCCGGAACCGTCACCCGCGAGCGTCAGACTGCCCGTCGACTGGCCCTGGCGCACCATCCACAGGACGGTGAAGCCGAGCACCACCAGCCCGGCGAGCGCCACCAGCGCCCGCGAGCGCGCGGCCAGCCCGATCAGGGTGAGCAGAGCGGCGAAGGCGAAAGGCAGCAGCAGCGACAAGAGGACGCCCGACCCGGTGTCGGAGACGCCGTGGAACAGGTCGGTGATCCGGTAGTCGCGCCCGAGTCTCCCGTCGTACCAGCCGCGGAACGGGCTGAGGACAGCGGCGGCGGCTCCGGCGAGAGCCAGGAGCGAACCGATGACGTTGCGGACCATCGTCGGCCTCCCTGAGCGGTACGGAATCCTGCTCCAGGTGCCGACGCTACGCCGGGTCACCGGCGTACGCCATGCGGCACCGGTGACGGGGGAGCACGCTGGTAGGTTGACGCGCGCGATTGACAGGTTCATGGATGACCAGATCCATGGACGCGTACGGGGGAACGGAACGCTGTGACACGTCAGACATTTCGGCGACTCAAAATCACGGCCGTGCTGGTCACGGTGGTACTGGCGCTGACGGGCTTCTCGTCGTCGGGCAAGTCCAGGTCCAGGGGATCGAGCCACGGCGGCAGTGGCAGCAGCAGCGGCAGCGGTGGCGGAAGCGGCTGCTCCAGTCCTGAGAGAGGCAACGGTTCGTCCTCCTCCTCCTCCTCGGGATCGGGCACCGGCACGCGCCACGACACGCACGACGACCGGGACTCCTCGGCCGGCGGTTCGACGTCCGGCGGCGCCACGTCGGAGGCGGACGGCGCGCGGGCGCGGGTCGTCACCTGCGTGAGCGGGGCGCGCGGCAAGCGGAAGGCCGTCACGTACGCGACGGTACGGGTGGCGGCGGAGCGTGCGTCCACGGAGGCGACCTACGACATCGACGTGACGTTCACGGACGCCGCGGGCTCGTACGTCGACTTCGGCGACGCGGAAGTCACCCTGGACGGCGGCGAGACCCGCACGGTCCGGGTGCCGATGGACCGGCCCCGGGAGGTGGCCCGCGTACGGCGGTGCGAGGTGGCGGCGACGGTCGCGGGCTGAGCCCGTCCGAGCCCGTCCGAGCCCGTCCGAGCCCGACGGACCCCGGCCGAGCCCGTCCGAGCCCCACGGAGCCCGTCCGAGCCCGGCCACGGGTTCGACCGGGCCTGATCGGACCCGCGGACATGCGGACACGGGAACGGGAAGGGCCGGGCCCGGCCCTTCCCGTTCCCGTCCGGTGACTCAGGTGAGGTGCGTGTCCTGCGGGGTGGCGGTCAGGTGGGTGTCCTGCGGGGTCACGGTGATGTGGATGTCGCCCGTGGTGTGGGTGTCGTCCGCGAGGGCCGGTGACACCGCTCCGGCGGCTGCGGCGGCCACCATGGCCGTAGTGATCAGGACGCGCTTGGCGAGGGTCATGTCATACCTTTCCGGCGAGACTCAATGAGCGGGAGGGGGCTGGCTGCGGCCGAGAGGGTCCGGACATGCCACGACCGCGGCGGCTCCCCCTCCGCGCCGCCGCGGTCGTCGTCCCCCGTCAAGAGGATCTTCAGTTGGTCCTAGGCAGGATCCCCGGTGATGTGCGCGTCGTCGGTGGTGTCCTCCGACCCGCCGGTGATGTGCGCGTCCTGCGGCTTGACCGTGGTCTCGGTGCCGCCGGTGATGTGCGCGTCCTGCGGCTTGACGACGGTGTCCTTGGTCTTCTCGGCCATGGTCGTGGCTCCCTTGAGTTGCTTGGTGCGATGGGGCGATGAGGCCCGTCCGGCGGTTCCCCCGGTCGACTGCCGGACGGGCTACTCAGGGCCGCTCACCCTAGGGACACGGCCTGACATCGATCCGTCTGCCCCCCGACGCAACGGATCGACGAGGACGACAATGCCGTGGCGCGCTAAACGAATGATGAACGCCCAGACCAGAGCCCGGATCCGGGCCGTGCCTCGGCCCTCGGACGGGCCGTCGGGCGGGCCGTCGGGCGGGCCCTCGGGCAGGGGCTCAGATAGGGACGAGAGGCCCTAGGCCGCGGCCACCGACGACAGCAGGGTGTGGACCTGCGCCGCCTCCGGCGAGCCCAGCGCCTCGTACGTGGCGAGCGCGTCGCGCCAGCAGACCTGGGCGCGGCCCGGCTGGCCGATGCTGTTCAGGGCTTGCCCCAGCGTCATCAGGACGTTGGCGCGGCGCCAGTCGCCGCCGATGCCCCGCAGTACGGTCAGCGCCATCTCGGCGTTCGAGGCGGCCTGCGCCGAACGGCGGGCCAGCAGGTCGATCTCGGCCAGCCGGTACAGCGCCATGCCCTCCCACAGCCGCTGCCGGCTGTCCCTGAAGGTCTCCAGGGCCTCCGTGAACCGGCCGTTGGCGTCCGCGAGATGGCCGTTCTGGGTGAGGGCCACGCCCAGCGCGTAGCGCGCGTTGGCGCCGCGCAGGGTGTTGCCCGTGCGGTCGTAGATCTCGATGCCCCGCTGGGCGAGGGTGATCGCGCTCGCCGTGCGGCCCAGGCTGAGCCGGGTGCGCGAGAGGTTGCAGAGCGCGGACGCCTCGCCTGCCTCGTCCTCCCCGGCGCGGAAGTCCTCCAGCGCCTGGGTCAGATGGCGCTCGCCGTCCGTGAACCGGTTCTGGTAGTGGGCGAGCACGCCCCGGTGGTTCGAGGCCCACGCCTTCGTCAGCAGGTCGTGGGTGCGGTTCGCGAGCGCCAGGGCCTGCTCCGCCTCCCGCTCCGCCTCGTCGAACTGCCCCGCGACACGGTGGGAGATGCACAGGCTGATCAGCGCGCGCCCCTCGGCCCACGGGTCGCCGCACGCGCGCGCCACGGTCAGCACCCCGGCCGCCGTCGCCTCGTACTCCTTGGAGTTGGCGCCCGACTCGCTCAGGTCCAGCGACGCCCACAGCAGGTCCACCGCCCGGCGCAGCGTGCCGGGACCGGCCGTCTGGTGCACGCAGGCCAGCAGGCAGTTGGCCTCGGTGTAGAGCCAGTCCTCCCCGTCGTGCCGGTCGGTGAACGGCAGCCCCGGGTACGACGTCGGCTCCAGCCGTTCCACCAGCCGGTCGCCCGGCCGCTCCAGCGCGTACACGTTCGCCGCCGTCGCCAGGTAGAAGTCCAGCAGCCGGGAGAGCGCCGCGTCCCGCTCGGAGGCGGGCTGTTCGTCACGCTCCGCGCAGGCACGCGCGTAGAGCCGCACGAGGTCGTGGTAGCGGTAGCGGCCAGGAGCGGCGGATTCCAGCAGTGAGGTGTCCACGAGGGACTCCAGCAGGTCCTCGGCGTCCCTGACCGGCAGGTCGAGGAGTGCCGCCGCGGCCGCGAGGGAGATGTCCGGGCCGTCGGCGAGGCCGAGCAGCCGGAAGGCGCGGGCCTGGGCCGGTTCGAGGGCGCCGTAGCCGAGTTCGAAGGTCGCCTTGACGGCGAGGTCGCCCGCCTGCAGCTCGTCGAGTCTGCGCCGCTCGTCCGCGAGCTTCGCGGCGAGTACGGAGACGGTCCAGGTACGGCGGGCGGCGAGCCGGGACCCGGCGATGCGGATCGCCAGCGGCAGGAAGCCGCACGCGGCGACCACGTCGAGCGCCGCCTCGCGCTCGGAACCGACGCGCTCCCGGCCGACGATGCGGGTGAACAGCTGGAGGGCCTCCTCCGGGGACATCACGTCCAGGTCGACCAGATGCGCGCCCGCCAGGTCGACCATCCGGCCCCGGCTGGTCACCAGCGCCGCGCAGCCCGCCGTGCCCGGCAGCAGCGGGCGCAGCTGGGCGGCGTCCCTGGCGTTGTCCAGCAGCACCAGAACCCGCCGGCCGGCCAGCGTGGAGCGGTAGAGCGCGGAGCGGTCCTCGACCGCGTCGGGGATCGCGGTGGCGGGCAGCCCCAGCGCCCGCAGGAAGGAGGCCAGTACGGTCTCCGGCTCGGCGGCGCGGGTGCCCGCGCCCTGGAGGTCCACGTACAGCTGTCCGTCGGGGAAGTGCTCGCTGGCCGCGTGCGCGACGTGGACGGCGAGGGTCGTCTTGCCGACGCCGCCGATCCCGGCGAGCGCCGAGACCGCCATCACCGATCCCTCGGCGGTGGCCAGCCGGTCGCCCAGCTCCCGTACGAAGGAGACGCGGCCGGTGAAGTCCGGCACGGTCGCCGGGAGTTGGGCGGGCCGCAGGACGGCGTGCGCGGGGGCGGGATCCTCCTTGGGCCGGGCCAGTTCGGTGTCGGCCCGCAGGATGCGCTCCTGGAGCCGCGACAGCTCGGGGCTGGGGTCGACACCCAGCTCGTCGGCGAGCAGCCGACGGGTGTCGGTGTACACGGCGAGGGCCTCGGCCTGCCGGCCGCTGCGGTAGAGGGCGAGCATCAGCAGCTCCCGCAGCCGCTCGCGCAGTGGGTGATCGGCGGTCAGCGAGGTCAGCTCGGAGACGGCCTCCGCATGGCAGCCGACCTCCAGGTCCATGTCAAGTCGCGCTTCCGTGAGCTGGAGCCGCCATTCCTCCAGCCGGGCGCGCTGCGTCTCGGCGTACGGGCCGGGCACGGAGGCCAGCGCCTCGCCGTCCCACAGGTCGAGCGACTGGTTGATCAGCGTCCTGGCCTGGGAGTTGTCCCCGGCAGCCCGCGCCCGGTCGGCGTTCCCCGCCAGCTCCTCCGCCACGTTCAGGTCGAGGGCCTCGCGCATGGTCCGCAGGGCGTAGCCGCCCGACTCGCTGATCAGCACACCGGGGTTGAGTACTTTGCGCAGCCGTGAGGCGTACGTCCGCACGGCGGCCAGCGCCTGCGAAGGCGGCTCGTCGCCCCACAGCGCGTCGATCAGCTCGCCCGCGGTGGCCGTGCGCCCGTGGCGCAGCAGCAGGGCCGCCAGCAGCGCGCGCTGCTGCGGCGATCCGGACGACAGTGTCTCCTCGCCACGCCAGGCGCGCACGGGGCCGAGCACGCTGAAGCGCAGCTCGTCGCGTTCGTCCGTCGGGGCCGCAGCCCGTTGCTCCGGCACCCGAGGCCCGCCGTCCCGTTCCATAGCTCCCCCTGCCCCCGCTCATGCCGGTATCGCCTCCGACAGTCTGCCTTGTCGTCGCCCATGAGTCAGCAGTGAGTCGAGGTCTGCACACGGCCGCGACAGGATCGAGACGCCATGTGGCTGAAGGGGTATCAGTTGCGGGTGGGGGCAGAGGAGTGGATCACGCGACGAGCGTGGTGGGTTCGTGCGGGGTCCGTGGGTTTTGTGCTGATGGTGAGGGATGCGCGGGGGGTGCGCGGGCGGCCCCGGGGTGTGCGGACGGGCAGAGGGGGCGCGTGGGGGCCCGCCCGGGGCGGGCCCCTCGCTCACTCCCCGAGGAACACCGGGTTGGTGAAGGCCGCCAGGGCTCCCGGGAGGGGCGGCGCGGTGGGGGTGTGGCGCACTTCGGCCCGTACGTAGGTGGCGTAGGAGGCGGTGGTGTGCCACTCGGCCGTCCCGGTCCCCGTGTCGGGGAGCGCGACCGTGTGCGGGGTGCCCTGGTCGGTGACGAAGTGGGCGGTGCCGCCGGGGACTCCGGTCACGTCGAGCCGTACGGTGACCGGGGCGTCGCGGGAGACGCGCAGCCGCTCGCCGATGCCCGCGTGCGCGCCCCTGCCTCCGGTGGCGGCGAAGGAGAGGGAGACCCGCGCGGACTCGGCGACATAGCTGCGGCCCGCGCGCAGTCCGGCGAGGACGGCCTCGCGGCTGAGGTCGTCGGCCAGCACCACGGTCTGCGGCGTGCCGATCGCGTCGGGGTCGCGGTGGGCGTCGCTGCTGCCCATCGCCGGGGTCCACCGGCCCCCCGAACGGGCCGCCGCGACCAGCAGGTTGTCCCACTCGGCGAGGGAGACCTCGTCGTCGGGCGTGTACGGGCCGTTCCAGACCTCCGGGACGGCCGGGCGTTCGTAGGTGTAGGCGACGTGTATCTCGTTGACGCCTGAGGGCACTTCGACGGGCAGATGGACGAAATCGGGCGCGCCGGGCGGCAGCGTGCCGCGCACGGTCCTGGTGCTGGTCCGGCCGCCGGTGCCGGTGCCGGTGCCGGTGTCTGTGTCTGTGTCTGTGCCTGTGCCGGTGTCTGTCGTGCCCTCGGCGCCTGCCGCGCCACGGCGGGGGCGCCCCACCGGCCCCTACCTGTGAGTAACCGCGAGTTGTACGGTGACAGCCGCTCCACCGACGCCGACGACGGAGGCTCCACCCATGCGGATCGCGACCACCATCTTCCTCACCGACGAGACGATCACGCCCGTACGGCTCGCCCGCGAGCTGGAGGAGCGCGGCTTCTCCGGGCTCTACCTTCCCGAGCACACCCACATACCCGTCGAGCGGACCAGCCCGTACCCGGCCGGTGGCGAGCTGCCGCGCGAGTACAGCCGTACGCTCGACCCCTTCGTCGCCCTCGGCCAGGCCGCCGCCGTGACCGAACGGCTCGGGCTCGGCACCGGCATCACGCTCGTCGCCCAGCACGACCCGATCGATCTGGCCAAGCAGGTCGCCACCCTCGACCATCTCTCCGGCGGGCGCTTCACCCTCGGTGTCGGCTTCGGCTGGAACAAGGAGGAGGCCGCCGACCACGGAGTGGAGTGGGCGTCGCGGCGCGCGCTCACCCAGGAGCGGCTGGCGCTGATGCGGGCGCTGTGGGCGGGCGAACCGACCGCGTTCAAGGGGGAGTTCGGTGCGGTACGGGCCAGCAACGCGTACCCGAAGCCGGTACGGGGCGAGCCGCGCGTCCTCATCGGCGGCGCGGCGGGGCCGAAGCTCTTCGCCGGGATCGCCGAGGGCGCGGACGGCTGGCTGCCGATCGGCGGCCGGGGACTCACCGAGGCGCTCCCGGCGCTGCGCGCGGCCTGGACGGCGGCGGGCCGGGACCCGGCCGGTCCGCAGGTCGTGCCGTACGCGGTGGTGCCGAGCGAGGGGAAGCTGGCGCACTACGCGGAGCTGGGCATCAAGGAGGTCGTGCTGCAGCTCCCGCCGGCGGGCGAGGCGGAGGTGCTGCGGACGCTGGACGCCTACGCGCCGTTCGTCTGAGGCGCGCGGGGGCGCGGAGCCGTCTGGGGCGGGGCGCGGGAGCCGTCCCCGGGAGCCGCGGAGCTGTCGGGGACGCGCCGCGAACGGCCTCCCGGGGACGCGCGCGAACGGTCTCCCGCCTCTCCCGACGGGAGCGCCCGGGGTTCCGTGCGGGAGCGCCCGGGGTTCCGTGCGGAAGCCTCCGCGGTTCCCTACGGAAGCCCCCGCCGTTCCCGACGGGAGACCTCCCCGCCGTTCCCGACGGGATTCCCCTCTCATTCCTGACCGGAGAGAGAGCTTTGCCACCCCCCTGCGCGCCCCCGCGAGCCCCGCACGCGCTCGTATGCTCGATTCATGACGAATCAGCAGCCCGGAGGGCCCACCGCCAACTCCATGCGCCGCGCTCTCAAGCGGGCCCGTGACGGTGTCGCCCTCGATGTCGCCGAGGCCGCCGTACTCCTCCAGGCACGCGGCGACGACCTCGGCGATCTCGCCGCGTCCGCCGCACGGGTCCGGGACGCGGGGCTGGCGGCGGCGGGCCGGCCGGGGATCATCACGTATTCCCGCAAGGTCTTCATCCCACTGACCCGGCTGTGCCGGGACAAGTGCCACTACTGCACCTTCGTCACCGTGCCCGGCAAGCTGCGCCGGGCCGGGCACTCGATGTTCCTCTCGCCGGACGAGGTGCTGGACATCGCCCGCAAGGGCGCCGAAATGGGCTGCAAGGAGGCGCTGTTCACACTCGGCGACCGGCCCGAGGACCGCTGGCCCGAGGCGCGCGAGTGGCTGGAGGCCGAGGGGTACGACGACACCCTGGCGTACGTACGGGCCATGGCGATCCGGGTGCTGGAGGAGACCGGGCTGCTGCCCCACCTCAACCCGGGCGTGATGTCCTGGACCGACCTCCAGCGGCTCAAGCCGGTCGCGCCGAGCATGGGCATGATGCTGGAGACCACCGCCGTGCGCCTCTGGTCCGAGCCCGGCGGCCCGCACCACGGATCGCCCGACAAGGAGCCCGCCGTCCGGCTGCGGGTGCTGGAGGACGCGGGCCGCTCCAACGTCCCGTTCACCACCGGGGTGCTGATCGGCATCGGCGAGTCGTACGAGGAGCGCGCCGACGCCCTCTTCGAACTGCGGCGCGTGCAGCGGGCGTACCACGGCCTCCAGGAGGTCATCGTCCAGAACTTCCGCGCCAAGCCGGACACCGCGATGCGCGGCATGCCGGACGCGGAGCTGGAGGAGCTGGCCGCCGCCATCGCCGTGACCCGGCACGTCCTCGGCCCGTCAGCCCGGATCCAGGCGCCGCCCAACCTGGCCGACGCCGAGTACGCGCTGCTCATCGGCGCGGGCATCGACGACTGGGGCGGGGTCTCGCCGCTCACCCCCGACCACGTCAACCCCGAGCGCCCCTGGCCGCACATCGACGAACTGGCCGCCAGGACCGCCGAATCCGGCTTCACCCTGCGCGAACGGCTCACCATCTACCCGGAGTTCATCCAGCGCGGCGAGCCCTGGCTCGACCCCCGGCTGGTGCCGCACGTACGGGCCCTGGCCGACCCGGAGACCGGGCTGGCCCGGGAGGACGTACGGCCCGCCGGACTGCCCTGGCAGGAGCCCGACGAGGGGTTCACCGCCACCGGCCGTACGGACCTGCACCGCACGATCGACACCGAGGGCCGCACCGGGGACAGGCGCGACGACTTCGACGTGGTGTACGGCGACTGGGAGGCGCTGCGCGAGGCGGCGGCCCCCGGCATGGTGCCCTCCCGGATCGACACCGACGTACGGGGGGCCCTCGGCCAGGCCGCCGACGACCCGACGAAGCTCACCGACGACCAGGCCCTGGCCCTGCTCCACGCCGAAGGCCCGGCGCTCGACGCGCTCACCCGGATCGCCGACGAACTGCGCCGGGACATGGTCGGCGACGACGTCACGTACATCGTCACGCGCAACATCAACTTCACCAACGTCTGCTACACCGGCTGCCGCTTCTGCGCCTTCGCCCAGCGCCGCACGGACGCCGACGCGTACACCCTCTCGCTGAGCCAGGTCGCCGACCGCGCCGAGCAGGCGTGGGAGGTGGGCGCCACCGAGGTCTGCATGCAGGGCGGCATCCACCCGGACCTGCCCGGCACGGCGTACTTCGACATCGCGCGCGCGGTGAAGGAGCGCGTGCCCGGCATGCACGTGCACGCCTTCTCCCCGATGGAGGTCGTCAACGGCGCCTCGCGCACGGGCCTGTCGATCCGCGAGTGGCTGACCGCCGCCAAGGAGGCCGGGCTCGACTCGATCCCCGGCACGGCGGCGGAGATCCTGGACGACGAGGTCCGCTGGATCCTCACCAAGGGCAAACTGCCCACGGCCACCTGGATCGAGGTCGTCAAGACCGCCCACGAACTGGGCATCCGCTCCAGCTCCACGATGATGTACGGCCATGTCGACCAGCCGCGCCACTGGCTCGGCCACTTCCGCACGCTCTCCCGCATCCAGCAGGAGACCGGCGGCTTCACCGAGTTCGTCACGCTCCCCTTCATCCACACCAATGCCCCCGTCTACCTCGCCGGTATCGCCCGCCCCGGTCCGACCGACCGCGACAACCGCGCGGTGATGGCCATGGCCCGGCTCCTCCTCCACCCCCACATCCCGAACATCCAGACGAGCTGGGTCAAGCTGGGCACGGAAGGCGCCGCCGAGATGCTCCGCTCGGGCGCGAACGACCTGGGCGGCACGCTGATGGAGGAGACCATCTCCCGCATGGCCGGGTCGAGTTACGGCTCGTACCGCTCCGTCAAGGACCTGATCGCCATCGCCGACACGGCCGGCCGCCCGGCCAGAGCGCGCACCACGCTGTACGGGGAGGTCCCGGCGGAGCGGGTGCGCGCGGCGGCGGCCTCGGACGGGCACCTGCCGGAGCTGCTGCCGGTGCTGAGCAACGAGGGCTGACGCCGCGCGCACCCGCTCCGCC